>NZ_JAJJOZ010000029.1:0-235 GCF_021653995.1 Paracandidimonas lactea
CCGGCGACCACCGCGATCTACACCGATTCACCTACACGATTTCCCGACACGACGCTCTGCCTATCTAGGCCGAAGCACGTGATTTCCTGGCGGCTGGCCAGGCGCGGCAACCAGCGCCTGCGCCAAGCTCTCCAATCCATAATGCCCTCGATAAAGATCGGAAGAGCGTCGTGTAGGGCAAGAGCGGAGGTGCCTCGGTGTAGATATCGGTGGTCGCCGTGTCCTTACAAATCGG
>NZ_JAJJOZ010000003.1:0-457193 GCF_021653995.1 Paracandidimonas lactea
GCCCTGTGCGGCTGGAACGGTGTGATTAGCCGTGTCTGATGAATGCCCTATCCCCCGTTTGTGGGGAAGAGCCCAAGGTGCTTACATGAACCCGGAAAACAAAACGCCAACCCCGGAGGATTGGCGTAAGTGCTTGAATCACTGGTGCCGGTTAGAGGAGTCGAACCCCTGACCTTCGCATTACAAGTGCGCTGCTCTACCAACTGAGCTAAACCGGCGAAAGGCGTCATTCTACTCGAAAAGCGGAGGCGGCGTGGAGAGGGGTGCCTGCGTAGTGATATGGGTTTGATTTTATAGATAAAAACATATTACAGAGAAATAGGCCGGAGATAGGCGTATATGACCGACATGTTCAGCGGTCAATTATCGCGCTATGTTGGGGAAAATGCTGAGATGGTAGGCACTTGTAGCCATTGACGTGCCTCTTCGCCGCGACTACGATCTATTCCTATATAAAAATGTATTTTTCTATATGAATATCTGCCTCATGGCAGGCCGTTTTCCGTAATCAATGACAAGGAACTTCAATGGCAGGACGTCTGGAGGGTAAGCTGGCGCTGGTTACGGCCGCCGGTCAGGGTATTGGGCGCGCCACGGCGCAGCGTTTCGCGCGCGAGGGCGCGACTGTCATTGCGACAGATCTGAACGAAGGGCTGTTGACTGGTCTGGAGGGGTGCCGAGTGGAGCGGCTTGATGCCACCGACGAGGCCGCCGTCAGGGCGCTTGCCGGCCGCACAGGCCCCATCGATATACTGTTCAATTGTGCGGGTTTTGTGCACGATGGCACTGTGCTCACCACAGATACCGATGCCTGGGAGTTCTCCATGCGCTTGAACGTCAGCTCTATGTATTACACCATCCGTGCCTTCCTGCCGGGCATGCTGGAAAAGGGCGCGGGCTCTATCATCAATATGTCGTCTGCGGCATCGAGCATCAAGGGGGTGCCCAATCGCTTTGTGTATGGCACGACGAAAGCGGCGGTGATTGGGCTCACCAAGTCGGTGGCGGCCGACTACGTCGGGCGGGGTATCCGCTGCAACGCCATCTGTCCTGGCACCATCGAATCCCCGTCGCTCGAAGGCCGCATCGCCCTGCAAGCCGAGAAGTACGGCAAGTCGCAAGAGGCCATTCGGGCTGATTTCATCGCCCGCCAGCCCGTCGGGCGCGTTGGCAAGGCGGACGAAATTGCCGCGCTGGCGGCGTACCTGGCTTCCGAGGAAGCCGCGTTTACAACCGGGACCACGCACGTCATCGACGGCGGCTGGTCTATCTGAACTTATGGTTGAGGAGAAATTGTAATGAAACTGCTGCGTTACGGCCCGGTGGGCCAGGAAAAGCCGGGCTGCCTGGACGCCGACGGCAAGGTACGCGATTTGTCGGGCAAGGTTGCCGATATCACTGCCGCCTCGCTGAGCAGGGCTGGGCTGGATGCCCTGAAGGCAATCGACACGGCCACGCTGCCGGTGGTGGCCAACCCTGGCCGCATCGGCACGCCGTACGCTGGCGTGGGCAAGTTTATCTGCGTGGGCCTCAATTACAGCGATCACGCCGCCGAAACCGGCGCCGAGCCGCCGTCCGAGCCCATTCTGTTCAACAAGTGGTCCGAGGCCACCGGCCCGAACGATCACATCGTGCTGCCCAAAGGCTCAAAGAAAACCGATTGGGAAGTCGAGCTGGGGGTGGTCATCGGCACCAAGGCGCGTTATGTGCCGCTCGACAATGCACTGCAGCATGTCGCTGGGTACTGCGTGGTTAACGACGTGTCAGAGCGCGAATACCAGATCGAGCGCGGCGGCACGTGGGACAAGGGCAAGGGCTGCGACACGTTCGGCCCCATCGGGCCTTGGTTGGTGACGGCCGACGAGGTGACCGATCCGCAGAATCTGGCCATGTGGCTGGACGTGAACGGCAAGCGCTTCCAGAATGGCAATACCCGCACCATGATCTTCGACGTGGCCTACCTGGTGCACTACATCAGCCAGTTCGTCACGCTGAATCCGGGCGACCTGATCTCAACCGGCACGCCGCCGGGCGTCGGCCTGGGCCAGAAGCCGCCGGTGTACCTGAAGGATGGCGACGTGGTGCGTCTGGGCATTGAGGGCCTGGGCGAGCAGCAGCAGAAGGTGCATGCCTGGAACGCGGAATTGCTGCGCTGACGGGCAGGCTTGCTGCTGTCCGTACCAGGCTGGCGCCATAAAAACGCCCGGGTTCCACGCAGAAGCGGCACCCGGGCGTTTGCGCAACAGCGCCTTTATTTACACCGTCACGCCCACTTGCCAGGGCGCGAACTCGTTCTGCCCGTAGCCGTGCAGCTCGCTTTTGGTGGGGGCGCCCGACGCCGCCGCCAGCATGCCGCGGTAGATCTTCTCGCCCAGGCTATCGATGGTTTCTTCACCGCTGATGATGGTACCGCAGTTGATGTCGATATCCTCTTCCTGTCGTTCGAAACAGGCATTATTGGTGCTCAACTTCAGTGAGGGTGAAGGCACGCAGCCGTAAGCCGAGCCCCGGCCCGTGGTGAAACAGATCAAATTGGCGCCGGAGGCCACCTGCCCCGTGGCCGAGACTGGGTCGAACCCCGGCGAATCCATGAACACCATGCCCTTGCTGCTCACAGGCTCGGCGTACTCATAGACATCGTTAAGGTTGGTGGTGCCCGCCTTGGCCACCGCGCCCAAGGACTTTTCCAGGATGGTGGTCAGCCCGCCCGCTTTGTTGCCGGCTGACGGGTTGTTGTTCATCTCGGCGTGGTTGCGCGCGCAGTAGTCTTCCCACCACTTGATGCGCCGCACGAGTTTTTCGCCGACCTCCCGGCTCACGGCACGCTGTGTCAACAGGTGCTCGGCGCCGTAGATCTCGGGGGTTTCGGACAAGATTGCTGTCCCGCCAGCCTTGACCAGACGATCAACCGCGGCACCCAGGGCAGGGTTGGCCGTAATGCCCGAGTAGCCGTCCGAGCCGCCGCACTGCAGGCCCACCATAAGGTGTGACGCTGATACAGGTTCGCGCCGCACTTGATTGGCTTCGGCCAGCATCTCCTTGACCCGTGCAATGCCTTGTGCCACCGCTTTTGTCGTGCCGCCCGCGTCCTGGATTGAATACGTGTAAAGCCGCCGCCCTTCCTGCAGCTTGCCGGCCGCCATTACCCCGGCGATCTGATTGGTTTCGCAGCCCAGGCCCACCATGAGGACAGAATAAAAATTGGCGTGGCGTGCATAGCCCGTGAGCGTGCGGCGCAAAATATCCATGGCCTCGCCCGCCGAGGCCATGCCGCAGCCAGTGGAGTGGGGCAATGCCACCACGCCGTCCACGTTGGGGTAGTCCGCCAGCGCGGCCGGGTTGATGTCGCGGCGGAAGTGGTCTGCAATTGCCTTGGCCACTGTCGCCGAGCAGTTCACGGACGTCAGGATGCCGATATAGTTGCGCGTTGCCACCCGGCCGTCCTCGCGCACGATCCCCATGAAGGTATCCGCGTTTTCATTGACTGCAATATCACGGCGGTGCGCACAGAAGTTGTAGTCGCGCTCGAACGTCATCATTGCCATGTTGTGGGTGTGCACATGCTGGCCGGCGCGGATGTCGCGCGTGGCAACACCGATGATCTGGTTGTAGCGGCGCACCGGCGTGCCGGCCGGGATGTCACAGGCGGCGATCTTGTGTCCCGACGGGATCAAGCCCAGCAGCGCAATGCCGTCCGCCGACTGGCCCTGCATGAGCTGCGTGGTCGCAATGATGACGTTGTCGTGTTTGTTGAGCCGGATGGTGGTCTTCTGCGGGTTGCTCTTCTGCATGGTGGATCCTGGAAGCGAAGAAAGAAAAAAGGGCGCCCGGCCCTGATGCGCGGGCCCGGCGCTGTTGTCAGCCGATCATGGTCATTAGTCTGCCGTGCGCGCGCATTAAGTGGCGCTGCATGGCGGCCATCGCCTGCAAAGGGTCGCGCGCCGCGACGGCCTCGTAGATATCCTGGTGCTCTTGCACGGCAACGCGCCAGGCGTCGAAATCGTCGAAATGCTTGTGCATGGTTTGCGCAACAGGGCTATAGCGCTGATCGAAGAGATCGCCCAGCGTTTGCAGCAGCAAGGCGTTGCCGGTGGTTTCGGCCAGGGTGATGTGGAACTGTCTGTCGGCGTCAGTGATGGATTGCGTGCGCTGCTTGCCGGGCTGGCGCAGCGCACGCTGCATGGCTTGCAGGCTCTTCCGGAGCTGGCGCAGTTGGCCGGGGGTGATGTGCAAGGCTGCATAGGCCGCCACACCGCCCTCTAGAAAGCCCCGCATCTGATTAACGTCGTGCGGGCTGTCGCCCAGCGGCGTTGCGGCGGCCTGCGCAGGGGCGGCCTCGATGTTGCGCAGATAGATGCCCGAGCCCACGCGTATCTCGATCTCGCCTCGCAGTTCGAGCGCGATCAGCCCTTCGCGCAGGCTGGGGCGCGAGATTTTCAGCAGTGCCGCGAGTTCTCGCTCAGAAGGCAGGCGGCCATTGTCGTCCACCTTAAGCGTGGGGATGGCGCGCCTGAGCGTGTCGGCAACGTGCAGATAGCTGCGGAAATTGCGCGCGGGGGCGGCGGAAGTCATCGTAATGCGATCCGGCAATGTGCCCTGTGCCACGCGGTGCGTGGCCAATGGCGGTGAAAAAGGGGGCGTTGAAAACGCTACGCTGGAAAACGATGCATTCGCCAACGCTGGAGCTATGGTAGGAAACGCACGCCCAACTGGTCAAACCAATATTCCAAAAAAATGCGCGTTTTAGGGTTATCGATAACTGGTTTTACCAATTTGTGCGGTTAGCATAACGCCAGGCTCGCTGTTTCACCCATAAAACAGGGTTTTGGGATGACATATCAGTTTGATTTCGCCGCCGTGCTCGAATACTGGCCCATGTTCCTCCAGGGGGTGCGCACCACGCTCCTCATGTCGTTCTGGTCGACATTGGCTGGTTTCTGCATGGGCGTGCTCTGTGCTATCGCCCGCAGTTCGGGCGTGCCCTGGCTGCGCAAGGTGGTGGGTGCCTATGTAGAGGTGATCCGCAATACGCCGCTCATCATCCAGAGCTATTTCCTGATCTTCGGCCTGTCCAGCATCGGCATCACGCTGCCCATCCTCACGGGCGCCGTGCTGGCGCTGGTGGTCAACATCACCGCCTATACCTGTGAGATCGTGCGCGCCGGCATCGAATCCGTGCCGCGCAGCCAGCGCGAAGCGGGCGAGTGCCTTGGCCTGTCGCCGCTGCAGGTTTACTGGCACGTCATCCTGGCGCCCGCCCTCGAACGCGTATACCCGGCCCTTACCAGCCAGTTTGTGCTGCTGATGCTGGTCACCAGCGTGCTGTCTGCCGTGGGCACGGAAGACCTGTTCGGCATCTCGGGCAATGTGCAAGCGCTCACCTTCCGAAACTTCGAAGTATTCATTGTGCTGTGGGTGGTGTACCTGGCCATGTCTTTTGTTGTGCGCGGCGCCTTCGGGTTGGCCGGAAAAGTCATGTTCGTGCGTCGACGCCGCCTGGGCACGCCGCTATGATCAGGGGCCGCGCATGAATCACGAACAAGCGCTTTATCTGTTGCACGGAGCCTGGGGCACCCTGGTGTTGTCGGTGCTGACGTTTTTATTTGCCAGCATCGCCGGATTGACGGTGGCGCTGATGCGGGTATCCGACAGCCCGGGCATACGCGGAGCGGCCTTCGGCTACATCAACCTCATCCAGGGCACGCCATTGCTGGTACTGATGGGCGTCTGTTTCTATGGTCCCACCATTGTGGGTTATAGCTCGGTGCCGCCCATGGTGGCCGCTGTGCTGGCGCTGACCATACAATCGGCGGCTTTCCTGGGCGAGATCTGGCGTGGCTGCATACAGGCCGTGCCCAAAAGCCAGTGGGAAGCCGCCGAATGCCTGGGGCTGGGCCGCACCCAGCGTATGTTCCAGGTCATCCTGCCGCAGGCGCTGCGCATCGCTACGCCGCCCACCGTGGGTTTCATGGTGCAGATTGTCAAGAACACGTCGTTTGCCTCGCTGGTCATCGGCTTTGCCGAGCTGTCATACAACGCCAAGATTCTCAACAACGCCACCTTCCAGCCCTTCCTGTATTTCGGTGCGGCGGCGGTGCTGTACTTCATTATCTGTTATCCGCTGTCTTGGATGAGTCTGCGCCTGGAGCGCCGGCTCACGATTGCGCGCGGGTAGGTCTCATCCATCACAAGCCCGGCCTGAGCCGGGCGCTACTGGAGCTGTGCATGCACGCATCTGAAGTTGTCCGCCTGAGCAATGTGCACAAATGGTTTGGCGACAACCACGTTCTCAAGGGCGTCGACCTTGCGGTGAACAAAGGTGAGATCGTGGCCATCATCGGCCAGAGCGGGTCAGGCAAGAGCACCGCGCTGCGCTGCATGGACCATCTGGAGCAGATCAACGAAGGAGAGATCCGCGTCTGCGGCCACACGTTTGGCGCCGGCATACAGCGCAAGAACCTCAAGCAGTTGCGCCAGGATGTGGGTATCGTGTTCCAGAGCTACAACCTGTTCCCGCACCTGACGGTGGGCCAGAACATCATGCTGGCGCCGCGCTCCGTGCGCCGCATGTCGCGTGCGCAGGCGCGCGAGGTTGCCGAATCGGTGCTGTCACAGGTCGGCCTGCTGGAAAAAATCGATTTCTATCCTGAACAGTTATCGGGCGGCCAGCAGCAGCGTGTGGCAATCGCGCGCTCACTGGCCATGGGGCCCAAGCTCATGCTGTTCGACGAGGTGACCTCGGCGCTCGACCCGCAGCTCACCGGAGAGGTGCTTCGCGTAATCGAAAAACTCGCCAGTGGGGGCATGACCATGGTGCTGGTGACGCACGAAATGGGTTTCGCCATGAAGGTGGCCCATCGCATTATTTTCATGCACCAGGGCCGCATCCACGAAGAGGGTGGCCCCGACATCCTGCGCCAGCCCGTCACACCCGAACTCAGGCAGTTTGTCAGCAATGGCCTGTGAGGCAAGTGCCACGGCTGCGGCAGCGCAGGCCGGCAGCAACGCAGCAGGTTATGCAGAAGCAGGTTATGCAGCAGCAAATCACGCAGCAGCAAATCACGCAGCAGCAAATCTAACAGTACCAAATCTAACAGTACCAAATCCAACAGTACCAAATCCAACAGTACCAAATCCAACAGTACCAAATCCAGCAGTAGAAGCCCGCGCAGCGGCTGCCGCTGCCCAACGACAGGCAATCATGCCATCCCTCAGGAGACAACAATGAAACCCTTCACCCGCCGCGCTACGCTTGCCACGCTGGCATGTGCCACCGCTATGCTGACCTTGGGCGTTACGCCCGTCCAGGCCAATACGCTGGAAGAAATCATGGCGCAAAAAGTACTGCGCGTGGCCATCGACCTGAATGCGCCGCCCTATGGCATGAAAGATCAGGCTATGAAGGAAACCGGCTCGGACGTGGACACCGCGCGCCTGATCGCCAAGGCGCTCGGGGTGCAACTGGAAATCGTGCCCACCACACAAGCCAACCGTATCCCTTTCCTGCTGACCAACAAGGCGGACATCGTCATCTCCAGCCTGTCCATCACAGATGAGCGCAAAAAGGTCATCGACTTTACCGAGCCCTATGCGGCCATCCAGTCGGTGATCGCCGCGCCCAAGGCGGCCGCCATCAGCAAGATGGAGGATCTGGCTGGCAAAACCGTTGTGACTGCGCGCGGCACCACTAACGACGCAAATGTTACCCGCCTGGCGCCAGCAGGCACCAACATCGTGCGCTTCGAGAACGACGCCACAGCCATCACCGCCATTACCAGCGGCCAAGCCAGCATCTTTTCTACCGCGCCCGCCATCGTTGCGGCGCTGAACAAGAAAGACCCGGCCAAGGCGCTGGACATCAAGGTCGTCATGGCCACCGCCAAAATGGGTATCGGCGTCACCAAGCAGAACACCGCGCTCAAGGAAAAACTCGACGCGCTGATCCGCGAGAACCTGAAGAATGGCGAGATCAACGCCATTTTCAAGAAATACCACGGCACCGACCTGCCCAAGGAAATAACCGGGGGCGAGTCGGCCTGAACGGTGGGGCGTGGCATCACGCCCCACACAGACTATGTTTCAGCACCGGGGTAATACCGCCCCGCGTGGGCGCCCGGCGCGGGTTTCAATCCACCGTAACGTTGGCGGTCTTGATTACCTCAGCCCATTTCTTCGTTTCGCTCTGGATGAAGTCGCGGAAGTGTTCCGGCGTGCCGCCGCCGATCTGGCCACCGGTGGCGTCGAAGGCCTTTTTGACCTCGGGCTTCTGGAGGATGTGGTTGAATGCCGCGTTCAGCTTCTGGATGATAGGCTGGGGTGTGCCGGCAGGGGCGATAATGCCTTGCCAGTTGTAGGACTCGAAGCCGGGCAGGCCGGATTCGGCCACGGTGGGCACGTCGGGCAGCAGGGCGAGGCGCTTGGCGCTGGTGACCGCAATGGGGTGCACCTTGTTGGCCTGGATGGCCGGCAGCGCGGCGTAACCCATTTCGAACATCATGTCGATATGGCCGGCCATGAGGTCGGTTGCAGCGGGTGCGCCGCCCTTGTAGGGCACGTGCGTCATCTTGACGCCTGCCGTGGATGCAAACAGCTCGCCCGACAGGTGGTGCGCACCACCTACGCCCGAGGAGCCGAACGTGAGGGCGCCAGGGTCTTTCTTGGCCAGCGCAATCACTTCAGCGAGGTTCTTGACCGGCACTTGCTTGTTAACGTTGAGGATGAGCGGGCTTTCTTCGATCAAAATGATCGGCGCAATGTCTTTCTTGACGTCGTAGGGGACGTTCTTGGGCATCAGCGTGGGGTTCACCGCCAATGGGGCCAGATTGCCGCTACCGATCGTATAGCCATCGGGCTTGGCGCGGGAGATGTCGGCTGTGCCAATCACGCCGCCGGCGCCCGCTTTGTTCTCGACGACAACTTTGGCATTCAGCTCTTTGGCCAGCTCTTCGCCGAGCATACGCATGCGTGTGTCGGCGAAACCGCCGGCGGCATACGGGACAATGATGGTAATAGGCCGGCCGGTGGGCCATTCCGCCGCGTGTGCGGCAACGGGAATCAGGCTGCATGCTGCAGCCACAAGCGCCGTCAGGCGAAGATGCTTGGTGAGTTTCATGACTTTCGCGGGAAAAATAAACGACGCCGCCCCCGGGAGTGGGTGCGGCGCCAACATTGTATGCGCTTATGCGGCAAGGAGTCGGGTGCGCGGCCCCTGCAAATGCCTGCCTTGTTCTTTTACTTGACGATCGTCAAGCGGGGCGGCTTGGGGTCGTCGTCGGGCGGTGTGGGGGGGCGGCCTGTGTTGTCTGACACTACTTTGGGGCCGCTGCCTTCTTCCGCCGGTGCAGGTTCGGTGCCGGGATAGGGCTCGGATGCGACCACGTCGAAGCCCATGCCCGCGCCGGTTTCGCGCGCGTAGATGGCAGACACAGCCGCCACTGGCACATAGATTTGCTCTGTAACCCCGCCAAAGCGGGTTTGGAACTCGATGTAGTCGTTGCCCAGTTTGAGGCGGTTGGTGGCAAGGGTGCCTATGTTGAGTGTGATCTGCCCGTCGTGGATATGCGCGCGCGGCACGATGGTGTTGGCGTCTACCGTCACCACGATGTGTGGTGTGTAGCCGTTGTCGGTGCACCATTCGTGCAGCGCGCGGATCAGATAGGGCTTGGTCGAAGACTCTTGCATGGTGGTGGCTTAGCGGCGCATGACCTTCTCGGATGGCGTCAGCGCTTCAATGTAGGCGGGCCGCGAGAAAATGCGCTCGGCGTATTTTTGCAGCGGCGCCGCGTTCTTGGGCAGTTCAATACCGTAGTGATCCAGGCGCCACAGCAGCGGTGCGATGGAGACGTCCAGCATCGAGAACTCTTCACCCAGCATGTACTTGCTCTTGATCAGCATGGGAGCAAGCTGCGCCAGGCGGTCGCGGATGTTCTGCCGGGCGGTTTCCTGGGCCCGTGTGTCGGTGTTCGATCGGTCTTCGAGCACCGACACGTGTACGAAGAGCTCTTTTTCGAAGTTATAGAGGAACAAGCGCGTGCGCGCGCGCATGACAGGATCCGCCGGCATGAGCTGGGGATGCGGAAAGCGCTCGTCGATATATTCGTTGATGATGTTGGATTCGTACAGGACAAGATCGCGTTCGACAAGAATGGGTACCTGACCGTATGGGTTCATCACCGAAATATCTTCCGGCTTGTTGTAGAGGTCGATGTCACGGATTTCGAAATCCATGCCTTTTTCAAACAGTACAAACCGGCAGCGTTGGGAGAACGGGCAAGTCGTTCCAGAATAAAGCACCATCATGTCGGGGGTTCCAATCTCAAGAATAATAGGGCAGGCGGGCGCACAGCCGATCACACTGCCGAAAAGGGAAACAGGCGTACATGCTACGCCTGTTTCCCTTATATAGTGTAATCGCTTCGCACCTTGCAAAGCGAATCGGTTACTTAACTACGGTTATCTGCGGTGATAACCACGTTATTTTACGTGTTTCCAGTAAGCGGCGTTCAAACGCCATGCCACCACCAGGAACAGGCCAAGGAACAGCAGCACCCAGACGCCCAGTTGCTTGCGCTGCAGTTGCATCGGTTCGGCCATCCAGCCCAGGAAGTTGGCCAGGTCGGCCACGTTGTTATCGAACGTGGCCGTAGCACGCGGGTCTGCCGAGGTGAATACCGCCTTGTCGCTGGCGTGACCATGGTAATCGGCCAGCACCTCGGTCTTGATGGTGGAATAGCCTTGTGCATCGTAAGAGGCGGTCACGCGCTCCCAGGCTTTGCTGCCGTCAGCCTTTTCTACCTGGTGCACGGTGGTGCGGTCCATGGTGCGCGGGCCTTGCAGCTGCCAAAGGATATTGGGCATGGCGATGTTGGGGAACACGGTATTGTCCCAGCCGCTGATCTTGGTGGTATCGCGGTAGAACGAGCGCATCAGCGTGTAGATGTAGTCGACACCCGAGGCACCCATATTGACGGACTTGGCGCGCGCGATCACGGATAGGTCGGGCGGCATGGTGCCGAACCACTTCTTGGCATCTTCCGGCTTCATGGCGATGGTCATCAGATCGCCCACCTTGTTGCCCGTGAACAGAAGGTTCTTCTGGATCATTTCGTCGGTCAGGCCGATCTCGGTGAGCTTGTTGTAGCGCATCGAGTTGGCACTGTGACAGCCCATGCAGTAGTTGACGAACAGCTTGGCGCCGTTCTGCAGCGACGCCATGTCATTGATGCGGTCTGGCGCCGTGTCGAGCTTGACGGTGGACGCGGCAAGCGCAACCGTGCAGGACAGTGACAGGGCGATGACGCTGAGCAGCTTTTTAATCATGATCATTCCGTATCGTGTTGGGTTGCCTTAGTGAGCATGGAACGTGACGCGGTCGGGCACTTTCTTGAAGGTGCCCAAGCGGCTCCACACGGGCATCAGCAGGAAGAAGCCCAGGTAGATCAGCGTACCGATCTGGCTCATGAGGTTGAACGTGGGATTGGGCGCTTGCGTGCCCAGGTAGCCCAACACCAGGAAGTTGACAATGAAAATGGCGTACAGAACTTTGTGCCAGCCTGGGCGATAGCGGATCGACTTGACGGGCGAGTGATCCAGCCAGGGCAGGAAGAACAGGATGACGACCGCGCCGCCCATGGCCACCACACCCCAGAATTTGGCATCGATGACGCGCAGCAGGACGGCCACCACCAGCAGGATCACCGGCACAGCGATGCGCCAGATACCCTGCAGGTTGCTCTTGATGAACAGCACGATGGCGGCGAGCACCGCAGCGCCGGTAAGCACCAGGGTGAAATCGGCCGTCGTGGCGCGCAGCATCGAGTAGAAGGGCGTGAAGTACCACACCGGTGCGATATGCGGCGGGGTCTTGAGCGGGTCGGCCGGCAGGAAGTTGTTGTATTCCAGGAAGTAGCCGCCCATCTCGGGCGCAAAGAAGATGATGGCCGCGAACACAATCAGGAAGCCCGCCACGCCCACCAGGTCATGCACCGAGTAGTAGGGGTGGAAGGGGATGCCATCCATGGGGCGGCCGTAGCGGTCTTTCGGGCCTTGCTTGATCTCGACGCCGTCGGGGTTGTTCGAGCCCACTTCGTGCAGTGCGATGATGTGCGCCACTACCAGACCGATCAGCACCAGTGGAATCGCAATCACGTGGAACGCGAAGAAGCGGTTCAGCGTAGCGTCGGATACGACGTAGTCGCCGCGGATCCAGATGGCGAGGTCAGGACCGATAAAGGGGATGGCCGAGAACAGGTTGACGATCACCTGGGCGCCCCAGTACGACATCTGGCCCCAGGGCAGCAGGTAGCCGAAGAACGCTTCGCCCATCAGGCACAGGAAGATGGCCACGCCGAAGATCCACACCAGTTCGCGCGGCTTGCGGTACGAGCCGTAGAACAGGCCGCGCAGCATATGCAGGTACACCACCACGAAGAACATCGAAGCGCCGGTGGAGTGCATGTAGCGGATCAGCCAGCCCCAAGGCACTTCGCGCATGATGTATTCAACAGACTCGAACGCCAGCTTGGCATCGGGCTTGTAGTTCATGACCAGGAAAATGCCGGTGACGATCTGGAGGACCAGAACCAGCAGCGCCAGGGACCCAAAGAAGTACCAGAAATTGAAGTTCTTGGGCGCGTAATATTCCGACATGTGCTCCTTGAACAGGGACGTCAGCGGAAAGCGTCTGTCTATCCAGCCCAAGAGTCCAGTCGTATCGACGGTTTTCTCGCCAGCCATGAAACGGCTCCTTTTTTATCTCTCTGTGTAACGGGTGCGGTGCGGAGGGCGGGCCGAGGCGCCGCCATCCGGTGATCAGGCTTTGTTGTTCTCGTCGACACCGATGACAACTTTGGTGCCGTCGTCGGAGAAGACGTAGGGCGGCACCTCGAGGTTGTCGGGTGCAGGCTTGTTGGCGAACACACGGCCCGCCAGATCGAACGTGGAGCCATGGCAGGGGCACAGGAAGCCGCCTTTCCAGTTGGCCGGCAGGCCGCCGGCCGCGGAAAACTCGGGCGTGGGCGAGCAGCCCAGATGGGTACAGATACCTACGGCAACGAAGTATTCGGGCTTGCGCGAGCGGTATTCGTTCTTGGCGTATTCGGGCGTATAACCCGGCCGCTCTGACTGAGGGTCGGCCAGCTGGCTGTCGAGTGAGGGGAGGTCTTTGATCTGCTGCTCGGTGCGGCGAAGGATCCACACAGGCTTGCCCCGCCATTCGACCGTCATCATCTGGCCAGGCGCCAGACCGGAGATATCGGCTTCGACCGGCGCGCCCGCCGCGCGGGCCTTTTCGGACGGAGCAAAGGAACCGACGAACGGGACGGCGGTGGCCACGCCTGCGGCCCCACCCACCGCACAGGCGGTGGTCACCCAGAAACGCCGCGACGGGTCAACCGGCAGATTGGGATCCACCGCGCCGGAGTCGTCCAGCTGTGTCGTTGTGTCACTCATTCTAGTATCCTTGTTGATGCCCGCACGGGCATTGCCTTTTCACGATTTCTGGCTAGGTACAAACTTATCAACCGCGTATTATAGCGATACCCCAGTATGCAGGTGTACTGGGTTAAATCAAAACAACTTCACGCATGGTGCGCAATGAGGGGTAATCATGAGTAAAGCACGCGGCTTTTTGCAAGAGTTCCGGGAGTTCGCGGTAAAGGGCAACATGATCGACCTTGCCGTAGGTGTGATCATCGGCGCTGCGTTCGGCAAGATCATCGATTCTTTGGTCAAAGACGTCATCATGCCGATCATCAACTTCATTCTGGGCGGGCAAATCGACTTCACCAGTAAATTCATTGCATTGAGCATCCCCGAAGGCTATACGGGTCCGCAAACTTACGATGCCTTGTCCAAGGCCGGCGCCAACCTGCTGGCGTGGGGCAACTTCGTCACCATCTTCATCAACTTCATTCTGTTGGCCTTTGTCGTGTTCTGCCTGGTCAAGGCCGTCAACGCAGCGCGTCGCCGCGTCGAGCGCGAAGAAGAAGCGGCGCCACCTCCTGCGCCGGCTGAAGACGTGGTGCTGCTGCGCGAAATCCGCGATCTGCTCAGCAAGCGGTAAGGCACTGCCGCGCCCTTGGGCTTCGCCCGGGCAGCCATCAGCATCACAGGGCGCGCTGCATGCACAGTATGTCGCGCAGCGCGCCCTGTTTATTGTTGTATAGGCTCGGATGGCTCTTTTGTTGCCGCTAAACCGGGTTGTCCAGATCCACAAACTCGACGTCGATACCGAACTGCTGTGCAATGGCCTGGCCCAACGCCTGTATGCCATAGCGTTCGGTGGCGTGGTGGCCGGCACTGATAAAGCCCACGCCCGTTTCATTGGCAAGGTGAAAGGTGGGTTCCGACACTTCGCCGGTGATATAGGCATCCGCGCCCGCTTCGATGGCCGCGTCCATCATGCTTTGCGCGGCGCCGGTACACCATGCCACACGCCGCACGGGCCGTTGTAAATCACCAACAGTCAGCGGCGCACGATGTAAGCGCTTGCTAACAGATGTAGCCAAATCCCCCAGCGTGGCGACCGCCGGGCATGTACCCAGCCAAACCAGGTCCCCCGGCCCGCAAGTGAGCGGTGCGCCAGTGTCGTCGCGGTCGGGCGTCAGGCCCAGCACGCGCGCCAACTGAGCGTTGTTACCCAGTTCGGGGTGGGCGTCCAGCGGCAAGTGGTAGGCGAAAATATTCAGCTCGTTGGCGAGCGCCAGGGCCAGTCGCCGCCGCTTGGGCCCCCGCACGCGCGGGTCTTCGTTCTTCCAGAACCAGCCGTGGTGCGCCAGCACCGCGTCCGCGCCACGTGCCACGGCATGCTCCAGCAAGGCCTGGCTGACGGTTACGCCGGTGACGATACGCTGTATGGTGTCGCGTCCTTCCACCTGTAGGCCGTTGGGGCAATAGTCTTTAAAGCGCCCTGCCTGCAGGGTGTCGTCCAGCCAATTGGCCAGCGTGTGCGTGGAAACATGATTCATGGGTTGATTATCCTGTCGTCGGTGCCGGTGTGCCGGCGCCTGTTGTGATGGGGTGCACAGCGTTCGAGCATGCCGTGCCTCGCCAAGTCGCGTATACCCCTGTGTGTGCATGGTTGCGGCCTGCCGCGCATCTCGGTAGGCTTTGAGGGTACTGGCCTTCGCCGCCTGCCAGCCATTCTCTTTCATCAGATAGTCTATGCGCCGATTGTGGTTGTTATTTGCCCAGACAGTGACGGTATGCCTGGGTATTTTATTCATCGTCACCACACTGCGCCCAGATTGGCTGCGAGGCATGTCCGTCGCGCCCGAGCGAGAAGGGGTGCGCGGGCAGGCTGCCGCACCGGCCAAGCCTGCGCGAACCGCACAGCCAGTGTCGTCGTTCGCGGATGCCGTAGCCCGGGCCACGCCATCGGTGGTTAATGTCTATACCCGCAAACACATCGATGTGCCGCTGCTTCCGCTGCCGCCCGACCCGGAGCTTGAGCGGCTGTTTCGCGAGGTACCTGGGTTCAGCCGCCGCAAAGAGTCGACCAACCTCGGTTCGGGCGTCATCGTGCGTGGCGACGGTTATATCCTCACTAATTATCACGTGATCGAGGCCGCAGACGCCATCGAGGTCGCCGTAAGCGACGGCCGCGAAACGCGCGCCAAACTTGTGGGCGCCGATCCGGAAAGCGACCTGGCGGTCCTCAAGGTTGATCTGCCTAAGTTGTCGGCTATCGATTTTTCAGACGAAGCGGTGGTACGCACGGGTGATATCGTGCTGGCGATCGGCAACCCCTTCGGAGTGGGGCAGACGACGACAATGGGTATTGTCTCCGCGATGGGCCGCAACCGGCTGGGCATCAATATCTACGAAAACTTCATCCAGACCGACGCCGCGATCAACCCGGGCAATTCCGGCGGCGCGCTGGTGGATACGGCAGGGCGGCTGGTAGGCATCAATACCGCCATCTACTCTGAAACCGGGGGCTCGCTGGGCATAGGCTTCGCCATCCCCGCCGCTGCGGCGCGCACGATCATGGATCAGATCATCCAGACGGGTACCGTGACGCGCGGCTGGCTAGGCATCGAGCCGCAAGACATCACCCCTGATCTGGCCCGTGCATTCGACATGAAGGTCGACCATGGTGTGATCATTGCCACCATTCTGCGCGGCGGGCCTGCTGCCCAAGCGGGCTTGCGGGTGGGCGACATCATCCTGCGCATCGGCAAGCAAGAGGTTTACGATTCCATCGGCTTCCTGAACCAGATCGCGCCATTGAAGCCTGGCGAAACCGCGCGGCTTACCGTCCTGCGCAACGGCCGCGAGGTTTCCGTAGACATAAAGGTGGGCACCCGGCCGCCTATCCGCAAAGGGTAAGCCGCCGGAATCTCTGCTTCGGTTAGCGTCCTAACCCGTCGCTGTCACCGCGCAGGGATCGTGGCCCACTGCGGTGGCCCTTCGGGCTACCCGCGCAGGCACCCTGAGCCGAGGCGCCCCGCCCCGTACGCGGCGACATCGACTAAGCAGTTGGGACTGAGTAGAGCTTCCAACAACAACATCCGTGAGCGACCACGTAACAAATAGGCTGCCCGACCCCCCAACAGCATTCCATGTGAGGGGCGCCGTGGCGGGACAGGCTGGGCGAGCGATCGAAGCGACCGGCCTGTCCCGCCACGGCGCCCCGGCTAAAGAAGCCCACCCGCGTGCAAGCAAAAATGCCCCGGCTAAAGAAGCCCACCCCCGTGCAAGCAAAAAGCCCGCGTGCAAGCACCGAGCAAGCACCGACGCCAAGCTACAAAATACGACCGTCAGTCACCCTCCCGGGTGACCTCCGTGCTTTCCGATACATCCTGAGACTTACGCTCCAGCATACTGGCTACCAGCACCCCCACCTCGAACAGCAGACACAGCGGCGCCGCCAGCATGAACTGACTGAGTACATCGGGCGGCGTAACGACCGCAGCAATAATGAAAGCCCCCACAATCACATAACCACGCGCAGAACGCAGCTTGGCCACAGTAACGATGCCCGTCTTCACCATCAGGATCACCGCCACCGGCACCTCAAACGTAATGCCGAAAGCCAGAAACATCGTCATCACAAAGCCCAGATACGCCTCAATATCCGGCGCCGGCGTGATCGACTGCGGTGCAAACGTTGCAATAAAGTGGAACACCGTACGAAAAACCACGAAATAGCAGAACGCCATCCCCGCCAGGAACAGTATCGTGCTGGACGCAATCAGCGGCAGCGCCAGGCGCTGCTCATGCTGGTACAGGCCCGGCGCCACGAACGCCCAGGCTTGATACAGCACCACCGGCAGCGCCACCACAAAAGCCGCCAGCATCGTCACCTTCACCGGTACCATGAAGGGCGTGATGACACCCGTGGCGATCATGCGCGTGCCCTCCGGCAGCGACGCCAGCATAGGCGCGGCCAGCACATCGTAGATGGTCGATGGGCCCGGATAAATGAACAGCACAACAAACACGGCGAGCACCGCCATGACTGCCCGCAGCAGACGTGTGCGCAGCTCGACCAGATGCGAAATAAATGTGTCCTGCGTAGCGTCCGGCTGTGTCACGATGGCTTACCTGTTTTGGTGTCGGGCGTGGCCTGATTGTCGAAACCAGGCAGGGACAGGGAGTCGTTCTCGGGGGCCGTACTGGCGCCAGCAGGCGTGTCGGCGGACGCCGGGACAGCTCTTGTCGACGCGTGCGCGCTGGCGCCCGCCTGCTCAGCAGCCTCAGCCGCGTCGGATTCTGACGCAGTCGCGTCGCTTTGCGTTGGCGACTTCACCGTACCACTGGCGGCAACACCCTGCACACCCACCGCCTTTTGCGCCAGGGCCTTCGGGTCGACGCCCGATTCGGCGTCGCGTGCGATATCGCCAAGCGACTGGGATGCATCTTCGAGCACCTTGCGCGCGTCATCGAGCGGCTCGCGCAGACTGCTGGAAGCGGCTTCCATCGAGGACTTTACCGACTGGGCCGCGTCTTCCATCTGCCCCTTGATGTTCTTGAGTTCGTCGAGATCCATTTCACGCTGTATATCGGCTTTGACATCGCCGACGTAGCGCTGGGCACGGCCGATAAGGTGCCCCAAGGTGCGTGCCACCTTGGGCAGCCGCTCGGGGCCGATCACGATGAGCGCGATCACCCCGACCAGCATGAGTTCACTGAAGCTGACGTCAAACATGATGCCGCATGCTCATTGAAAAAAGAAAAGACAACCGCCCGGACGCGCGCCTTGTGCGCATGCCGGGCATGACATGATCGGAGCTGCGCCGTTCAGGCGTCTTTCTTTTCTTTGGCCTGGACGTCGATCGTATCGTCGGACTGAGCCGTGCGCTGCGTGACCGCTTCGGGGGCCGCCTTGGTGTCGGCCTCTTCATTGGCGTCGCGCATGCCCTTCTTGAAACCCTTGACCGCGCCGCCAAGGTCTTCGCCCATATTGCGCAGCTTCTTTGTGCCGAAGACCAGCGCCACGATCACCAAGACGATGAGCCAATGCCAAATGCTGAAACTACCCATGATGTTACATCTCCGTTAGGCGGCCGGAGCCGCGCGTTTATCCCAGGGGCGATGGCCCCCGATTATATGCATGTGCAGATGAGCGACCTCCTGGCCGCCCTCTGTGCCGGTGTTGATGACCAACCGGAAACCGCCCTCGGGCCCCGGTGTGCAGCCGTTGTCGTGCGCCAGCCTGGGGGCCAGCGTCATCATCTTGCCCAGCCAACCTGCATCCTGCTCTGTGATGTCCTGCATCGAGGCCACATGGTGTCGCGGCACCATCAGCAGATGCACCGGGGCAGCCGGGTTGATATCGTGAAAAACAACGAAATCGTCGTCTTCGTAGACTTTTTTCGAAGGGATTTCACCGTTGACAATCTTGCAGAACAAACAGTTGTCGCTCATTGAGGTTGTTCCTTCAATTCAGGATTGGGGGCGAGAAGCTTTCTCGGCCAGGCCCGACGTACCCTCACGGCGAGCCAGTTCGGCCAGCACCTGTTCGGGGCGCAGCCCATAATGCGCCAGCGCCACCATGCAGTGAAACCACAGATCGGCCACCTCGCTGACGATGCGATCGGGCTGGTTGTCTTTGGCGGCCATCACCACTTCGGTGGCCTCTTCGCCGATTTTCTTGAGAAAGGCGTCGGGGCCGCGCGCAAGCAGCTTAGCCGTGTAGGACGAAGACGGATCGCCGCCGTTCGCGGGCAGGCGCGCCTCCAGTGTATCGGCCAGCCGGGCCAAAATGGTTGCGGAATCAGGCTGGTTCATTTGTAGATGAGCTCTGGGTCTTTCAGCACTGGATCGACGATTGTCCAGGAAGCCGATGCCGGTGTGCCGTCCAGCCGCCGGTAAAAGCAGCTGACGCGGCCCGTGTGGCAGGCAATACCGCCTTCCTGGCGCACTTTGAGCAGGACGACGTCGCCGTCGCAGTCCAGGCGGATTTCGTGCACGATCTGCACGTGGCCGGATTCTTCGCCCTTACGCCAGAGGCGGTTGCGGGAACGCGACCAGTACACCGCGCGGCCAGTTTCAACGGTTTCTTGCAGCGACTCGGCGTTCATCCACGCCACCATCAGGATCTGACCGTTGTCGGCGTCCTGGGCAATGGCCGGAAGCAGGCCCGCATCGTCGAATTTTACGGCGTCCAGCCAAGCTTCTTGCGGCGTGGACCTTTCAGTGCTGTGTGTCATACAGGTAATCGTACCCTAATACCTTGGGCCGCCATGAATTCTTTTGCCTCGCGCACCGTGTGCTGGCCGTAATGGAAAATACTGGCGGCCAGCACCGCGCTGGCACGGCCGACGGTGACGCCATCCGCCAGATGCTGCAGATTGCCCACGCCGCCCGAGGCAATGACCGGTACCGGCACGGCGTCGGCCACCGTGCGGGTGAGCGTGAGGTCGAAACCCGCCTTGGTGCCATCGCGATCCATGCTGGTGAGCAGCAGCTCGCCCGCGCCGTAGGCGGCCATGCGGCGGGCCCATTCGACGGCATCAAGCCCCGTGGCCTTGCGCCCGCCGTGGGTGAAGACTTCCCAGCGATCGGGTTCGCCTTCGGCCGACACGCGGCGCGCATCGATGGCAACCACGATGCATTGCGAGCCGTGATAGCCGGCGGCTTCGCGTACCAGCTCGGGGTTGGCGACCGCCGCGCTGTTGATCGAGACCTTGTCGGCGCCGGCGTTGAGCAGGCGCTGGATGTCGGCCACACGGCGCACGCCGCCACCCACCGTAAGCGGGATGAAAACCTGGCGCGCCACCTGCTCGATAATGGGCAGGATGAGATCGCGGTCGTCGCTCGTGGCAGTGATGTCGAGGAAAGTGAGCTCGTCCGCGCCCTGTTCGTTGTAGCGCTGCGCGATCTCGACCGGGTCGCCGGCGTCGATCAGGTTGACGAAGTTCACGCCTTTGACCACCCGCCCGGCAGTGACGTCCAGGCAAGGAATGATGCGGCGAGTAAGGCCAGAGTCTTGGGTTGAGTCGGGGTAAGTCATGGTTTGCCGAGTTCGTCCGCCAGATCCTGCGCGGCGGCGAAATCCAGCGTGCCTTCATACAGGCTGCGACCGAGGATCGCGCCTTCGATGCCTTCACCTTCGACCGCGCACAGGGCTTCGATGTCGCGCAAGTCTGTGACGCCGCCTGAAGCGATCACGGGGATGTTGACGTGGCGCGCCAGGTTGACCGTGGCGTCGATGTTGACGCCGGACAGCATGCCGTCGCGGCCGATATCGGTATAGACAATGGCCTCGCAGCCGTAGTCTTCGAACTTGCGGGCCAGGTCGAGCACGTCGTGGCGGGTGAGTTTGCTCCAGCCGTCGGTGGCCACCTTGCCGTCGCGGGCATCGAGCCCGACGATGATGGCACCCGGAAAGGCGCTGCAGGCATCGCGCAGAAAACCGGGGTCTTTCACCGCGGCCGTGCCGATGATCACGTATGAGATGCCGGCGTCCAGATAGGTTTCTATCGTGTCCATGTCGCGGATGCCGCCGCCGATCTGTACCGGGATGTCGTCGGCGACCGACTTGAGGATGGACTTGATGGCCGGGCCATTTTTGGGCTTGCCGGCCACCGCACCGTTCAGGTCGACCAGGTGCAGGCGGCGTGCGCCCTGTGCCAGCCACTGGGCTGCCATGGCGCCGGGGTCTTCGGAAAATACCGTTGCGTCGGCCAGGTCGCCCTGGCGCAGGCGAACGCAACGCCCGTCTTTGAGATCGATGGCGGGGATGAGTAACATGATGTCAAGGATTCCAGTCTACGAAATTCCGGTACAGCCGCAGGCCATGCGCCGCGCTTTTTTCGGGGTGGAACTGTACCGCGAAAATGTTAGCGGTTGCCACGGCGCAGGTAAAGCGCAGCCCGTAGTGGGTTTCCCCAACGGTGATGGATGGGTCGTCGGGCTGCGCGTAATAGCTGTGCACAAAATAAAAATGGGTTTCGTCGGGGATGCCCGCCCAGAGGGCATGGGCGCGTGACTGCGTGACGCGGTTCCAGCCCATATGGGGCACTTTCAGCAATTCGTGCCCGGCGCCGCTACTTGCGTGCCCCGCAAGGGTGTCGAACTGCGGGCCCGCGAAACGTCGCACCTTGCCCGGGAAAATATCCAGGCAGCGTACATTGCCTTCTTCGCTTTCGGAGAACAGCATTTGTTCGCCGACGCACACGCCCAGCAGCGGCTTGCTGCGCGCCGCGCGCAGCACCGCGTCGCGCAGGCCCGATTCGTCGAGCGTGCGCATGCAATCTGGCATGGCGCCCTGGCCGGGAAACACCACGCGCGAAGCCTGGTCGATCTGTGCCGGTTCGCGGCAGATACGGATGTCGGCATCGGGCGCGGCAGCCTGCAGGGCGCGGGCCACCGAATGGAAATTGCCCATGCCGTAGTCAACAATAGCAATGGTATTCACGATATTGGCCGTTGTACGGAGTGACGCCGTTACAACACTCCTTTGGTGGAGGGCACGACGCCCGCGTTGCGCGGGTCGAGTTCGGTAGCCATGCGCAAGGCGCGGCCAAATGCCTTGAATACGGTTTCGGCCTGGTGGTGCGAATTATCGCCCTTCAGGTTGTCGATATGCAGCGTGACCAGTGCGTGGTTGACGAAGCCCTGGAAGAATTCGCGCGCCAGGTCGACATCGAAGCGGCCGACATGCGAACGCGTGAAGGGGATGTCGTAGTACAGCCCGGGGCGTCCCGAGAAGTCGATCACGACGCGCGACAGTGCCTCGTCGAGCGGCACATAGGAGTGGCCGTAGCGGACCATGCCTTTCTTGTCGCCCACAGCCGCCGCGAAGGCCTGGCCCAGCGTGATGCCGACGTCTTCGACAGTGTGGTGATCGTCGATATGTGTGTCGCCGTCGCAGTGGATGTCGAGATCGATCAGGCCGTGGCGGGCGATCTGGTCCAGCATGTGATCCAGGAAGGGCACGCCGGTATTGATTGCCTGGCGGCCGGTGCCGTCCAGATTGATGGACACGCGCACGCGTGTCTCATTGGTGTTGCGGGTGATGTCAGCGGTACGCATGTTTACGAGGATTCAGGGGGTGAGAGGCGGTACTCGGCGCTGCGGGCATGAGCCTGCAGGCCCTCGCCGTAGGCCAGCGTTGCCGCTACGCTGCCCAAGGTTTGCGCGCCTTCGCGCGACACATAAATAATGCTGGTGCGTTTCTGGAAATCGTACACGCCCAGCGGCGAAGAAAAACGTGCCGTGCGCGCGGTGGGCAGCACGTGATTGGGGCCCGCGCAGTAGTCGCCCAGCGATTCGGAGCTGTAGCGGCCCAGGAAGAGAGCACCGGCATGGCGAATCTGGTCGGCCCAGGTGCGTGGATCTTCGGCAGAGATCTCTAGGTGCTCGGGGGAGATGTCGTTGGCGATCTCGCAGGCTTCTTGCATGTCGCGCACCCGGATGAGCGCACCGCGATTGGCCAGGCTGGTGCGGATGATGTCTGCGCGCGGCATACTGGGCAAGAGGCGATCGATGGCTTCTTGTACGGCATCGAGGTAGGCGTCGTCTGGGCACAGCAGGATGGCCTGCGCCATTTCGTCGTGCTCGGCCTGCGAGAAAAGATCCATGGCCACCCAGTCGGCCGGCGTGGTGCCGTCGGCGAGAATCAGGATTTCGCTGGGGCCGGCAATCATATCTATGCCCACCGTGCCGAAAACGCGGCGCTTGGCCGAGGCTACGTAGGCGTTGCCCGGGCCGACGATCTTGTCGACCGGCGCAATGGCGTGAGTGCCATAGGCCAGCGCGCCCACAGCCTGCGCGCCGCCGATGGCCCATACGCGGTCGATACCCGCAAGGGCGGCCGCAGCCAGCACCAGGTGGTTGCGCTGCCCGCCGGGTGTGGGCGTGACCATGACCACTTCGGGTACGCCGGCCACCTTGGCGGGGATGGCATTCATGAGAACGGAAGAGGGATAGGCAGCCTTGCCGCCGGGCACATACAGGCCCACGCGATCCAGCGGTGTAATCTTCTGACCCAGCACGGTGCCGTCTTCTTCGGTATACGACCAGGACTCGGCGCGTTGGCGTTCGTGGTAGCGGCGCACGCGGCTGGCAGCGGTTTCGAGTGCGGCGCGCTGGGCGGAATCGAGCGTATCGAGGGCGGCATGCAGCGCATCATGGCCGATTTCAAGCTCGGCCACCGAGGCGGCGTCAACGCGATCGAAACGCCTGGTGTATTCGAGCAGGGCGTCGTCTCCCCGCTGCTGGACATCGCGCAGGATGCCGGTGACAGCCTGTTCGATGGACTCATCCTGCGAGGCGTCGTAGGCCAGCAGGGCGCGCAGTGAGGCCCGGAACCCGTCATCGCGGGTGCTGAGGCGCTTGATAGAAGGCATGATGCGAACCAGTAGGGAATTACATTCTGTTGATTCGAGTTTATACCGGATGCGGCGGCCTTGCCCGAATACACTGCCGCGTGCGCTGGACTGCCGCGGCATGTGGTCCAACATCCGCTGCCCGGCAGTCGGCCGGGCTTGCGGGGCATGGGCGGTATCGCATGGCCGCGCCGTTCAGGGCTTGGCTGTGCTTGACGCCTTGGCGAAGGCGGCAATCAGTGGTTGCAGCGCGGCCGCGCGTGTCTTGAGCGATGCTTGGTTTACGATCAGGCGCGAGGAAATCTGCGTGATTTCTTCCACGTCGACCAGATTGTTGGCCTTGAGCGTGCCGCCCGTAGAGACCAGGTCGACAATGCAGTCGGCCAGGCCGACCAGCGGCGCCAGCTCCATTGAGCCGTACAGCTTGATGATGTCCACATACACACCCTTGGCGCCGAAGTGCTCGCGCGCCGCGCGCACGTACTTGGTGGCTACTCGCAGGCGCGATCCTTGACGTACGGCGGCCTCGTAGTCGAAGCCGCGCGGCGCGGCCACGCACAGGCGGCAGCGCGCAATGTTCAGGTCGACGGGTTGGTACAGGCCGCCCGGGTGGCTGGCGGCATGCTCGTACAGGACATCCTTGCCAGCGATGCCGAAATCGGCCGCGCCATACTGCACATAGGTGGGCACGTCCGACGCGCGCACGATGATGATCTGCAGGTCTGGGCTGCTGGTGGGCAGGATCAGCTTGCGCGAGGTTTCGGGGTTTTCAGACACCTGTATACCCGCCGCGGCGAGCAGCGGCATCGTTTCATCGAAGATGCGCCCTTTGGACAGGGCCAGGGTGAGCGGTTTCTGCAAGCTGGCGGGGCTCATGCGGTTTTCCCGGAAATACGTTGCACATCGGCGCCCAGGGCGCGCAGTTTGACTTCCATCTGCTCGTAGCCGCGGTCCAGGTGATAGATGCGCTCGACGGTGGTGGCGCCTTCAGCGGCCAAGCCGGCAATCACCAGGCTGGCTGAGGCCCGCAGGTCGGTGGCCATGACGGTGGCGCCCAGCAGCGTGTTTACGCCCTGCACGACGGCGGTATGCCCGTCGATCTCGATCGACGCGCCCATGCGGACCAATTCTTGCACGTGCATGTAGCGGTTCTCGAAAATAGTTTCGGTGATGACCGCAGTGCCGTCGGCGATGCTGTTCAGCGCCATGAGTTGGGCTTGCATGTCGGTGGGCAAACCTGGGTATTCCGCCGTGCGAAAGCCCATGGCGCGCGGACGGCCCTTCATGGCGCCGCGTATCCAGTCGTCGCCGCATTCGATGCTCAGGCCGGCTTCGCGCAGCTTGGCGATCGTGGCGCCCATGGTGTCGGGGGCGGCGCGCCGCAGCATGATTTCGCCGCCTGCCGCGCCTACGGCGCACAGGAAGGTGCCGGCTTCGATGCGGTCGGCCACCACGGTGTGGGTGGCGCCGTGCAGGCGGTCGACGCCGTCGATGATGATGCGGTCGGTGCCGTGGCCCTGGATGCGGGCGCCCATGCTGATGAGCAGCTCGGCCAGGTCGGTGATTTCGGGTTCGCGCGCGGCGTTTTCGAGTGTAGTGCGGCCTTCGGCCAGCACGGCAGCCATCAACAGGTTTTCAGTGCCGGTGACCGTGACCATGTCAGTGCGGATCGAGGCGCCTTTGAGCCGGCTGGCTTTGGCTACTACAAAGCCGTGCTCGATCTTGATGTCGGCGCCCATCGCGGCCAGGCCTTTGATGTGCTGATCCACCGGCCGCTGGCCGATGGCGCAGCCCCCCGGCAGACTGACGCGCGCCTCGCCGAAGCGGGCCAGCAGTGGGCCCAGCACCAGGATGGACGCGCGCATGGTCTTCACCAGCTCGTAAGGCGCTTCGAGCTTGTCGACCTGCCCCGCGTTCAGCGTGACCGTGCCGGGCGCCGGCTTCTCGGCCCGCACGCCCATCTGGCCTAGAAGCCTGAGGGTGGTGTTGATATCGTTGAGTGCCGGTACGTTGTGCAGTGTGATGGTGTCTGCCGTGAGCAGGCTGGCGCACAGGATGGGCAGGGCGGCGTTCTTGGCGCCTGATACCTCGATGTCGCCGGCCAGAGGGCGGCCGCCGTTGATGAGCAGTTTATCCATTCGGGTTCGCTTTGTATTCGGCGGGGGTGAGCGTGCGCATCGACAGCGCGTGAATTTCAGCCTTCATGCGATCGCCCAGCGCGGCGTAGACGATCTGATGGCGTGCAATCAGCCGCTTGCCTTCGAAGGCGGGGCTGACAATGATGGCTTCGAAATGAGAGCCGTCGCCGGATACCTCGAGGTGTTCGCAGTCAAGGTTGGCGGCGATGTACTCGCGTACTTGTTCGGGGGTAGGCAGCATGGCGGTCAGTTCCTGAGTTTGTAGCCGCTGGCCAGCAGGCGCAGCGAAAATAAGCCCAGCGCAGCAAACACGGCCAGCACCACGGCCAGGCTGTGCCAGGGAGAGACGTCGGAGACGGAGAAAAACCCGTAGCGCATGCCGTCTATCATGTAGAACACCGGGTTCCAGCGCGAAACGGCCTGCCAGAAGGGCGGAAGGCTGTGGATGGAGTAGAACACGCCGGACAGAAAGGTGGCGGGCATGATGAGGAAGTTCTGGAATGCCGCGAGCTGATCGAATTTTTCGGACCACAGGCCGGCGATCATGCCCAGCGAGGCCATGATCGCACAGGACAGCACCGCAAACGCAAGCACCCAGCCCGGGTGGGCTACCGGCAGCGGCACAAAGAACAGCGCCACCACCCAGATACAGGCACCCACGCACAGCCCGCGCACGATCGCCGACAGCGCATAGGCGGCGTAGATTTCGCGGTGCGACATGGGCGGCAGCAAAATAAACACCAGGTTGCCCGTGATGCGGCTTTGAATCAGCGACGACGAAGGGTTGGCAAAAGCATTTTGCAGCATGCTCATCATCATGAGCCCAGGGATCAGGAAGGAGGTATAGGGCACCGACCCGTACACGTTTACCCGCCCCTCGAGCACATGGGCAAAAATCAGCAAATACAGCAGCGCGGTGACCACTGGCGCTGCGATGGTCTGGAAGCCCACTTTCCAGAAGCGCAGCAGCTCTTTGCGCAGCAGGGTGGGAAAGCCGGAGTTTTGCAGGCTGGCGATCACAGCGAGGCCTCCATGGATTCGTCTTCGCGGTCGCTTGTGCCGGCATCGACTGAGCCTTGCTCGCCACGCATGATGCGTACAAAAGCCTCTTCGAGGTCTGCCCCGCCGAAACGGGCCAGCAGGTTGTGGGTGGTATCCAGCGCTGCGATACGCCCGCCCTTGAGCATGGCCAGCCGGCCGCAGAGTGCCTCGGCTTCTTCGAGATAGTGCGTGGTAAGCAAAATAGTGTGGCCTTCGCGGTTCAGCCGCGAGATGAACTCCCACAGTGTGCGGCGCAGGTCTACATCGACCCCCGCCGTGGGTTCGTCGAGGATGATGACGGGCGGGCGGTGCACCAGCGCCTGCGCCACCAGTACGCGGCGCTTCATGCCGCCCGAAAGCGCGCGCATATTGGCATCGGCCTTGTCCAGCAAGCCGAGGTTGTCCAGGACTTCGTCGATCCAGTCGTCGTTGTTGCGCAGGCCGAAGTAACCTGACTGGATGCGTAGGGTTTCGCGTACGGTGAAGAAAGGGTCGTAGACCAGTTCTTGCGGCACCACGCCCAGCGCCCGGCGTGACTGCCGGTAGTCGGCCTGCACATCGTAACCGCACACCTTGGCCGAACCCGAGCTTGCCCGCACCAGGCCGGCAAGGATGGAGATAAGCGTGGTTTTGCCGGCGCCGTTGGGGCCCAACAGCCCGAAGAACTCACCGTGTTCGACCGTGAAGCTGACGTCGGAAAGGGCCTGGTGGCCGGGCTTGGCGGGCAGGCCGCGCAGGCGCTTGCGCAGGCTGCGCGGCGCGGGCGCGTAGGTTTTGGAAATATGTTCGAGGCTGAGCGCGGTCATGGGCACAAAAAAGAAGCCCGGCCCTGAGCGCGGGCCGGACTTTCCATTATAGCCGTGCCGCGGTCAGAGCCGCGAACCGGTGCCTAGCGCCGCGCCGCTGTGGCTTGCGCCGGCTTGACCTGGACCTTGTTCAGCGCATCGATCAGGCCGTCAAAGCCATTTTGCGCGATCTGTTCGGCGAACTGATTGCGATAATTCTGGATCAGCCAGATACCTTCCACGTTCAAGTCGTAGATCTTCCAGCCCGTGGCGGTTTTCTCGAGGCGGTAGTCGACAGCGATCGATGGCGCGTTGCTGCGCGTGAACGACGAGCGCACCACGACGTCGTCGGCATTGGCGTCGCCACGGAAGGGATCCATGCGGATGGCCGATGTGGGATCGATATTGGCGAGCGCGCCGCTGTAGGTGCGGATCAGGGTGTTGCGAAAGGCGGCAACCAGGCGCTGCTGCTGGTCTTGGGTGCCCTGGCGCCAGTAGCGGCCGGCCGCCAGGCGAGTGGTTTTCTCGAAGTTGACGTAGGGCAGGATGTATTGGTCGACCAATTGGTTGATGCGCGTGAGATCGCCGCCTTGCGCGGCCTTGTCGTGCTTGATGGCTTCGAGGGCGTTGTCGGCGGCGGCCTGCACGAAATCATTGGGGGCGGCCTTGGGGTCGACCGGCTTTTCGGCACGCGCCTGTGCGGCAGCCAGTGCCAGGATCAGGCCGAGCAGGGCCCCAGCGAACAGGCGTTGCAGGAGAGAAGTGGAACGTAGCATAGACATCATAAGGGAGAGGCCTCCGGGTTACGGTTTGGTCGCAGTGCTGGTTGCGGGAGCGCCGCCGGCAGGAGCTTGCGCGCCCTTGCCGGAAGCGCCCTCGGGCGCGCCTGCGTCGTCCGAGTAGTCGGGCAGGTCTTCTTCATAGTTGGGCAAGTCGTCGCTGTAGTCGGGCGCGGATTGGCCGTTCAGGCGGCTTTGCACCAGGGCCTTGCGGCGCTGCATGTACGCGTCGCGGATGAAACTGTAACGATCCAGGGCGACGTCGTTGACGAGCTGGTCGGCCTTGAGCAGGCTGGCCCGTGTGTCTACGACATACACGCCCAGGATGCTGTTGCGCACCGGCACGTCGTTGATGGACATAACGGGTGTGAGGGCGGACAAGCCTGTGCCAAGCGACACCGCTGTTGCCGTGCCGTCGCGCAGTGAGCTGGAACCCAGGAAGGGCAGGACGACGTACGGACCGGGTTTAAGGCCCCATACGCCCAGCGTGACGCCGAAATCGTTGACGATGCGCTTGGAGCCGTTCATGGAGGCGACGTCAATGCAACCGCCCAGGCCCATAGTGGTGTTGAACATCACCCGGCCCAGCGTGTTGAAGAAATCATGCCCGCGGGCTTGCAGGAAGCTGTTGAACGCTGACCACACATCGCCCAGGTTGTTGAACATGTTGTGGATACAGGTTTGGGCTGGGTCTGGCATAAGCTGGTCGTAGCCCGACGCAATAGGCTTGAGCAGCGCGCGGTCAACGGTATCGTTGAACTGGAACATGCTGCGGTTGTAGCTTTCCCAAGGATCTTGTGGATTGGGATGTTTGACGGTGGAGCAGCCGGCCAGCACGGCAACGGTGCCGATCAGGGCGGCATTGCGAAGGTGGCGATGTGCCGCTGAGGGCACGGGGAAGTTATTGGTTTTCATGCAATGAGTTTATGTCCGCGATAGGGGCATTTTACCCCTCTGCATTACAACAACGGTGGCTGCGACCCTGGCCGGATGGCCTTGCGCGTGTGATGTCAAATGTGCGCGATATGCTCAGTTTTGCGGGCTACTGCCTTGTTTGCTGGCCGAACCGTACAGAAACTTGCTGATCAGCTCTTCGAGGACCACGGCGCTTTGGGTATAGGTGATTTCGTTGCCATCAGCCAACATTTTCTCTTCGCCGCCCGGGGTGAGGCCGATGAATTGTTCGCCCAGCAGGCCCGAAGTGAGAATGGACGCCGATGAATCGGTGGGGAATTCGTAACCCTTGTCCAGGTCCAGCGTGACAACGGCCTGGTAGCGGGTGTTGTCGAAGCCGATGGCGCCCACCCGGCCCACGACCACGCCGCTGCTCTTGATGGGCGCGCGCACCTTCAGACCACCCACATTGTCGAAATAGGCGTCGACTTTATAGGTGGAGGAGGACAGGGAAAATGTGCTCAGGTTGCCGGCTTGCAGGGCAAGAAATACCAGGGCAATGGCTCCCAGCAGCACGAACAGGCCGACCAGGAAATCTGTTTTTTCGCGCGTCATGTGTTGATCCGTGTATAGATAAGTGTTTGGTCAGGCGCTGAACATCAGCGCGGTCAGGATGAAGTCCAGCCCCAGCACAACCAGCGAGCCGATGACGACTGTGCGGGTGGTGGCGCGGGAGACCCCTTCGGGGGTGGCCTTGGCCGTCCAGCCGGCGTACAGTGCGATCAACGTGACCGCCAGGCCGAACACCAGGCTCTTGATGACGCCATTCAGGACGTCGTCGATGACATCTACGCCGTTTTGCATCTGTGACCAGAACGCACCCGCGTCGATGCCGATGAGTTTTACGCCGACGATCCAGCCGCCGAGCACCCCCACCATGGAGAACACCGCCGCCAGGATGGGCATGGCAATGAAGCCCCCCCAGAAACGCGGCGTGAGTACACGGCGGATTGGGTCTACCGCCATGACTTCCATGGCCGAGAGCTGCTCGCCGGCCTTCATGAGGCCGATTTCTGCGGTGAGCGAGGTGCCTGCCCGCCCCGCGAACAGCAGGGCGGTGACCACCGGGCCGAGTTCGCGCGTGAGCGACAGCGCCACCAGCAGGCCCAGCGCTTCTTCGGAGCCGTAGCGGTTGAGTGTGTAATACCCCTGCAGGCCGAGCACAAAGCCCACGAAGAGACCGGACACGATAATAATTACCAGCGAGTAATTACCGATGAAATGCACTTGCTGCGATACCAGGCCCGGCCGGCGCAGGACGATGTCGCTGCGCGCCAAAATCGCACCGGTCAGGCGCATGAAGGCGCCCAGCCCCGTGACACCGCGCCGTACGCGCGCGCCCAGGGTCGAAATCGATTGGACGGGAGACATTATTTGCGTCCTTGGCGGGCCAGCCAGGCCTCGAAGGCCGGTGTGATCGGATAGTTGAATGCAATGGGGCCGTCGGATTCGCCATTGATGAACTGCTTCACGTAGGCGTCTTGCGAACCCGACAATTGCCGCGGGGTGCCCGATGCCAGCAAGGTGCCCTGGCCCACCACGTAGACGTAGTCCGCAATCTTGAAGGATTCGGGCACGTCGTGGGTAATGAGGATGGATGCGCAGTGCAGGCGGTCGGTCAGGCTGCGGATGAGTTCGGCGGTGATGCCCAGCGAGATCGGATCCAACCCGGCGAAGGGCTCGTCGTACAGAATGAGCTCGGGCTCCATGACGATGGCCCGCGCCAGCGCCACCCGCCGCGCCATGCCGCCGGAGATTTCCGAAATGCGCAGGTGCGCGGCCGCCCGAAGGCCGACGGCGTTGAGTTTGTCCAGCACGCGCTCGGTAACTTGCGCCTGCGTCATTTGCGTATGCTCGCGCAGAGGGAAGGCGACGTTCTCGAATACGTTGAGGTCGGTGAACAGGGCACCCTGCTGGAACAACACGCCCATGCGCTGGCGCGCCTTGCGCAGGGCCTCGCCCTGCAGCGTGCGGATATCGTTGCCAAATACACTGATGGTGCCTTGCTGGGCCGTGATCTGCGCCGTGGCGGCGCGCAGCAGCGTTGTCTTGCCCGACCCGGAACCGCCCATCATCGCCACGACCTGGCCGGGCTTGACGACCAGGTCGATACCTTTGAGGACGGTGAAATCTCCGTAGCCCAGCGCAACGCCGCTGAACTTCACGACGGGGTCGTCGGCAGGCTGCTCGGTGTGCGATGTCGCGGTGGCGGTCATAGGCGGGATTGGTAAACGATCAACCTCGCATTGTAGCGTTTTGCGCGTGGCCTTCGTTACAGACCCAAGCCTGGCACTCGCGCACCAGCAAGCGGCCCATTTCTTCGCGCCGCGTTGCGTCCAGGCGCTGGCTGATGGCGCCGAAGCTGATCGCCGCCGTGGCAATGCGCGAGACAGCGAACGCGCAGCCCACACCTGATACGCCGGGCGTGATGCCGTCGATGATTTCCGAGTAGCCGCGTTCGCGGACTGCGCTGGCGTGGCGTAGCAGCATCGGCAGCGGCAAGCCCGCTTTCAGGTAGTCGGCCTCGTGGCGTGCGTGGATCTGCGCGATGGCTTCGTCGCTGTACCGCGCGATCAGGGCCAGCCCGCCTGCTCCGATGCCCAACAGGCGTTTTTCGCCGGCATCGATGGTGAAGATGCGAACGGGGAAATCGCCATGCTCGCGCAACAGGCATAGCGCGTAGTCGCCCTGCTGCACCACCAGGAAGACCGTATCGCCCGACAGCCTGCACAGGCGCTTGGTAAGCGGCTGCAGCACATCGACGATGGGCGCCCGTTGCATGGCCGAAAAACCCAGTTGCATGGCATCCACGCCCAGGTGGTAGCGGCGGGTGCCCGGATCGCGGGAGGCGAAGTTTTCGTCGACCAGGCAACTGACCAGGCGGTGGGCGGTGGACCGTTCGAGCCCCGACTGGGACATGATGTCCCGCAGCGCCAGGCCCTGGGCGTCATGCTCGGCCAGTAGCCGCAGCAACTGCAGCGCCCGGCGAATGCTTTGGGTGCCGCGTTGTGCTCCGCCGCCCGTCTCTGCCTCTATGCCCGTATCCATTGCCACTCCTTTGTCCGCACCCGCATAGATAACCACATTGTGGGAAATAAATCAATAAATGTTTGTATTGTAGGAAATATAAGGGCTTAATCCGCCCTGAGCCAGGCGGCGCGCCGCATCCGGCTGCGGGGTTATCCGCAATCCCGGCTGCCCATCCCGGCAAGTTATCCCTGGCAACCAGTTACGCAACCTTTATTGGATTGAGACGGTAATGTCCTATACCTCGTTGATTGTGGAAGACCATGGCCCCGTGAGGCGCATCAGTCTGAACAGGCCCCAGGCCCGTAATGCGCAGAACCAGCACCTGCTTGATGAACTGGATGATGCGGTCAGCCGCGCACGGGATGACGATGCGGTGCGTGTGATGGTGATCGCGGCGGCGGGCAGCCACTTTTCGGCCGGGCATGATTTGAAGGAGGCGCAGGCGAGCCGTGCGTCCTTCACGGTCGAAGAGCGTTGGGCGTACGAGTCTCTGCGCTATTACGACTACTGCCTGCGCATCTGGGATTTTCCCAAGCCCACGATTGCCCAGGTGCAGGGCGCCTGTGTGGCGGGTGGGTTCATGATCGCCAATATGTGTGATCTCATCGTATGCGCCGACGACGCTTATTTTTCGGACCCTGTCGGCCATACGCTGGCCGCCGCGGCCACCGAGGTGCTGATTCACCCCTGGGTGATGGGGCTGCGCAAGGCTAAAGAAATGTTGTTCACGGGCGAACGGCTGGACGCGGCCGAGGCGCATCGCATCGGCATGGTAAACCGCGTGGTGCCCGTCGACAGCCTGGATGCCGACACGTTGGCCCTGGCGCAGCGCATTGCCCAGGCGCCGCCCTTCGGGATGCGGCTTCTGAAGAAGTCCCTCAACCGCAGCCTGGACGTCCAGGGCCTGCGCGCGGCGCTGTCGGCGCACTTCGATACGCATCAGCTGTCGCACATGAGCAGCGAGTTCCAGGCGGTGCGCGACAAAGGGCTGGCTCAGGCGATCCAGCGCAACAAGCGCGGAGAAACGGCATGAGGCAGGATCTCCGGCCGCTGCTCGAACCGGCATCAATCTGTTTTATCGGCGCCAGTGACAACCCGGGCCGTATCGGCGGCATGCCCCTTTCACTGCTGACCCGTTATGGCTACCAGGGCGATGTGTATCCCATCAATCCCAAATATACAGAGGTGTTTGGGCTGCCCTGCTATCCCGATGTGGAATCGCTCCCGCAAACGCCAGACCTGGCGGTGCTCGCCATCGGTGCGCCGGATGTCCTGCCGATGCTGCAGCGCTGCCACAGCCGGGGCATCCGTGCCGCAGTGGTCTATGCGGCAGGTTTTGCCGAAGAAGGGGAGGCCGGGCGCGCATTGCAGGCCGGCATCGAAGCGTTTGCCCAGTCGTCGGGCATGGCGGTGGCGGGGCCAAACTGCATGGGCCTGGCCAATCTGAACACCCAGGCGCACACGGCGTTTGCGTCGGTATTCAATGCGGTGCCCATGCAGCAGGGGCGAGGCGCGGTCAGTCTGTTGACACAAAGCGGAAACGTTTGCGCGGCCCTGTATGCATTGGTGCGTGAACTGGGGCTGTCGGTGTCGCAGTTCATTAATACCGGCAACGAAGCCTGTGTGGAGTTTGCCGAATACCTGGAGTATCTCGCCGACGACGAAGACACCGAGGTGGTGCTGGGATACGTGGAGCAATTGCGCAACGGCCCGCGCTTCGTCGACGCATGTCGTCGGCTGGCCCGCAATGACAAGGTGCTGATTGCGCTTAAAGCCGGTACCACGTCCAAGGGCGCGGCGGCGGTTCAGTCGCATACCTCGGCGCTGGCGGGCGACCAGCGCGTGTATCGCAGCGTGTTCGAGAAGGTGGGCGTGATCGAGGCGCACGATTTTGCGCAGATGGCACAGCTTGCCATGCTGGCCCGGCTGCGTCACCGTGAGGCCGGCCGGCGTGTTGCCGTCGTCACCATGTCGGGGGCCTTGGGTGCCATTTTGGCCGACCGGTTCATCGAGAGCGGGCTTGAGTTGCCCGATCTGCCAGCGCACGTGCAGGCAGTGTTGCGGGAAGGCATTCCCGACTACGGCATGGTGGGTAATCCCGTCGATGTCACCGGCAATGTGGTGAACAATCCCGGCTTTGTACGCAATGTCCTGGAAGCGTTGGCCACGTCGCCGGCGCTGGACGCGGTGGTTATCTACGCGCCGGGCTACATGCTTGACCGCATGGCGGACAGCCTTGTCGAGGTGGCCCGGGCGCATGCGCGCTTCTTTGCCGCCATCGATACGGGGCGGGCAGCCTGCCGCGACACGCTGCGTGAAGCGGGCGTGGCGGTGTTCGACGATCTGGGGCGGGCGGTTGCGGCGCTGGGGCCATTTCTGTCCTGGCAGGCCCGGCGGCGCGCCGCGATGCCGGCCGCTTTGGAGAGCAATGCCGATGCGTCCAAAGGCGTGTCGGGGTGCGCGGCCGAAGGCGGCCCGGCGGCGTATGCGGCGACCGAGGCCTCTAACAGGGATCCCGCAGCTGTGGCGAGCGGCTCGCAGGGTGTGGACGAGGCATGCGTGCCCGGGAAAACGGCATCCGGCCTCGCTCTCGACATTGACATTGGCCTCGCCGGCCCGCTCAACGAGGCACAGGCGCTCGGCTTTCTGGCTGCGCACGGCGTACCAGTCATGCAGGCGCGTATTGCCGCCAGCGCAGAGGAAGCCGTCGCGCATGCCAGAGCGGCCGGCTTCCCGGTGGTGCTCAAGGTTTTGAGCGCCGACATTGCGCACAAAACCGAGGTAGGCGGCGTGGCGCTGAAACTGGCCGATGAGGCAGCGGTGGCGCGGGCCTATGAAGACATCATGCGGTCGGTGCGCGAAAAGGCGCCGCGCGCACATGTGCAGGGTGTGCTGGTACAGGCCATGGAGGCGCCGGGGGTGGAACTGATTGTGGGCGCACGCCGCGATCCGGTTTTCGGACCCATGCTCACTGTAGGCCTGGGCGGTGTGCTGACCGAGCTTTATCAGGACAGCGCGCATGCGCTGCTGCCGCTGGAAGCAGGCGAAGCCGAGGCGCTGCTGCGCCGTCTGGTGGCATTTCCACTGCTGGATGGCTATCGCAACGCGCCGCGCGCGGATATTGCCGCCGTTGCCCGGGCGGTGGAGGCCGTGGGCCGCGCCATGGCCGCCGCACCCGCGTCGGTCGCCGAAATAGAAGTAAACCCCCTGCTGGCGAGGGTGCGGGGGCGGGGCGCGGTTGCCCTGGATGCCTTGATCCTCGGCGGAGATGCGCGAGCCGCGCATGCTCCGAACAATTCCTAATAGATATAAGGAGAAGACAGTGATGTTCAAGAATATATTTGCCAGTCTGTGCGTGGCCGCGCCACTGGCTGTTTCGCTGGCGATGCCTGCCGCGGCGGCTTATCCGGAAAAGCCCATCAGCATTGTCGTGCCGTTTTCCGCCGGCGGTGCCACCGATACGCTGGCGCGGCTGCTGGCGGGGCGCATGGAGGCCAAGCTGGGCCAGCCGGTAGTGGTGGAAAACAAGCCTGGCGGCGGTACGGTTATTGCGTCCAATTATGTGGCGCGCGCTAAGCCCGACGGCTACACGCTGCTGCTGGCCGCATCCTCGCTGGGTATTGCACCCAGCGTCTATAGCACGGTCTCGTATGATCCTGTCAAAGACTTCACGCCTGTGACACAGGTAGCGTCCGTTGTGCACGTGCTTGAAGTGCATCCTTCCTTACCCGTCAAGACAGTTGAAGAATTGATTGCGTATATCCGCGCCAAGCCCGGCGAGCTGAGTTACGCCTCGGTCGGTGTGGGCACGTCCACGCAACTTGAGGCGGAGCTCTTCAAGAGCATGGCCGGTTTGCAGATGCAGGAAATCCCTTACAAAGGCAGCTCGCAGGCGCTTACCGATCTGGTGGCTGGCCGTGTGCAGATCATGTTCGATGCCTGGGCGTCGTCCGGCCCCTTTGTGAAAGATGGCCGCATTCGGGCGCTGGCGGTGACGACTGAGCAGCCGTCCAAGTCCGTGCCCCATGTGCCGCCTATCGCTTCCGCCGTCCCTGGTTTCTCTGCCATGCCTTGGCTGGGCCTGGTGGCGCCAGCCGGCACCCCAGATGCGGTAGTGCGCAAGGTTTATGCCGCGGTAAACGAAATCATCCAAGAGCCTGAGGTGCAGCAGAAATTCGAGTCGCTGGGCCTGGATGCCATCGGCAGCGATCCGGCCGCGTTTGGCGCTTTCATCAAGAAAGATATCCAGACCTGGGCCAAGGTAGCCAAAGAAGCAAATATCCGCATCGACTGAGGCCGTGCGCCTTTCCACGCTTTGATGCTGGGCCGGCCGGCCCAGCGTGCGGCACCGCCATTGCGCCGGCCATCGCCTGCGTGGCGCGCGCTGCCGCCACGCGGCACCCCGGCTTGGAGGAGCTGTGCAAGGATGAAGTATGTCAACGATAGAACACCCCGAATTCCCTTCTGACCACGATGCTTTCCGGACATACGTGCGCGGCTGGCTGACATCGCATTATGCGGCCTTCCGCTCGGGTTGGCCGGGCGATGGTGACCCACGCTGCCTCAAGTTTCGCAGGGCCTGGGAAGATGAATTGTGCCGCTATGGCATGGCGGGCCTGGGCTGGCCGCGCCAGTACGGCGGCCATGAGTTGGATCTGGCCCGCCAGGCGATCTTCCATGAAGAGCATGCCCTGTGCGGTGCACCGCTGGGCGTCAATTTAATCGGCCACGGTATTCTCGCGCCCACGCTATTGCATTTCGGCACTGAGGCGCAGAAGCGGGAATTCCTGCCCGGAATCCTGAAAAACAGCAATGTCTGGTGCCAGGGCTATTCCGAGCCCGGCGCAGGGTCGGATCTGGCTGCCTTGCGCACCCGGGCCCGGCGTGATGGCGACGACTACGTGCTCAATGGCCATAAAATCTGGACATCTTTCGCTGACCGTGCCGATTGGTGCTTTGTGCTGGCCCGCACAGACCCGGATCGCCCGCGCCATCGCGGCCTTAGCTTTCTGTTGGTGGATATGCGCCTGCCCGGCGTACGGGTCGAGCCCATCCGCCAGCTTACTGGCGAGGCGGAATTTTGCGAGGTCTTCTTCGAGAACGTCCGCGTCCCGGCGGATTGTCTTGTCGGCGCGGAGAATGACGGCTGGAAGATCGCCATGGCGGCCGCCAGCTTTGAGCGGGGCACGTATTTTCTGCCGCGCTTGGTGCGCTTCCGTCAGGAGCTTGCCGAGTTGCGCGAGCAGTTGCAAAGCGATCCATTCACCAATGCGGCGGTACGCCGCCAGTGGGCGCGCCTGGCCGCCGACAGCCGCGTGCTGGGCCTGAAGACACGCCGTGCCCTGCGGCAGGCAATCGCCGGCGAGCCGCCTGGGCCCGAGGGGTCATCCACCAAGGTGCACTGGAGTGAAGCCCACCAACGCATGCTGGACTTCGCCGTCACGCGCTTGGGCATCGATGTTTGCCAGCCCGGCGCAATACAACAGGGCGGCACAGCGCAGACGCTGCATGCCTACCTGTGGTCGCGCGCCGAGACCATCCTGGCCGGTACATCGGAAATCCAGCGCAATATCATCGCCGAGAAAATTCTTGGCCTGCCCAAGGGGGCCTGAACATGAACGAGGTGATCAACGCCGAGCACTCCTTGCTCGTGGACGCAGTCCAGCAGTTTCTGGACGGAGAAGGTCTGGCCGTGACCGGTCGCACCGGTGCGCTGGACGCCACCGACGCGGCTGCCTTGTGGCGGGACTGCGCCCGGATGGGGTGGACGTTGGCCTGTGTGCCCGAGGAGTGCGACGGCGTCGGACTGCCCCTGCCTGTTGTGGCGTCCATGGCGGAGGAGATGGGTAAGCGCCTGCTGCCTTTGCCGGTTGCCGATGCCACGGCCATTAATGCCTTGCTGCACCGGGGCGTGGAGCAGTGCGACGGCGCGGATGCGTTGCGCGACAGGCTGGCCGGCTGGCTGGGTGGGGACGCGCTGCTGGCTATCGTGCGGGGCGCCGGAGCGGGCAGTGGGCGGCCGTTCGCAGAGTTTGCGACGCCAGGTATCCCGGCGCTGGATCTATCATGGGCCGAGGGGATGCTGACAGTTACCGCCGTGGCGACTGAGGCGCACGGCCATGGCGTTGATCCGCTGATTCCTGTGGGGCTGCCCGCCGACGGGGCACCGGCCTGGCGGCATGAGGTACCCTGCGGGGCAAACGCATGGCAAGCATTTTGCGGCTTGCGTCGGGCGCTGCGCCTGGGCGAGTTGTTGGGCGTGGGGGCGCAGGCCCTTGCGCTGGCCTCCGCGCATGCGCGCGAGCGCGAACAGTTCGGCAAGCCGATCGGCATCAACCAGGCCGTCAAGCATCGTCTGGCTGATAACTGGATGGCGCTGGACAACGCCCGGCTGGTATTGCAAGACGCCTGCGGCCTGCTCGACGAGGCCGGTTGGCACAGCCCTGCTGGTCGCGACGCCGAGGCAGCCTTGCTTACTGCCGTGCTGCTCGTCACCGAGGCGGCCCACGCCAGCACCGCCCAGGCCATCCAGACCCACGGCGCCATGGGTATCACCTGGGAATGCCCCGTCCACTTCTTCCTGAAGCGCGCACGTCATCTCGGCGCCATCCTGGCCCACGACGGCGACGAAACCGCCATGCTTGATCGGCTTTGGGCGCTGGGCTAGGGCGCTCAGCCTTGCATGCTAAGATTCTCGCCGTTGCCCAGTAACCCTGACGGCTATGTCATTACGTTGTGAGATGCGGCGGCGGTTGAGCTGCATTGTGCTTCTCGCGTTCCTGTTTTCCGCGCTGGCGCCTGCCTTCGGGTCGGGCCAGGGCGGCGGCGCTGCTTCGCGGGCCGTATGGGGGGAGATCTGCACGGCCACCGACGGCCTTCACAATGGTGCCTACGATAGCGCTCCGGGCGACGCGCATGATATGTCGCACGCGGGCCATTGCCTGCTTTGCTTTTTCCCCTCCACGACACCCGACAACAAGCCGCTGGCACCCCTGGCTGGTGTGGCGCCCATTATCCGGGTGGCGGCGCAGCAATCGGCGCCTGGCTGGTACTCCCAGGGTTGGCACGCGCCGCAGGCACGCGCGCCGCCTGTTTTTCCTGATCTCCTCGCATAAGCCGCAGTCGGCCGCCATGGGCGGCGGCTGCGATTCCTCGCAGAAATAGTGGCCAGCCGCATTGCGCGGCGGCTGCGCGTTTTCTGTGGATTTATCACGAGTACGACGGGCCTGCGCAGCTGGCCATAATCACCACGCAATAATCCTGCCGTAGCCCCTTGGCCGGCGATGGAAGATGGTGCCGCAAGTGCGTGGTGCTCGCGCATCGCATCAGGAAAACCTCATGAATGTCCTTCGCATCACTGCCCCATGGCGCATAGGCCCGCTGGTTATGCGGCCGCGCGCACTTGCCTTGCTGCTTGTCTCATCATTCGTCGCGCCTGTGTGGGCGCAGGCCCATCCGCAACAAACCGACGGCAGCCGTGTCGATGTTGCATCGCCCGCCGTGCTGTCTGCCATCGAGATCAAGAGCGGGCAGCCGGGCGTGCTGGATACGCCTGTTTCGACAGGATCCAACCTTGATCTGACCCCTCGGGAAACTCCTGCAAGCCTGGACATCATCGCCCGCCAGCAGCTGGAGGAGCGTGGCGACGCCAGCGTGACCGAGGCCATTACGCGGGCCGGCGGCATCAGTGCCATGGGCCATCCGGGCAACGGTGGCTCGGCGCTGTCAGCGCGCGGGTTCACGGACAGCAACTCGGTCATGCGGCTGTATGACGGCTTGCGGCAATACGGCGGGGTGGGGGTAACCTTTCCTTTCGATACCTGGTCGGTGGAGCGCATTGAGGTACTGCGCGGCCCGGCGTCCGTTATCTATGGCGACGGCGCCATAGGCGGCGTGGTCAATATCGTGCCTCGCAAACCCGCACATGGCCCCATTGAGAACGAGGCACAAGCCACGCTGGGTACGGACGATACCGCCCGTTTTGGCCTGGGCAGCGGGGGCGGTATCACCGACCGCCTGACCTACCGCGTGGACCTGAGCGGCAACCGTTCGGACAACTGGGTGGATCGCGGCGATTCCCGTGACATGACGTTTTCCGGCGCCCTGCAGTTCGATGCAACGCCTGACTTGAGCCTGAAGTTCAGCCATGCCTATGGCTATCAGAAGCCCATGCCTTACTTTGGTACACCGCTGGTCAATGGCGGACAACTCGACGCCTTGCGGGACAAGAACTACAACGTCGAAGATGGCACCATCCGGTTTCGCGACCAGTGGACACAATTGGATGGCCTTTGGACGCCCAACGATGCAACCACCGTGCGCACCAGGCTGTATCACGTGCGCAGCAAGCGCGACTGGCGCAACGCCGAACGCTATGTGTACAACGATGGGACAGGTCTGATCGACCGTTCGAGCAACACCGACATCGGGCACGACCAGAAGCAGACCGGCTTTACGGCAGATGCAGCCTTCGACGGCAAGCTGGGTTCGCTGCCCAATACATTCTCGGTGGGCTTTGACGTCAACCGCAGCAGCTTCCAGCACACCAACAACACGTATGCCGGAAGCTCAGGATCGGTCGATCCTTTCGATCCGGTGCCGGGGTTCTTCCGCAGCGACGCGCCAACGCTCCCGCGTTACCGCAATGAAGCCACCCAGTACGCCCTTTTCATGGAAGACAGGCTCAAGCTCACGCCACAGTGGTCGGTGTTGGGCGGCCTGCGCTACGACCATGCCACAGTGTCGCGCGACGATCTGTTGACAGGCAAGCAGGCGCTGGATCGGTCTTACTCGGAGCTGGGCTTTCGCATCGGCACCGTGTATGAGCTGCAGCCCGAGTTATCGCTCTATGCGCAGTACGCCGAAGCGGCGGACCCGGTCAGCAGCCTGCTGATGCTCACTGCGGCCAACAGCCGTTTCGACATGGCGCGTGGCAGGCAGATCGAAGTCGGGCTCAAGCAGGGCTTTTGGGCGGGCAAGGGCGAATGGACGCTGGCCGCCTACCATATCGTCAAGAACAACCTGCTGACGCGCGACCCGCTTAACCCCAGCGAACGTCTGCAAGTGGGCGAGCAATCGTCACGCGGGCTCGAAGCGTCGCTGGCCATGGAGTTTGCGCGTGGTTGGACGGTTCAGGCCAATGCTGCCATGCTGCGTGCGCGGTTCGACGACTTCAATGAGCCTGCTGGCTCGCCCCCGGTTACGGTGTCGCGCAGCGGAAAAGTGCCGCCCAATGTGCCGCAGCGCCTGGCCAACCTGTGGCTGGGCTGGAACTTTGCGCCGGGGTGGACGGCTATGGGTGGCGTGCAGTATGTGGGCAAGCGCTACGCCGACAATGCCAATACGCTGACGCTGCCTTCCTACACCACTACGGATCTGGCCTTGCGTTGGGAGGCGGGCAAACGCACCACGATTACGGCGCGCGGCTATAACGTGTTCGACAAGGGCTATTTCACCACCGCTTACTACACGCCTACGCAGTGGTTGTATGGGCCGGGCCGCCGCTTTGAAGTCACGCTCAACCATCGTTTCTGAGTGGAGGGCCAGTGATGCGTATGGGCGCGATGGCAAAGCGGTGGACGTACTTGCTCCACCGGTGGATGGGTGTTGCGGGCTGCCTGCTGATGCTGCTGTGGTTCGTCAGCGGAGTGGTGATGCTGTATGTGGGGTATCCCAAGCTCACGCCCTGGGAAAGGCTGGCACCGCTGCCGGCGCTGGATCCGGCAGCGTGCTGCGTGCCCTTGGCCCGCCTGCCTGACGCGGCGCGTGGCGGCGGTGCTGTGGTGTTGACGTCGATCGGCGGCAAACCCGCCTACGTGATGCGCAAGCCAGGCAGCGCGCCGGGCGCCTATGACGCCCTGACAGGGGCGCCGCGTGAAGCTCCCGTCAGCGCCGCGAAGGCGCTGGCGTCCGCACGTGCATTTGCGAAGCGGCCAGCCCACTACGCTGGCCTGGTGGACGTAGACCGCTGGACGCATTCGCGCGGGCTGGATGTGCATCGGCCGCTGCATAAGGTTCACGTCGATGGGCTTGCCCCCGCTTCGCTTTACGTGTCGTCCCGAACGGGGGAGGTCGTGCTGGATGCGCCTGTGGCGCAGCAGCGTTGGAACTACGTTGGCGCCTGGCTTCATTGGCTCTATATGCTCCGCTCGGGTTCGTCTGATCAGGGTTGGGCGTGGACCGTGATCGCCCTGTCCGCCTTGTGTACGCTGCTGGCCGTGTCGGGCCTGTGCGTGGGCCTGTGGCGCTGGCGCTTTCGGGGCCGCTACAAGTCCGGGTCTCGCTCTCCCTACCGCGAACCCTGGATGAAATGGCACCACGTGGTGGGGCTGTTGTTCAGCGGCGTTGTCTGCACATGGATTTTCAGCGGGCTGATGTCGATGAACCCCATGGGCGTGTTCTCGGCGGATCAACGGCCGAACGAGGAGGCTTATCGCACTGCGGCGACGCCGGTTGATGGGGGGCTGACACAGCCTGCCCGCGTCATTGAGGCATTGCGCACTGCCGGCTTTGCGCCGGTGGAACTGCAATGGCGTGCTGTGGGTGGGGACCCCTACGTGCTGGCCTATGACGCCGCCGCGGATACGCGTATCGTCAGGCAGGTACAGGGTCGCCTGAGCGTGGCAGTGCAATTTGACGCCGCCGACGTGCTGCCTGCTGCGCGCCGCCTGTTTGATGCCCCGTTGCATGCACACAGCGTAATGCCGGCCTACGATGCCTATTATTACCAGCGTCACCCGGAGGCCATGAACGGCGCCCTGCAATACGGCCTGCCCGCCCTGCGCCTGGATTTTGGCGACTCGGGCCGCACACGTGTCTACATAGACCTGCGCACTGGCGAGGTGGCGCGCAGCCTGTCGGTGGCGCAACGCGCCGGCCGCTGGCTGTTCTACCTGCTGCACAGCTGGGACATGCCGATCCTGCTGCGCGGCGGTGCGTGGCGCGATGCAATCCTCATCCTGCTCAGTATCGGGGGCGCCATTGTGGCCGCGACCGGCACTGTGATCGGCATCCGCCGGCTGCGCGCAACCATGCCCGGGCGGCGTACATAATCATGCCGTCGGATTAAATCCGGCGCTCATGCCATTGGCGCGGCTGGAAACAGGCCCGGCATCCAGCGCTCGGCATACCTGGCGGAAAGCGCCAAGTGCAGCGGCGCGCGCGGGCTGTTCGACTTGATCACATTGGCCTGGAGCAGGGCCGAAGTAATGCGGCGCGACGCGCGTTCGCTCATCCCGAGCGCCTCGTTGGCTTCGCGGCGGGTCAGTTCTCCGCGATAGAGCAGGGCAGCCATGATGACATCGGACCGCACAGGAAGGATTCCCGCGCTGATTTGCTCGCGTGTCCAAAGCATTACGTGATCGTGCAGGCGATCGGGCGCCATGAGTGCTGCCATGAAATCTACTTGATCCATGCAGGTTTGCAGGAAAAATTCGGTGAATGCTGCAAGCGCTGCTTCGCTGAGATTTCCTCGGCCGTCTAGGTCGCTGCGGCGGCTGCCATCGCACGCCTGCAGGTGGCTTTTATATGCCTGCTCGGCGCGGGCAAGTCCGCGTGCCACTGACCATAGTCCGCGGGTATCGAGCGTGCTGCGCAGCATGGCATAGGACATTAGGCGGGCGACGCGGCCATTGCCATCGAGAAATGGGTGGATCCAAAGCAGTCTGTGATGTGCGCAAGCCGCCGCCAGGATCGCCGTGACACGATCCGTGCCCTGAAAAGCGGCGTGCAGGCATGCGAGTAAACGCGGTACGGACCCCGGGCTAATTGGCACGCGCCGGCCCACTTCTACGTAGCGCGTTCGCAACTGGCCAGGCACATTCGCCAAGCGTTCGCTTGTTTTGGGGTTCTCGACAAAGAGCTGATCGTCAGGCAGCAGTTCGCAAAATCGGCGGTGCATCTCGAGAAGCATTTCCGGCGATGTTGCGGGCAGTGTCATGCCGCCCTCGTCAATCCACTTTTGTACGGCAATATGTGCTTTGGCCTCAAGCTGGAGGTTGCGCTTCTTCGCATTCTGGCTGTAGTCGCCGGCTAGTGCGCGCTCGATATCGATCGGATGCGTGTTGTGGCCTTCGATCAGGTTCGAGTAATAGCAGTTCATTGAACGAACGAGATCTGACAGCGAGGAGGCGATGGAAGGCGGAAGCGCGCTGCGCAATGCGGCAGACTTTTCCGCCAGACTCAGCGCAAGCTCATTCAAGGGAATGCGCCGGGGGGAGCCCTGAGCAATCATCAAGGGCTCGAAAAGGCCAGTATGCTCACCGTCGTCTTTTATCATATCGTCCATATTTTGGCCGCTTTGATGACCGGTTCTATCACTCATTCCGCAGTCGATCCAGTCTCGGCGGCCGACCGAGTCCTTGGTTCGTAGCGTAGCCGCTAACACGATAAGGCGGTTTTTGCAGCAGGGTCCATCCATCCGGGCGGGGCGTCATGGTAAACCCGCAAAATGACGCTGGACTTACAATTTTTACTACCTCGCCCTTCGATTCATCTATATCATCCAGTTTAAATGGTATCGATACCATTTGATGCCATGAAGTATCCTTGTGGGCATGATTCAATACTCGCAGCCGACACCATTCGATCAGAAAAATAACAAAAATCAGTAGCTTATAGCTTGGTAACAGGCGACCTCGCACCTTGGTCGGCCAGTCAACCAGGCTCCTTTCTGGAGACAAGCCATGAGGCAGGCAGAAAGCAGTGTGCAACTGAATAACGTATCAGTCTGGTTCGATGCGAATCGTGAAAGACGCGTACTGGATAACGTATCGCTGGATATTGCCGAGGGAGAATTCGTCGCGCTGGTAGGAAAAAGCGGCTGTGGCAAGACAACGATCCTCAACTTGTTGGCGGGTATCTTCCAGCCAAATGAGGGATCAGTCCGCGTACATGGCAGGCCGGTAGATGATCCTCAAACCCATCTGGGCTATATGTTCGCGCGTGATTGCCTGTTCCCGTGGCGCAAGGTGATCGACAACGTCGAGCTCCCGCTGGAAATCAACAGGGTTGAAAAAGCTGCAAGGACAAAGCGGGCAGCGATCGAGCTTGAACGCGTAGGGTTAGCAAAGTACCTCCAGTATTATCCGGGCGGGCTTTCCCATGGGATGCGGCAGCGCGTGGCGCTGGCCCGCACATGGGTGCTTGACCCAGACGTGCTGCTCATGGATGAGCCGTTTGCTGCACTGGACGCCCAGACACGTCTTGGGCTCGAGCGCGATTTCCTGAATCAATGGAATGAGCGCAAATCAACGGTGATCTTCGTCACGCACGATCTTACCGAAGCTATCGCGCTGGCCGACCGTATCGTCGTGTTGGCGGACGGCCAGATCACGCTCGATGAGCCCATGCCGTTCGGCTGGCCGCGCGACCCCGAAGGCGTCATCGTCGACCCGCGGTTCGGCGAGATTTTCAAGCGTGTGCGCGCCGCACTTTCAGTGGCCAGCCCGGACGGAACAGATCCGCGCGAAGTAGCTGCGGCAGTTTGACCCGGAGGCAGCCATCATGGCGACAAAAATCACAGTGGCGCTACGCGACATGGATAGCTCGACAACCGCCACCAGGCCGGAGCGCACAACCAATCCCCTACCCGTGAACAGGTTCCAGGCGATGAACAGGCTCACACCCGGGCCGCAAGCGCCGGACACGCCCAGAGGCACAGGCGGATCCGCACCGACGCTCGACAAAGACCCGGGCAAGGCAGTCGGTGCGCCCATTCCGATCAAGCCTCGCCAGCCCGGGCTGAACCGCCGGCTGGAGCAATTTATCCCCGGCATCGTCGGCGTGATTATCTGGGCGCTGATCATCAAGTGGGACGAAGGGCTCACCTACTACTTCAGCAGCCCCTGGGCCGTGGCCGAATTCCTGGGGGACAGCGTCGTGTCGCCCCAGTTCTGGGGCCATTTCTGGTCGACCATGCAGGCAACCATCATCAGCTTTGCATTGGGAAGCGTGGCGGGCATCGCGTGCGGAATCATCGTGTCGCTCATGCCGCGGCTGGAGAACGCGATAGAACCCTACGCATCGGCGCTCAACAGCTTGCCCCGCATAGCGCTGGCGCCTATCTTCATCGCCTTTCTGGGCCTGGGCCTGGCAGGCAAGGTTGCCGTGGGCGTTTCGCTGGTCTTCTTCGTGCTTTTTTACAACTGCAGGGCCGGGGTCAAGTCGGTCGACCAGGATCACCTGATGCTCGCCGGCGCGCTCAAGTTCAATAAATCCCAGATGTTCTGGAAACTGCTCCTGCCGGTCGCCTGGCCGTCTATTTTTGCCGGCCTGAGGCTGGGATTCACGTACGCCTTGCTTGGCGTGGTGAGCTCTGAGATTGTTGCATCCCGTGCAGGCTTGGGCCAACTGATCATGCTGTACTCGGCGCAGTTCCGCATGGACGCCGTATACGGGACTCTCATCTGGATGGGTATCGTGTCCGGTAGTGTTTACTGGGCTACAGGTCTGGTGGAAAAGCGGTTGTTGTCGTGGAAAAAAACGGGCTGATCACAGCCTGCATGACGTCATTATCAGACGAAGGAGACATACATGCGCTGCACATTTTCAAAGAAACTCATGGGGCCCCTGCTAACGGCGCTGGCTTGCATGGCGGCGGGAGGCGTCGCCGCAAAAGAGCTCACGCCGGTGACGCTCATCTACTTTACCGGCTCTTCGGAATCAATCCAGATTGGCGTGATGGTCGAGCACAAGCTATTTGAAAAGCATGGCTTGAAGCCCGAGTTCGCCAACGCGACCAGCGGCCCCGCCATCACTTCCGCACTGGCGAGCGGATCGGTTCAGTTCGGGCCCGGATACCCCGGGCTTTATCTGCCAGCACTCAAGCAGAAGCGCGACCTCGTGGTCGCAGCGCCGTTCGCCGAGACAAGCTTCTACTCCATCATCGGCCACGCAGACGCAGATATCAAGGATCCTGGCAAAGGCCTCACCGATCAGGCAAAGGCGAATCTGAAGCAGCTCGAAGGCAAACGGGTCGGGGTGACCGCCCTTGGCGCGCAGACCCAGATTTTCGTCCAGTTGCTGGCACAGCAGGCCGGCGTTGACGCGAGCAAGATCACCTTCATTCCTACGGGCGGCGCGGCGAGCGCATTATCGGCATTCAAGACCAACCAGGTCGACTACCTGGTGACATGGATTCCTGAAGATGGGCTGATGAAAGATGCAGGCATCGGCTACAAGAACCTGGTGAACGTCAATACCGGTCCCGACAATACCTTCGGCGACCTTATCAATGATCTGTGGCTGGCCAACGGAAAGTTTGTCCGCGAAAACCCCGAAGCGGCGCTGGCATTCTGCAAGGCCACGATCGAGGCTCGCCAGTTCATCGCGGACCCGGCAAACAAGGACGCAGTGCTGGCGGTGATGCAGAAGTACCAGGCCTTGAAACCAGAAGGCGCGCAGACAGTCTACAACGATCGCCGCTACGTATATGAGCCCACTGAAGCGACGTATGTGGACGAAGACCTGTGGAAGGCCCAGAGCCAGTATCTGACGGGAACATCCCTCGAAGGCTATGTGCCGCCTTACAAGGATCACATCAATGCCGAGTGCATGAAGCTTGGCAAGGACGCCATCGTCCGGTAACGCAGGTATCGCGCCGGCCCTGCGCGGCCCGCATCGCTCGGAGAGCAAGAATGAAGCAAGAGGAATGGTCTGGCCGCACTATCGCCATTACCGGCGCGGGCGGCGGGATAGGTCACGCCTGCGCGCAGCAACTGGACCGGCATGGTGTACGGCTGGTACTTGTAGACCGGAATGAGGCGGCATTGAAATCGGTGGTTGGATCGCTGCAAGGCACAAAGCACGAGGTGCGGTGCAGCGATCTTGATTCACCGGAAAAATGCGCTCAGGCGTTGGCTTGCGATGGCCCGCTGTATGGCCTGATTCACATGGCGGGCATCTACGAGCAGGATGATCTCGGCGAGCAGTATCGCAGCGTGTGGGATCGAACGCTGAAGGTCAATCTTGACATGGTGTTCGACCTTGTGAGTGCTGCGATCTCGCAGATGAGCGGCCCTGGACAGGGCCGGTTGGTGCTGGCCGCTTCCGTGGCCTATCGCCGGGGTTCCTGGGATCATCTCGCGTATTCGGCATCCAAAGGCGGCGTCGCCGCAATGGTCCGTGCATTGTCCCGCAAGATGGCGCCGGGCGTCCTGGTGAACGGCGTTGCGCCGGGAATCATCGATACCGGCATGCCCGCGCAGGTGATTGCGTCGCGCGGCGATAGCCTGCGCAGGGAGATACCGCTTCAGCGCTGGGGCACGGCGGAAGAGGTGGCCAATGTGGCGATATTCCTGTGCAGCGATGCATCCAGCTATATCACCGGCCAGATCATCAATGTCGATGGCGGCATGGTGAACAGTTGAACCCGCGACTAGAAAGGCGGCACGATCATGGATGCACCGACTCCTACTCCTACGCTGACACCAAACCCGGCGCCGACTTCGGCCGCGAGCCGGAACTCGCCGGCCATATCGGCAGCAACACCGGATGAGACCCCGGCATCCACACCGGCATCCACTGCGCCATCCTCACCGACCGCACGCGATCTTGTCGCAGGGCCGCATCACACAGCCTTGTGCGTCGAGGATTTCGATGCGGCCTTGCAATTCTTCACTGGTTTCATCGGTATGCAGCTCGAGTGGGTAGTAGATCGGCGAGATGGAGAGGCGTTCAGCCGTGTCACAGACCTTCCCGCTGCGGCCGCCCGGATGGCCATGTTGCGGCTCGGTGCATATCGCGTGGAGCTCTTCGAGTACATGAGTCCCCGCAGCGACCGCGCCTCGCAACGCCAGTGCGATAACGGATATACCCATATGGCGTTTGAGGTGACCGATGTGGAAGCTCTGCACCAGCGCCTCATGCAAGCCGGGTATCGTACGACAACCGAACCGTTATCATTGCGGCCCGGATACTCAAAACTGGTATACGCATACGCGCCAGAGAATGCTGTCATCGAGTTCATCCAGTTCTTCGATGAAAGCGGATCAATCCCGCAGGCACGGCCCGGAAAGACAGGAGGCGCCGCATCATGAAGCATGAAGCGATCGACAGGCAAGCACCGGCAAGCAACGTTCACCGCAGGAAAACGAAGATGGCTAAACGCATTGCGCTGTCGTCAGCGGCAGACTGGGTCGAGCTGCGGGCCGATGACCAGGACTGGAAGTCGGCCTCCCCTACGCTGCTCGGAACCATGCTTGCCCAGCTTTATCTGATACGCGGGTTCGAGGAAGCTGTCCTGGAACTGGCTGGCGAAGGACTGGTCCATGGACCGGCGCACTCCAGCGTCGGACAGGAGGGCGGAGCGGTCGGCTCCATCGTTTTGCTAAACGCGAACGACCACGTGAACGGATCACATCGAGGTCATCATCAATTTCTCGCGAAAGCCTTGCAGTACGTGGCACCTGACGGCATCGATCCGAAGGCGGAGTTCAGCGCGCCCGCTCGTGAGGTTCTGCACAGGACATTGGCTGAGATCCTGGGGCTATCGCCACGCTCCTGGTTGGCCAGGGCGATGAAGTCGAAGTTGGCACACCGATTGCCATTATGTCTGATGAGGGTGACACGGGTGTTCCTGTCGCTGTTCCGTCGAATGCGAACGAGAAAAATGCCCCGCTTGGGATCCCGCCGGCACCCGGCCACGCGGACGCGCCTGCGACCAGAATCTTTGCCAGTCCTGTCGCCCGGCGTACTGCGAAAGACGCTGGCATAGCGCTATCAGTGTTGTACGGAAGCGGGTCGAACGGCCGGATCGTCAAGGCAGATGTACAGCGGGCTGGCTGTATGCCTGTTATTGATGAAGCACACGCGCCATCGGCACAGTCGGGCCAGGGGGCTGACAGATTGCCCGCGCAAGATGCGTTGCCAGGCATTCAGTCACGGGCAGGCATTGTGCCGACTGCGCCACCCGCACCCGCGCATTGCCCAGTCCTGCACACCAGCATGCGCAAGACCATCGCGCGTCGGCTGTCCGAAAGCAAGGCCACCGTCCCGCATTGCTACCTTTCGCAGACCTTCCGCGTCGACAAACTGCTGGCGCTGCGTGCCGAGGTCAATACGCAGCGCGAAGGCCAGGAGCGGTTGTCCGTCAACGATTTCATCATCCGCGCCGTGGCGCTTACCTTGCGCGATGTCCCGCAGGCCAATGTCCGTTGGACGGAAGAGGGCATGCTGCATTTCGATCACGCGGATATCAGCGTAGCCGTTTCCACAGATTCCCGTCTGATCACGCCTATCGTCCGGTGCGCAGAAACAAAAGCAGTTTCGGCAATCAGCGCTGAGATGGCGGGCCTGGTCGTGCGTGCGCGTGAAGCCGGATTTAAGCCGGAGGAGTTCCAGGGCGGGACTTTCGCAATCAGCAACATGGGCATGTACGGTATTGAGAACTTCGTCGCCATCATCAATCCTCCGCAGGCGGGCATACTGGCGGTTGGTGCGATCCGGCAAGCCCCGGTCGTGGAAGAGGGCGAGATTGTCGCCGCCTCAGTGATGGGCGTGACGTTGTCGGCAGACCATCGCGCGATGGACGGAGCAGTGGCGGCGAAGTGGATGCAAAAGCTGTAACACTATCTGGAACGCCCGCTTGCCATGCTGGCCTGATCGTGGCGGCGGCCAACGCTATCGCGCGCCACTACCTCAAACCCTACGTCAATGATGCGGGCGGGCTCCGATGCCGCTTCCCCGTCAAGGCGATTCAGAACCAGTTCCGCGACTTTGTCGCCAATCTCGTATTTGTGTACACGTATGGTGGTGAGTGAGGGCGTCATCAGGCTTGCCATCGGCGAGTCATCGAACCCTGCGACGGCGAGCCGCCCGGGCACCGGCCAGCCCAGCTTCGCGCATTCGAGCAGGACGCCTACCGCCAGGATATCGCTGCTGGCAAAAATGGCTTCGGTATCCGGCCGCTGCTGCATGATCTTCCGGAAGCTGATGGCGCCGGCCTCAAACTCGAAATCCGTGCGCTCCATCCGCTCGCGATCGATCTCTATGCCCGCTTCGGTCAGCGCCGCCATGAAGCCGGCCTCCCGTTGGCGTGTCCGGTCATTGTCCATGACCAGGCCGCCAATGTAGCCGATGCGGCGGTAGCCTCGTTCGAGCAAGTGCTGCGTCATGGTGCGAGCCGCTCCGAAGTTGGAGTATCCGACCATCATGTCCAGAGGGTCTTCGCAGAGGTTCCACATTTCGACAATCGGGATCTGCGCTGCTTTCAACAATCGCGTGGTGGTTTCGGTATGGGTGTAGCCGGTCAGCACAATGCCGTCGGGTCGCCGCGATAGCAAGGTGGCGACCAGGTCTTCTTCTTCTTTCAGCGAATAGCCGGTGTGTCCGATCAGCAATTGATACCCATGATCGCGGAAACGATCTGCCATGCCCTGCAGTGTCTCGGCAAATGCCGAGTGGGAAATATTGGGCACAAGCACGGCAATCATGTTGCTGCGATTGGAGCGCAAGCTGCCGGCGGCGCGATTCGGCAGATAACCCAATGTCTCGATGGCCGCCATGACCGCGTTCATGGTCTTGGGTGAAACTCGCTGTGGTTCAGTCAATACGCGGGAGACTGTGGTGACGGCGACGCCGGCCATTTTTGCGACATCGCGCATGCGGACATGGCGGGGGGGCTGCACGGACGACGCCACCATGCCTGGCGGAGTATCGGCTGTGGTGATGTCAGTAGCCCGTTTTTTCATTTCGCGGCTTGCCCTTTCGTGGCCTAGGACCTCGGCGATCAAGCTTTGGTCCCAGACATCATTCGCCGACGCGATACTGAAATGATCTGTCGGCCCGCATTCTTCAGTGCGAATCTATATAAATGCAGGATACACGGCAAGTGCCCGCCGTGCGCATCCGTACTGTGCGGCACAGTGCATTTGCGATCGTTCGGGGGGCGCCTCGTGTCAAACAGCGCACTGCCATGATGCCGCCCTTGATGACGGAGCGGCCGTGTCATCCCGCGTGGGGCGCTCAGCGCGGCAGCGTGGTCGCCCCCATCAGGTATTCGTCCACAGACTTCGCGCACTGGCGGCCTTCGCGGATAGCCCAGACCACCAGGGATTGGCCGCGCCGCATGTCGCCGGCGGCGAAGATCTTGTCGTCGCTGGTGCGGTAGTCGTCGGTGTTGGCGCGTGCGTTGCCGCGCGGGTCTACCTCGATGCCGAAGGCGTCCAGCACGGTGCGTACGGGGGATACAAAGCCCATGGCAAGAAAGACGAGATCCGCGGGCAACTCAAACTGCGAACCTTCCACTTCCCGCATCTTCATCTGGCCGGTTGCTTTGTCCCGCGTCCATTCCAGGCGTGCGGCAATCAGCTTGGTGATTTTGCCGTCTTTGCCCTCGAACGATTTGGTCGACACTGCCCAGTCGCGCTCACAGCCTTCTTCGTGCGACGAAGATGTGCGCAGCCTGGCGGGCCAATATGGCCAAGTGAGCGGCTTGTCCTCTTCCTCGGGCGGGCGGGGCATTAGCTCGAATTGGGTGACTGATGCTGCACCCTGGCGATTGCTGGTGCCCACGCAGTCCGAGCCGGTGTCGCCGCCGCCGATCACGATCACGTGCTTGCCTTTCGCATTGATCTGTTTGCTGACGCGGTCGCCGTTATTGGCTTTGTTCTGCTGGCGCAGAAAATCCATGGCGAAGTGTATGCCGTGCAGTTCGCGGCCGGGGGCGGGCAGGTCGCGCGGCTGTTCCGCGCCGCCCGACAACACAATGGCATCGTACTGCTCGCGCAGTGCCTTGGGCGTAATTACCGTCAGGCCTTCCTGGGCGTCTTCCGGGTTGCCGATATACGTGGAGGGACAGAATTCCACGCCTTCTGCCTCCATCTGCGCCAAGCGCCGGTCGATGTGAGATTTCTCAAGCTTGAAGTCGGGGATGCCATAGCGCAGCAGGCCCCCGATGCGATTGCTCTTTTCGTACACCGTTACCGAATGGCCCGCGCGTGCCAATTGTTGCGCGCAGGCAAGGCCTGCAGGGCCCGAGCCCACCACCGCAACCTTCTTGCCCGTGCGCCGGCTGGGCGGCTGGGGCGTCACCCAGCCTTCGCGCCAGCCCTTGTCGATAATGGCGTGCTCAATCGACTTGATGCCCACGGCGTCATCGTTGATGTTGAGCGTACAGGCGGCCTCGCAGGGGGCGGGGCAGATGCGGCCTGTGAACTCGGGGAAGTTGTTGGTCGATTGCAGCACGTCCAGCGCCTGACGCCATTCCTGGCGATACACCAGGTCGTTCCAGTCGGGGATGATGTTGTTCACCGGGCAGCCGTTGTTGCAGAAGGGGATGCCGCAGTCCATGCAGCGCGCACCTTGCTTCTTGGCTTCGGCGTCCGTCAATGGTGCCACGAATTCGCGCCAGTGCTTCAAGCGCACCGCGGGCGCTTCGTATGCTTCCTTGACGCGTTGGAACTCCAGAAATCCAGTTACTTTGCCCATTATTCAAATCCTCAGGCGGCAATTTGTTGCAGGTTGGCGGCGCGCCACATTTCGCCCAGCGCGCGGCGGTACTCAATGGGCATGACTTTCAGAAAGGCCTGGCGGCTGCGGTTCCAGTCATCCAGAATGTCGCGGGCGCGGAAGCTGCCCGTCAGGCGGTAGTGATCCTCGATCAGGCGACGCAGGATGGCTTCGTCTGTTTCGCGCGGGCCGCCGCGCAGAGCGCTGTGCCAGGATTCTTGGTCGTCCTGCTCGGCCTGTTCTTCGTGTGCCATCAGACGCTCAAGCTCGACCATCGCTGTGTTGCAGCTGCGATGGAAGGTGCCCTCCGGATCCCAGATGTAGGCCACGCCGCCCGACATACCAGCCGCAAAGTTGCGGCCGGTCTTGCCCAGCACCACGACGGTGCCGCCGGTCATATATTCGCAGCCGTGGTCGCCGGTGCCTTCGACAACCGTGGCCGCGCCGGAGTTGCGCACCGCGAAGCGTTCGCCCGCCACGCCATTGAAATAAGCCTCGCCGGCCAGCGCGCCATACAACACGGTGTTGCCGACAATGATGTGATCCGGGCCGAAGCCGCGGAAGTCGTTGGGCGAGCGCACAATGATTCGACCGCCCGACAGGCCTTTGCCGACATAGTCGTTGGCTTCGCCCACCAGATCCAGGGTGATGCCATGCGCCAGGAAGGCGCCGAAGCTCTGGCCTGCGGAGCCATTGCACTGGATATGGATGGTGTCGTCGGGCAGGCCGTCGTGGCCATAGCGCGCGGCCACCACGCCGGACAGCATGGCGCCGATCGTGCGGTTGCGGTTGCGCACCGGGGTAATGAACGACACCTTGTCGCCGCGTTCGATGGCTGCCTTGCTGCGCTCGATGAGCTGGTGATCCAGAGCATGGCCCAGGTTGTGATCCTGCGCTTCGATCTGGAACAAAGAGCCATCGGTGTGCACGGTATGAAACACCTTGGAGAAATCCAGGCCGCGCGCTTTCCAGTGGTCGATGCCCTTGCGGGTGTCGAGCAGATCGACACGGCCGATCAAGTCTTCGAAGCGGCGGATGCCCAACTGGGCCATGATCTCGCGCACCTCCTCGGCGACGAAGAAGAAGAAGTTGACGACATGCTCGGGCTTGCCCTGGAACTTCTTGCGCAGTACAGGGTCTTGCGTGGCCACGCCCACCGGACAAGTATTCAGGTGGCATTTGCGCATCATGATGCAGCCTTCAACCACCAGCGGCGCAGTGGCAAAGCCGAATTCGTCCGCGCCCAGCAGCGCACCGATCACGACGTCGCGGCCGGTTTTCATCTGGCCGTCGGCCTGCACGCGGATGCGGCTGCGCAAATTGTTCAACAGCAGCGTTTGCTGGGTTTCAGCCAGGCCCAGCTCCCAAGGCGTGCCGGCGTGTTTGATGGACGAAACCGGGGAAGCGCCTGTGCCGCCGTCGTGGCCGGCGATCACCACGTGATCGGCCTTGGCCTTGGCAACGCCTGTGGCCACAGTGCCTACGCCCACTTCCGACACCAGCTTCACCGAGATCGATGCCTGCGGGTTGACGTTCTTCAGGTCGTGGATGAGCTGGGCCAGATCCTCAATGGAATAGATGTCGTGGTGCGGCGGGGGTGAAATCAGGCCCACGCCCGGCACCGAGTAGCGCAGCTTGGCGATGTACTCGCTGACCTTGTGGCCGGGCAACTGGCCGCCTTCCCCGGGCTTGGCACCCTGTGCCATTTTGATCTGAATCTGGTCCGCGCTGCTGAGGTATTCGGCGGATACGCCGAAACGCCCCGATGCTACCTGCTTAATGCGCGAGCGCAGCGAATCGCCCGCGGCCAGCGGCACGTTGGCTTCGATGCGTTCGTGGCCCAGCACCGAGGCCAGCGTATCGCCCTTCTTGATCGTGCGTTTGCCGGTGCGCATCTCGTCGCGGTAGCGCAGCTCGTCTTCGCCGCCCTCGCCGGTGTTGGATTTGCCGCCGATGCGGTTCATGGCCACGGCCAGCACCGTGTGGGCTTCGGTGGAGATTGAACCCAGCGACATGGCGCCAGTGGCAAAGCGCTTGACGATTTCTTTGGCCGGCTCGACTTCGCTCAGCGCAATGGCGCGCGAAGGGTCGACCTTGAACTCGAACAGGCCGCGCAGCGTCATGTGCCGGCGCGTTTGGTCATTGATGAGCTGCGCGTATTCTTTGTAGGTGTTGTAGTTGTTGGCGCGCGCCGAATGCTGCAGCTTGGCAATGGAGTCGGGCGTCCACATGTGATCTTCGCCGCGTACGCGCCAGGCGTAATCGCCGCCGGTGTCCAATGCATTGGACAGCACCGGGTCGTCGCTGAAGGCGGCGCGGTGCGTGCGCAGGACTTCTTCGGCTACTTCGAAAATACCGATGCCTTCAATGTTGCTGGGCGTGCCGGCAAAGTACTTATTGACGAGGCTGCTGCTCAGGCCAACGGCCTCGAAAATCTGGGCGCCGGTGTACGACATATAGGTGGAGATGCCCATCTTGGACATCACCTTGTTCAGGCCTTTGCCGATCGCCTTGATGTAGTTTTTGGTGGCTTGCTGCGGCTGCGGCATGGCGGCCAGGGTCTCCAGCGCCAAATACGGGTGAATGGCCTCGGCGCCGTAGCCGCCCAGCAAGGCGAAATGGTGCACTTCGCGCGCCGAACCGGTTTCCACCACCAGGCCAGTGCCGGTGCGCAGGCCCGCGCGGATCAGATGCTGGTGGATGGCCGATGTGGCCAGCAGCGCCGGGATGGCCACATGCTCGCTGTCCATGTTGCGGTCGGTGATCAGCAGGATGTTGTAGCCGCTGCGTACGGCGTCGGCCGCGTTTGAACAGAGCGCGGCGATACAGGCTTCGATGCCGTCCGGGCCCCAGGCAACCGGGTAGGTAATGTCGAGCTCGTAGCAGCGGAACTTGTCGGTCGTCAGTGCCGAGATATTGCGGATCTGCGCCATGGCGGCAAAGTCCAGCACAGGCTGGCTTACTTCCAGGCGCAGCGGCGGGTTGACGTTATTGATATCGAGCAGGTTGGGCTTGGGCCCAATGAACGACACCAGCGACATGACAAGCTGTTCGCGGATCGGATCGATAGGCGGGTTGGTTACCTGTGCGAACAACTGCCGGAAATAGTTATAGAAGGGCTTTGATTTGTTCGACAGCACCGCCAGCGGTGCGTCGTTACCCATGGAGCCGGTGACTTCCTCGCCGTTGGCGGCCATGGGCTGAAGGATGAATTTGAAGTCTTCTTGCGTCCAGCCGAAGGCCTGCTGGCGATCCAGCAAGGCTACGTCTTTGCGCGGTGGCTCGGCCTGCTGTATGGGCAGCGACTCAAGCTTCATGCGCAGCCGCTCGATCCACTGGCGGTAGGGGTGCATATTGGCCAGTTGCGACTTGATCTCGGTGTCGTCGATGATGCGGCCTTGCTGCAGGTCGATCAGGAACATCTTGCCTGGCTGCAAGCGCCATTTCTTGACGATGCGGTGTTCGGGCACCTGCAGTGTGCCAGCTTCGGACGCCATGATGACCATATCGTCGTCGGTGATCAGGTAGCGTGCCGGCCGCAGGCCATTGCGGTCTAGCGTGGCGCCGATCTGGCGGCCGTCTGTGAATGCAACAGCGGCGGGGCCATCCCAGGGCTCCATCATGGCAGCGTGGTACTCGTAGAAGGCGCGGCGGTTTTCGTCCATGTCGGCGTGCTGCTCCCACGCTTCGGGGATCATCATCATCATGGCGTGGGCCAGCGAGTAGCCCGACATCACCAGCAGCTCAAGGCAGTTGTCGAAGGTGGCCGTATCAGACTGGCCTTCGTACACGATGGGGTAGAGCTTGGGCAAGTCGCTGCCCAGCACGGCCGACTGCATCATGCCTTCGCGGGCGCGCAGCCAGTTGAAGTTGCCTTTTACCGTATTGATTTCGCCGTTGTGGGCGATCATGCGGTAGGGGTGGGCCAGCGGCCAGGCCGGGAACGTGTTGGTGGAGAAGCGCTGGTGAACCAGGGCCAGGGCGGACACAGCACGGGTGTCGGCCAGGTCGCGGTAATAAACGCCGACCTGATTGGCCAGCAGCAAGCCCTTGTAGACGACGGTGCGCACCGAGATGGAGGGCACAAAATATTCTTGCCCGTGCGCAAGCTGCATACGCTGGATGGCATGGCTGGCGGTTTTGCGGATGACATACAGTTTGCGCTCGAGGGCATCGGGCACCATGATGTCTGGGCCGCGGCCAATGAACAACTGGCGAATGACGGGCTCACAGGCGCGGACGGTGGGCGACATGGGCATATCGGAATCGATGGGCACGTCGCGCCAACCGAGCACGACCTGGCCTTCGTCGCGCACGGCGCGTTCGAGCTCTTGCTGACAGGCCAGGCGCGAGGCGGTTTCTTTGGGCAGGAAAACCATAGCGACGCCGTATTCGTCTACCGGCGGCAATTCGACCCCTTGTGCGGCGAGGTCTTCGCGGTAGAGCTGGTCGGGGATCTGGATGAGGATGCCCGCGCCATCACCCATGAGCTCGTCGGCGCCGACGGCGCCGCGGTGGTCGAGATTTTCGAGGATCTTCAGGCCCTGCTGGATGATGGCGTGGTTTTTGCGGCCCTTGATGTGGGCCACAAAACCGACGCCACAGGCGTCGTGCTCGTTATGGGGGGAGTACAGGCCTTGCGCGGCGGGGGCGGTGGCGCGCGGGGTGCCGGCTGCGCTGGTAGCGTTGGCGGCAGGCTGGGCGGCGGCGACGCGGGGCACGACGGTGGGGGCGTGGCGGTGATCTTGAGGCATGGCGGGAGACTCTAGGAATCTTGATGATGGTGCGGTGCAATAACAAAGACCGCACTCCGAATGGTGAAGATATACGCTAACTCTCTGCCATGCAACAGAAAATTTAGTGGTGCGTCCCTAATTAAATAATTTATTATTCCTGCTCAAATTAAAAAGGGACGCATCTAAGTTATTAAATTTATTTGAGGTGTATTGTTGGTGTTAACCCCGATACGTTGTCCGCGAAGGGTAAATTTTTTGTTGTTTGGCACTGGTTTGGTGCTTGGTTAAGTGCGGGTTTTGCGACAACTTCAGCGCGGCCATGTTGCGATGCGGAAACTGTCGTGTACCACCGCTTGCGGTTTGCGCACGTTCCGTACACGGCGGCGCTGGCTAAGCAGTTTGAGCTGGCGCGTGTTTTTGCCGTGCGGCGAGCAGGGCGCACAGTGCGGCCGTCACCGGCTTTTTGTCGTGCACATGCCGCTCCAGCATGCCGACGGCGCGCATGATGGGGCGGCCGGGCAAGGTTTTGACGGCTAACTGTTGGTCAGCCCATTCGGCGTTGGCCAGATGGGGCACGATGGCCACACCATAGTGTTGCCGCACGAGCTGGGCAATGGCCTCGATAGAGTTAAGTTCCAACGTTACGTGGGGTTGGACGTCCAGCATTTTCAGGGCGTATTCCACCAGTCGGCCCGTCCATAGGCTGCGGTCGAACTGTACAAAGGGTTCGTTGTGCAGCAGGTCCATCACGCTTTGGCGGGCGAGGTCTTGATGCGCGATCAGTACCAGAGGTTCTTCATAGAAGGGGGTCCATACCAGCCCGCCGGGCGCGCCGTCGGGCGGCTCGGTGACGACGGCCGCATCCAGTTCGCCGCGCGCCACCATGTCAGCGAAGTTGCCGGATTGGCCGGCGAACAGGCGCAGATCCAGGTCGGGGTAGTTGCTCTTGATGTCGGCCAGCGCGGCGCCGAAGGAACCCATCAGTGCGGAAACCAGCGCGCCCACGTGCAGGGTGCCGCGCAGGGCGCTGTCGGGCCGCACCCGCAAGCGCTCATACTCGCCCACGATGGCGGCCAGGCGATCCAGCGCCTGCCGGCCATCGCGCGTCACTGCAAGCGAATGCGCGCCGCGCTCGAACAGCCGTAGGCCCAGGTCGTTTTCCAGGTTCTTGATCTGCAGGCTGACGGCGGCCTGTGTCAGCCCGACCTGCCGGCCAGTTTCGGCGAAGCTGCCCAGGCGTGCGGCGGCCAGTGCGGTTTTGAATTGCCGGATCGAGGACATAAGCGAGATAAAGAATGAAGCAGGCAGCCGCAAGGCAAGGACGCGTTGCGGGTGGAAGCGGCGACATATTAAAAATACTTGGCCTAGCCACAATAATTAATAGTTTTACTTTCGTCAACAAACGCGCCATGATGGCTTCACCGATAGGCTTGGCATTCGGTCGGCCGCCCGTAGCAGCCGGTGGCCGTCATCACGGACATAAAGTAAAGCACCGCCACCTTTGCGGCGGCGCGATGCGAATTGCTTCCGTCCGCGCACGGCGAGCCTTGGGTGATGCATCGGCGCGGACAGGCAGTTCACGAAGGTTTTACGTTCCACGAACTTATTACACGAAACATGCCTACTTCATCATCGATTCTGCAGGTGCAGGTATGGCGGGGTACTGATAACGGCGCATACCAGACATTCGAGGTGCCGCGTCGGGAAAGCCAGACGGTGCTGGACGTGGTTACGCACATCCAGCGCTATCTCGATCCCACGCTTTCCTATCGTTATGCCTGTCGTGTCGGTATGTGCGGCTCCTGTGCCATGCAGGTCAATGGCGTGGCGCGTTGGACATGCCGCACACACGTGTCCAGCGTATGCGCGGGCAACAGGCTCCAGTTGGCGCCGTTGTCCAATCTGCCGTTGATCAAGGATCTGGTCGTCAATATGGACGATTTCTTCGGCAAGCTGCAGGCCGCCCACGGGCGCTTCAAAGGTGAGCGCACCCGCAATGATCCAGTGGTGCCGGTCAACCCGGCCTCGCCGCAACGCCAGGAGGCCGAGGCGGGTATCGAATGCATAGGCTGCGGCGTATGTTACTCATCCTGTGATGTGGTGAGCTGGCGGCCGGATTACCTCGGCCCGGCCGCGCTGAACCGCGCCTGGACACTGATGAATGATGTAAGAGACGTCGACCGCGCCCGTCTGGCCGCCGTGGCGGGCGACGCGGGCTGCCATAGCTGCCATTCGCTCGGCTCCTGTACAGAACGCTGTCCCAAGCATATTTCGCCGACGCGCAGCATTGCGGGACTGAAGCGCGCCACCGCGCGCGCTGCCATGCGCGGGGAGCTTGCCGTGGAGACGGGCGATGGAGCCGGACATGATTGATGCACTTCACGCCGCCGTGCGCTCGGCGCAGCGCTGGTATTGGCAGCGCGTCACGGCCATGGTGATGGCCTTGTTTGTGGCGATTCACCTTGCAGTGATGATCTATGCCATCAACGGCGGCCTATCCGCGGCCGAGGTGTTGGGCCGTACGCGTGGCAGCGTGCTGTGGGCCGGTTTCTACGGGATTTTTGTGTTGCTCGTAGCGGTGCATGCATCGATCGGCATCCGCAACATACTGGTGGAGGCTACCGCCATGAAGGATGCCATCGCGGGTGCCCTTGCCCATGCGGTAGCCCTGCTGTTGCTCGGCATGGGCCTGCGCGCCGTGTGGGCTGTTACGTTTGGGGCGGCGTGATGAAAACCAATGACATGCGCGCCCGCCGCCACACGAGCTGGGTGGCCTTTGCCGTGCACCGTGTATCGGGCCTGCTGCTTACGCTGTTTCTGCCCGTGCATTTCTGGACACTGAGTCTGGCGCTGAAGGGCGAGGCCGCGCTGGATAACGCGCTGCGCTGGTATCAGGCGCCGGCCTATAAATTCGGCGAATGGGCGCTGGTGCTGCTGCTGACTGTGCATGCACTGGGCGGCATACGTATTCTGCTGCTGGAGTTCAAACCCTGGCAGGGCGCGCGCAAGAACCTTGTGCGCATGGCCTTCGGCGCCGCGGCGGCTGTGTCGGCGGTATTTGTGGTGGCGATGCTGATGTAGCGCGGCAAGCGCAATGGCGACAGCGCCAAGCACAGCGACGCCAGTCGAGCCCAAGCCTGCGGGTGTCTATATCGGTATTGATGCCGTGGTGACGCGCATGTCGCCGTGCACGACATTGAACAAATGGGATGAAGCGATGAAAACCGTAGATTACGAACAAGTTGAGGAAGCTGCCCGCAACCTATACATACGCGCGCTCAAGCTGCTGCCCGACGATATCAAGACCGGCTTTGGCAAGCTGCAGGAAATGGAAACGTCGGAACGCGCGCGATCCATCCTTGACACCATGGTGGTCAATATTGCGGTGGCCGAGCAAAACGAGAACCTGCTGTGCCAGGATACCGGTATCCCAATCTACAACGTATTGATTGGCCGCGAAGTCGTGGTGGACGGCTGGCGCCTCAAGCAAGCCATCCGCAAGGGCTGTGAGCGCGCCACACGCGAACATCCGCTGCGCTCCAGCGTCGTGCATCCTATCAGCCGCCAGAATGAACACACGTCCTGTGGCCCCGGCGTGCCTGTGATTCACATTGACTACACCGATGCGCCGGACACGCTCGACATTCAGATGATCCCCAAGGGCAGTGGTTCGGAAAACAATTCCTTCCTGCGCATGGCCATCCCCGCCGAAGGCTTGGCGGCCGTCAAGCGTTTTGTGATCGACTGTGTCATCAATGCCGGCGGCAAGACCTGTCCGCCAACCATTGTGGGCGTGGGTGTGGGCGGCACCTCTGATCTGTGCGTGCACCTGGCCAAGAAAGCGGCCACACGCCCGTTAGGCTCTGCGTGCGAAGACCCGCTCGGCGCTGAGCTGGAGCGCGAACTGTCGCAAGCGGTGAATCAACTGGGCGTAGGCCCGCAAGGCCTGGGCGGTGACGCCACTGCCTTTGCGGTACATGTGGAATTGGCCGCCACGCACATCACCATGAACCCTGTGGCCGTCAACATGCAATGCCATTCGGCGCGGCGTGCGACGGCGCATCTAGGCGGCGGCATCATCGAGTACGGTTTTTGAGAAAGGGGCATCAACCATGGCACATTACGAATTGGACATGCCCATCACCGAAGCGCAGGTGCGCCAATTGCGCGTGGGCGACACGGTTACTTTGCAGAAAACCCTGTTCGGCATCCGCGATGCCACCTACATCGCCATGTTCGACAAGGGCCGTACGACCCGTTTCGACCTCAATGGCCATGCAGTCATCCACACTGCGCCCAATGTACGCAAAGTGCAGGTGTCGGCGGAATTTCCCGCAGGCTATCAGTCCATATGCATCGGCACCACCACATCATCCCGCATGGAGCGTTTTACGCGCCAACTGATTGCGCAATGCGGTGTGCGCATCATCATCGGCAAGGGCGGCATGCACGAAGGCTCGCAGGCGGCGTTCAAGGAACTGGGCGGTGTCTACCTGGGTATCGTCGGCGGCACCGCGGCGCTTGAAACCACCTGGATCGAACAGATCGAAGATGTGGATCTGGATGACTTGAACCCTGAATCGCTGTGGAAGTTTCGCATCCGCGACTTCGGGCCGCTGCTGGTAGGCATGGACAGCGAAGGCAACTCGCTTTATGACGATGTCAACGCCGAGGTGCAAAGCCGCCGCGACGCGGTACTGAAGTCGCTGGGGGCGGCGTAATGGCAATCCTTTCACAGCACTTCGGCGGTGCCAGGGGACAGGCCGCGCAAGGCATGCAAGTCACGCGAGGCATACAGCGCTTGCGCGGCATATACGGCCTACCGGGCCATTATGCATGCGAGCACGGGGATACCCAGCCAATCACAAGCAACCCAAGCGGAGACGCACCATGGCAAAACTGGACGTCGTAACCACAGACGTACTTATCCTGGGTTCTGGCGGCGCGGGCTTGTTTGCCGCGCTGCATGCCTACGATGCCGATCCCGCCCTGGACATCACCGTGGCCGTGAAAGGCCTGCTGGGCAAGTGCGGATGCACGCGCATGGTGCAGGGTGGCTATAACGTCGCACTGGCGCAAGGTGATTCGCCTGAACGGCACTTCATGGACACGATTACAGGCGGCAAATGGCTGCCGGACCAGGACTTGGCCTGGACCCTGGTGAACACCGCCATCACGCGCATTCACGAGTTGGAAAACGAGCTAGGCTGCTTCTTTGACCGTAATGCGGACGGCACGCTGCATCAGAAAGCCTTCGCGGGGCAAACCTTTGATCGCACTGTGCACAAGGGCGACCTCACCGGCATCGAGATCATTAACAGGCTTGCAGAACAGGTGTGGGCGCGCAACATTCGCCGTCTGGAAGAGCACCGCGCCATTGCGTTGATACCGTCCGCTGATGGCACCGCCATTGCCGGCGCGCTGATGATAGACCTGCGCACCGGCTTGTACCGTCTGGTGCGCGCCAAGGCGGTTCTGTTGGCCACGGGCGGCGGGCCCACCATGTACAAGTTCCACACGCCCTCAGGCGACAAGAGCTGCGACGGCCTGGCCATGGCCTTGCGTGTGGGCTTGCCGCTGCGCGATATGGAAATGGTGCAGTTCCACCCCACCGGGCTGCTCGCGGGGCTAGACACGCGCATGACAGGCACGGTGCTCGAAGAAGGCCTGCGCGGCGCCGGCGGCTACTTGCTCAACGGCGACAACGAACGCTTCATGCACAACTATGATGAGCGCGGCGAGCGCGCCACGCGCGATGTTGTCTCCCGCGGCATCTACAGCGAAATGCGCGCCGGCCGCACCACACCCAATGGCGGCGTCTATATCAGCATGAGCCATCTGGGGCCGGACAAGGTGCGCAAACAGTTCAAGGGCATGGTGGAACGCTGCGCGGATTGCGGTTTTGACCTGGCTGGCGGGTTGGTCGAAGTGGTGCCCACTGCTCACTACATGATGGGCGGCGTGGTCTTCAAGCCTGACTGCGCCACAGACCTGCCGGGCCTGTTCGCCGCCGGCGAGGATACCGGCGGCGTGCATGGCGCCAACCGGCTGGGCGGCAATGGTGTGGCCAACTCCACCGTATTTGGCGGCATTGCGGGTGACAGCATTGCCCAGTGGGTGCAGGGCCGCGCCCTGCAGGATCACGATGCCGGCAGTGTTGAAGCCGCGATCAGGGCGGCCGAACGCCCATACGCTATGCCTGCGGGCGATTTGTACGCGCTGCGCGCACGGCTGGCCGACTGCATGTGGGATGACGCCGGTATTGTGCGCGACGAGGCAGGGTTGAAGCGTGCTGCCGCTGCGCTGGAGATCCTGCACGACGATCTGCTGCAGACCGGTGTCGACGACAGCAACCGCGCCTACAACCTAACGTGGCAGGACTGGCTCAATCTCGATAGCCTGATTCTCGTCAGCAAGGCCATCGTCAGTGCCGCGCTGGCACGCGAAGACTCGCGCGGCGCACACTTCCGTGAAGACTTCCCCGAGGTGCGCGACCTGGAAAACTCTTGGTTCTCGGTGGTGCGTATGGAGGCGGGCGCCCTGACGCTGACGCGGCGGCCCGTTGCATTCAATCGTGTGGCACCCGGCCAAACTATTCTGCAAGAGATGCACACTGCATGAGCACATCGACACCGCGCGGCGCGCAGGCGCTCGTCCAGGCCATCCTGCAATCGGGCGCTGATACTGTCTTCAGCCTATCGGGCAACCATATCATGCCGGTGTACGAGGCGCTGCGCGAAGCGCGCGTGGACTTGCTGCATACGCGGCACGAGGCCGCTGCGGTGCATATGGCCGATGCCTGGGCGCGCCTGACCGGCAAGGTTGGCATCGCGCTGGTAACGGGTGGCCCGGGCCACGCCAACGCCGTGTCCGCGCTTTATACCGCTGCAATGTCGGAGTCGCCCGTGGTGCTGTTGTCGGGCCATGCACCCGCCGCCATGCAGGGCTGGGGCGCCTTCCAGGAAATGGATCAGGTGGCCATGGCCCGCCCGGTCACCAAGGCTGCGTGGGCCGTCACATCGGCCAATACCATTGCCGATGACTTTGCCCGCGCCTGCCGCATCGCGTTGTCCGGCAGGCCGGGCCCGGTACATCTCAGCCTGCCCACCGATGTGCTGGAGGGCGATGCACGCGAAGCAAAACGGCCCGATCCCGATGCATTCGAACCGATGGTTACGCCGCTGCCCGCCGCGTTGGCCGGGCCACTCCTCCAGCGCCTGCGCAGAGCCCAGCGGCCACTGGTGCTGGTGGGTCCGCAGGGCCTTACCGGGTCGGGCCGTCAGGCCGTAGCGCAATTGCGCGTGCAGTCCGGCATCCCCGTGATCGCCACCGAAAGTCCTCGCGGCGTCAACGATCCGGCGTTGGGGGCATTTGCCACGGTATTGGCCGAGGCCGACTGCGTGCTGCTGGCTGGCAAGCGGCTGGACTTCACCTTGGGCTTTGGCCGCGACACCGTGTTTGCGCAGGACTGCGCCTTTTTGCAGGTGGACGCCGACACCTCGGAATTCGATCGCACGCGACAGGCCGTCGGTCAGCGCCTCGAAACCGCGCATCAGGCTGACTTGCTGCCCGCGTTGCAGATGCTGGCGCGCGAGGCCGCGCATGGGCCCGCGCCCCACAGGGCCTGGCTGGCACGCGTGGATGCCTGCCTGGCTTACCGCCAGCCCGATGCGCAACGCCACGCGCAGCAGGGCGGCGGCACCCACCCCACAGCGGTGTGCGCGCCCATCCAGGCGCTGTTGGATCAACACCCCGATGCGGTGCTGGTGATCGACGGCGGCGAGTTTGGCCAATGGGGCCAGGCGTGCCTGGATGCCCGGCATCGCATCACAAACGGGGCGGCTGGTGCAATCGGGGCGGCGTTGCCTATGGCGCTGGGCGCCAAGCGGGCGCGGCCCGATGCGCCAGTGATTGCATTGATGGGGGATGGGACTTTCGGTTTTCATTGCGCGGAGCTGGACACCGCGCACCGCTATGGCCTGCATATTCTGTGTGTCGTTGGTAACGATGCACGGTGGAATGCGGAATATCAGATACAGCTGCGCGACTATGGTCCGGGCAAGACATACGGCTGTGAGCTGTTGCCCTCGCGTTACGACCATGTAGCGGCGGCATTGGGCTGCCATGGCGAGCAGGTGCTGGACGCGGCGCAATTGCCGGACGCACTGGCGCGCGCGATGGCATCGGGGCGCGCCTCCTGCCTCAATGTGATGGTAGCCGGGCTGCCGGCGCCCACCTTGCGCATGGCCTGAGCATGGCGCTGGAAATCTGGCTCAGTATTGCGGTGGGTGGTGCGTTGGCGGCGTTTGTGCAGGGCCTGTCGGGCTTTGGCTTCGGTCTCGTCGCGCTATCGGTCTGGTCATGGGTGATGGAGCCCGCACTGGCGGTACCCGTGGTCGTATTCGGATCGCTGGTGGGGCAATTGCTGGCCGTGGGCTCGCTGCGTGATGGTTTCAGCGGGCGACGCCTGTTCCCCTTTGTTGTGGGCGGCGTGCTGGGTGTGCCCACCGGCATCTGGCTGCTGCGTGTATTCGACCCCTTGCTGTTCAAGTTTGGCGTCGGGTTGCTGCTGGCGGTGTTTTGCTCCATGCGTCTTTTTCTGGCGCACCTGCCCGCCATACACTGGGGTGGCCGTGCGGCCGATGGCATCGTGGGGTGGGTGGGCGGCACCATGAGCGGCTTTGGCGGCCTGCCTGGCGTGGTGCCCACGCTCTGGTGCACGCTGCGCGGCTGGCCGCGAGATCAGCAGCGCACTACGTTCCAGGCCTTCAATCTCTTTATGCACATCGTTACGCTTACGGCGCTGCTGGCGCATGGCATGATTACGCGCGAGCTGGTGGGTCCATTCCTGGTGTTGGTGCCTGCGATTCTGCTGCCTTCTCTGCTGGGCATACGGCTGTTCCGACGTTTCAGCGATAGTTCTTTCACCAGTATCGTGCTGGTGCTGTTGGCAACATCGGGCTTTATGCTGCTGGTATCCACCGCGCCGCAGGTATTCAGGTTGTTGATGGGTTGATACGTTGATGGGTATGGGGCGGCGCGGGCCGCCCCATACCCGTGGCGTTGAATCACACCTACTGCTGAATCACACCTACTGCTGAATCACGATTTTCCTTTCCTTGATGATCTTGGCCCACTGCTTTGACTCATCAGCTACTTCCTGTTTGAAGGCTTGCGGTGTGTTGCCCACGCCTTCCATACCTAATGAGGCCAGCTTCTCCTTCACTGCCGGCATGGCTAGAACCTTGGTGGTGTCCGTCTGGATTTTCTTCACAACATCGGCAGGTGTGCCTTTAGGCGCCAGAAAGCCGAACCAGCCATAGTTGGTAAAGCCTTTAAGGCCGGCCTCGTCCGCCGTTGGCACATCAGGCAGCATGGCGGCCCGCTTGGCGCTTGCCACTGCAAGCGCTTTCACGCGGCCATCCTTTACCAGTGGGGTTGCTGCGCCGATATTGCCTACGATCACATCGATTTGGCCCGCCATCAGATCCGCCAGCGCGGCCGCCTCGCCGCGATAAGGCACGTGAGTCATGGCGATGTCGGCCGAATAGCCGAAGTTCTCGCCTGCCATGTGCACTTGGCTGCCCAGGCCGGCCGAGCCCAGATTCAGTTGTTTGGGGTGATTTTCTGCGTACTCAATCAAATCCTTGAGGTTCTTGGCCTTCACTTTCTTGGCGGTGACAATCACCATCGGCCCGCGTGCCACGTTCGTTACCAACTCGAAGTCTTTCTCCGCATCAAAGGGCAGGTTTTTATACAGATGCGGGTTCACGGTAAGAATGCTGCCCGATGCCATCAGCAGTGTATTGCCATCGGGTTTTGCCTGAGCCACTGCGGCCGTGCCAATATTGCCGCCCGCGCCCAGCTTGTTTTCAATGACCACTGACTGGCCCCACATCTCTCCCAGTTTCTGGCCCACCAGGCGTGCAACAACGTCAGTGGTGCCTCCGGCGGAGAAAGGTACGACAATGGTAACCGGTTGAGTAGGCCAGCTTGCCGCACAGACAGGCGCGGCAAGGCCGGTGGAAATGGCAGCGACCGCCAGCGCGCGCTGTATGTGCCGCAAAGGGTTGCGTTGATGTTGCATGAGTCGTCTCCAATGTAGTTATGCTTGCGTGCCTTGAAGGCTCAGGCACTTTCGTACAGACGGGTTAGTACAAACTCACGATGTCCCAGCGCTTCGGCGGCGGTCCATCGGCCGTTTGCCGTGGCCAGCATGCATTCCAGCAGCATGTCTCCCGCCTTGTCCAAGTCAATGCCGCGCTGCAGCAGCGCCGATGTGTCAACGTCGATATGCTCGGACATGGTGCGCACCGTACGCGGGTTGGCGCAAATCTTGATCACCGGCAGGATCGGGTTGCCGATCACATTGCCTTGGCCGGTGGGGAAGAAGTGCACCGCATAGCCCGAGGCTGCGCACAGCGTCACCATTTCGGCGGCGGCCGACGAAGAATCCATGAACCACAGGCCGCTGCCGCTGGGTACCTCGGCCTTGTCCAGCACGCCGTCCACCTTGCACTGCTTGCCGATCTTTTGGATATTGCCCAGCGCTTTTTCCTCAATGGTTGTCAGGCCGCCCGCGATATTCCCCTTGGTGGGCTGTGATTCTGACAAATCGCTGGTCTTCCAGCGGTTGATCATCTCTTGATAGCGGTTGAACATGAACATGAAGCGCTCGCGCACCTCGGGGCTGGCGCAGCGCGCCGCCACAATGTCTTCGCCGCCTGTGATTTCCGACGTCTCGCCAAACACCAGGGTATTGCCCAGTTTGTAGAGCTTGTCGAAGGCATTGCCCACGGTGGGGTTGGAGCCGCAGCCCGAGGTGGTGTCGGATTCGCCGCATTTGGTCGACACCCAAAGCTCGCTGATGGGGCAGGTTTCGCGCTGCAGGCCGGTGGCGTAGTGCACGAACTCCTTGGCTTTGCGCGAGGCCCGCATGATGGTGTCGTGGTCGCCGTGCAATTCGATGCTGAATCCCGCCACCGGCTTGCCCGTTGCCGCGATGCCGTCCACCACCCGTTGCGTCCAGCCTTCCTCGATGCCGATCACGATCACGGCGGCGACATTGGGGTTGCTGCCGGTGCCAATCAGTGTGCGAAAGTGCAGTTCCAGATCTTCGCCGAACTGCAGGCGGCCATAGGGGTGGGGCAGGGCCAGAGTGCCCTTGATGTTGTTGGCGACGGCTTCCGTGGCCGCATTGGAGATATCGTCCACCGGCAGGATGATGACATGGTTGCGGACACCGACGCGGCCGTTGTCGCGGCGGTAGCCCATGAAGGTGGTGGAGGCGTTGATGACTGACATGCTGGGTTCCTTTTGCTGGTTCTTTGCGGCCTGCTTGCGGGCCTGACGTGGTGCGGGGTAGATGGCCGTTTGGCCCCCTTACCAGCGCTTGGTCTTGATGTTGTGTACGTGTGCGTGCTCACCGGCGGCGATCGGCGCCACCACCTTGCCGATATCGACGCCGTATTTGTAGACCGTGTCGCCTTCTTTCATGTCTTTGAGTGCAACCTTGTGGCCGATAGGGATGTCCTGGCGTGCTGTCAGGTTGATGATGCGGTCTTCGTCCATCAGCCAGGCGCGCAGCTCGGTGCCGGCCTGTATGCCTTCCACCACAGCCACGGCCACCGTGTCTTTCGGGTCGTGCAGGATTGCATGGATCATGGGAGAGTCTCCTTGGGGGGTGACGGCCGCAGGGGCGGTGTCATCGAGAACAGTGTTGCTCATGTGTATTCCTAGTGTGCGAAGCGTGCGCCGCCGAACGTCGGGCGCGAATGGCATGAGGAGATGCGAGATGCAGGATGCTGTGGCCCTACGGGCCATTTTTCTTGATACGGATTCATCTTATTTTGCGATATCATCCATGTCAAGCAGATCATCTAGATGAATTGTAAAGGGGGAGTAAAATGCTATGTTCTCGGTTCAGCCGCGCGGTCGGCACGGCATACCGGCTCGATGGCGCGCTGCTTTGAAGAAACAGATTTTTTGGAAGACCCTATGAGTGCAAGAATTTCGGCCTTGAGTCCGTCCGGTGTGCCGCTGTACCAGCAGGTAAAGCGAGCCGTGCTGGCTGCCTTGGCCAATGGCGAATGGCCGCAGGGTGAAGCCATTCCGCCTGAGAAAAACCTGGCCGAACGCTTCAGCGTGTCCATTGGCACGCTGCGCAAGGCCATCGACGAGTTGGTGCTGGAAAACATCCTGGTGCGGCATCAAGGCAGGGGCACCTTTGTTGCCCTGCATGCGCACAATCAGTACTTCTTCCGCTATTTTCGCGTCGTCCGGCATGACGGCGTTAAAGGCTACCCCACGCCCGAGCTGTTGGGCTTTCGCCGCACGCGGGCCAGCGGAGAGGCGCGCGAGAAGCTGGCGCTCGCGCAGGGTGCCTATGTATTCGAATTCGTCAACGGCCTGTCGCTGCATGGCGAGCGCGTGCAGGTCGACACCATCTGCGTGCCCGAGGCATTGTTCAGCGGCCTTACACGCGAACAACTGCGCGACCGGCCGGGCACTATCTACAGTTTCTACCAAGAATATTTCGGCGTAAACGTCATCGGCACCGCCGAAAGCGTCCGTGCAACGTCGGCCGACGATATCCACGCCGAGTGGTTGGGCGTGGAAAAAGGCACCCCGCTGCTCAACGTAAGGCGTGTGGCCTACACCTACAACGGACGGCCGGTGGAATGGCGCGTCTCACGCGTCAACACCGAACGTTATGAATATATCGGGCAGGAGCACGAACCCGGCCAAACGTAAAAAAGTACGCCGCGCGGGCACGTCACGCGGCCGCATGCCAAGGAGACCTTAGATGCCCACCTTCACCATCGAAGCGCTTGAAACCCGGGCCGCCGCCGCGCTGGAGCGGGCCGGCGCCAGCCCAGCCATGGCCCGCAGCACCGCGCGTGCCCTGGTGGCGGCCGAAGCGCAAGGCTTGGCCTCGCATGGCCTGTCGCGCGTTCCCCAGTACGCCTCGCATCTGCGCAGCGGGCGTGTCAATGGCGCCGCCGTCCCGGCAGTGCTGCGCGCCCACGGCGGCGGTGTGCTCATCGATGCGGATGAAGGCTTGGCCTTCCCCGCCTGCGATTTGGCCGTCGAGCAGGCCATAGAGCGCGCCCGCCAATATACGATCGCGTTCGCAGGCGTCACGCGCAGCCATCATTTCGGCGTCGCGGCTGGGCATCTGGATGCTGTCGCACGCGCGGGGATGGTGGGTTTTGCTTTCAGCAATTCGCCTGCGGCCATGCCAGCGTGGGGCGGCACTCGTGCATTGTTCGGCACCAATCCCATTGCCGCCGTGTTTCCGCGTCGCTCAGGCGACCCGATTGTCATTGACCTGTCGCTGTCGGAAGTCGCACGCGGCAAGCTGATGGTGGCCGCACGTGAAGGCCGCAGCATCCCCGAAGGCTGGGCGCTCGATAAAAACGGCCAACCCACCACCGATCCCAAGGCTGGCCTCGAAGGCATGATGTGTCCAGCGGGAGGCATCAAAGGCGCACTGCTCGCCCTCATGGTCGAGTTGCTCTGCGTTGCGCTTACGGGTGCATCCTTTGGCTACGAGGCCGATTCCTTTTTCCAGGCGGAGGGCAACCGGCCGCACACCGGCCATGTCTTCCTGGTTATCGACCCACGCTCATTGGCGGGACGCTCCGGGTACGAGTCCCGTGTCGAAGACCTGATCTCCGCCATGTTGGCCGATAGCAAGGTGCGCCTGCCCGGCGCCCGCCGCTTGGACATCGCCCGCCAGGCACAGGCGGGTATCAACGTCAGCGACGCCACATTGGCAGCGCTTGATGCATAAGAACCGCGCATCTCGCGATCCATCATTGACAGCGCGTATCGCGCCGTGCATCATGCCCGTACGCTGGCTTCGCAGCCAGCAAATCCGGTCATCAGATACATAACAAATCAACACCGGCGGAGACAACACGCGTAGCCCGCACCGCGCTGTAATGCGCAGGGGCGCGGCTACACGCCCCCGCCCGGTCGCAGTGTTCCGGAGGGCAGGCATCCATGGCTGTAGCGTCAGAGGTCGTCAGGCATCTCATGGGTATCGCAGGCGGCATGGCCGCACTGCATGGCTACCCGCATGCCGATCGCCAGGCCCAGTGGGTCGCGCGTTTCGGGCTCAACATCCCAGAATTGCAATACCTCGCGTCCATGGCCGACGCTCACGGCGCGCACTATGTGGCCCGCGTGGGGCCGCTCGCGGGGCAGGGGCGGCCGCCCGACAGCGAAACACAAGGCATTTCCGCCATTGCCCGCCAGGCACGCGTCGGCGGGCAGGCACTGCTTGAGCCGACCATGCAGGCCGCGCAGGCGGCACACGAGCAAGACGGGCTCAACGCCTTCACCCAATTGGTGGACGAGGCCAGCCTGAGGCAGCAACTGCAGGCTGCCGAGGCTGCGCAGCACAGCGGGCAGCCCTGTGCGCTGCTGGGTGTGCCGATTACCGTCAAAGACCTGATGCACGTACGCGGGTTCAGGATGACGGGTGGCTCTGGTGCGGATACCGCGCCTTGCGCCAGCGATGCCTTGGCCGTGGCGCGCCTCCGGCAAGCTGGTGCCAGTGTCATAGGCATGGCCAACCTTCACGAACTGGCCTATGGCATCACCAGTGCCAACCCGCACTTTGGCACGGTGGGCAACCCGCGCGGTGTGGGCCATACGGCGGGCGGCTCCAGTGGTGGCTCGGCGGCTGCCGTGGCGGCGGGCATCGTACGCGCCGCCGTGGGCAGCGACACAGCAGGCTCAATACGTATACCGGCCGCCTGTTGCGGTGTCGTTGGGTTCAAGCCCAGCTACGACGCCATACCCCGCCAGGGCGCGATGGATCTTGGGCCCTCGCTCGATCATCTTGGGCCTATCGCCCAATCGGTGGACGACGCTGCCTTGATGTTTTCTATCATGGCCGGCCTACCGCCGCAGGTGCCGCGTGCCCTGCAAACACTGCGCGGCCTTCGTATTGGCATTCCCCGCGAATACTTCTATGACCCGCTCGCGCCGGATGTACTGCGTGCCGTCCAGGCGGCGGCTGATTTGCTCGAAGCGGACGGAGCCGTCACGCGCGAGGTCAGTATTGCGGGCATTGAGCACAGCGCCGCGCTGCAGTTTGCCACGCTCTGCAGCGAGGCCACCGCCATCCACTGGAACCGGCTCGTCAATATGCCGCAAACCTTGGGGGAGGATGTGCGTGTGCGGCTGGAGATCGGGCAATTCTTTCCCGCGATCTGGTACACCCGTGCGCAGGGCGGCAGGGCGCAGTTGGCGCGCGCCATGGCCGAGGCCATGTCCGGCGTGGACGTGCTGCTGACGCCCACCTTGCGCACCACGGCGCCACGCAATGGTGTGACGGCTGTGGACATCAACGGCGTCAGCCTGCCTACACACGCCGCCATGACCAGCCTGACACTGCCCTTCAACCTGACCGGCATGCCGGCCATCACACTGCCTTGCGGTACGGGCGACAGTGGGCTGCCCATCGGCATGCAGTTCGCTGCCTTGCCAGGACAGGACTGGACAGTGCTGGAAACCGCGGCGCGGGCGGAGAAGCTGTTGGCAATGCGTACATAGCGCCGTTAGGGCGAGTGCAGCGCAGAAAAACCCATGCCACCGCACCTCGCGCGGCGGCGGCATAAAAACCGGGGTACACAAAGGAGGATGACAATGCATATCCACAACAAGTTCTATACAGCATTGGCTGCTGCGGCCGCCCTGATGGGCATGGCTGCGGCGCCAGCGCAGGCCGCTGAGCCTATCGTCATCGGCGTCAGCATCGCGCAATCGCCCCCGGGCTCGGTGGTGCAGGGTACGCAGGTGAAAGACGGCGTCGAGATCATCACCAAGATGATCAATGATGACGGCGGCGTGCTGGGTCGCCCCCTCAAGATCGTGTATGAAGACAACCAGGGCATCCCCGAAAAAGGCCGCGCCGCAGTTGAAAAACTGATCTCGCGCGACAAGGTGGTGGCCGTCACTGGCGGCCACCAGAGCTCGGTCTGCCTGGCCGAGATCGAAGTGGCGCATCGCTACAAGATCCCGTATCTCAACACCAACTGCTGGTCCGACGATATTCGCAAGAAAGGCTACGCGGAAGTCTTCAACCCCGGCAACTACAACACCCGCGTTTCCACCGCCATGGCGGAAACCATTGCCGCCATGGGCGTCAAGAACGTGGTGGCGTTTGCTGAAAACACCGACTACGGCATTGGCCAGGCCAAGCTGCTGGGCGAGCTGCTCAAAGAAAAGGCGCCGGGCGTCAAATACAAGTATGAGGCGCTGGACCGTGCAGGCAAGGACTTTACCCCCGCCGTGCTGCCGCTGCGTGCCAACCCACCCGACATGGTGGTGAACATCATGCTGCCGCCCGCCGCGTACATCCTGATGAACCAGTTGTACGAACAGGGCGTGGCGCCCAGCGCCAAGACGTGGTTCTACGATGGCGCCGGCATCGCCGACTACCCGGACTTCTGGCAGAACGTAAAAGAAGCGGGTAAGTACATGCTGGCTTTCGGCTTGTACCACCCCAAAATGCCCATGCCCGAAATGGGCCAGAAAGTAACCAAGGCCTATGAAGCGCAATACAAGCGCGAGCCCAATCGCCTGATCTTCCAGGCTGCGGATTCTGTGCTGCAGCTTGCCAAAGCGATCGAGCAGGCCAAGTCCACCGACAGCGCCGCCATCATCGATGCGCTCAAGGCTATGGACTACACGGGTGTGCGCGGCACGTTCAAGTTCTCGCAAGAGCCGGGCTACAAATACCAGCAGTGGGTAGACATCCCCTACGTCACCTACCAGCTTACCGAGATCGACCAGCCGCTGAGCAAGACCACGCTGATCCAGGTGAGCGGCGAGCCGCTACATGCGGACCGGCTCGTGAAACCCGCCAAATAGCGGTAAGCGGCAGGGCGGCAAGGCGGCTGGCGGTGCGGCTACCTTGGCGTTGCGGCAGGCTCGCCGGAAGGCTGGCGGCACTGCCCAGAGGGCTGATGTGCATCGATCGCGGCGACGTCCCGCCGCGATCAGCGCCCGCCGCGGAACACATCGGGGCAAACGAAGTGCTGGGGCATAAGGCCCCGGTGCCACGCAAACGGGAGACCGCATAGTGCTTGCGCTGGACCTGTTCGTCAACGGCCTGATCATCGGCCTGTACTACGCCCTCATGGCCGTCGGTCTGGCCATGATTTTCGGGATCCTCAAGATCGTCAACTTCGCCCACGGCGAGTTCTATATGATCGGCGCGTATACCTACACGCTGATCGCGCTGGGCCTGGGTGTCCCGCCCTGGCTGGCGCTACCGCTGGCGGCCCTTGCGGGCGCCATGACGGGATGGGCCACTGAACGTCTGCTGATGCGTCCGCTCTATGCCGGGTATGGATCGTGGGGCCTGATGAAAGACGAATACGCGGTCGTCGTCACGTTTGGCTTGTCGCTGCTGCTCATCAACTTGTTCGACAAAGTTATCGGCCCCTATCCCATGCGCGGCCCCGCACTCTGGGACGCCACGCGCATCAGCCTCGGCCCTTTCATGATGAGCGGGCAAAAGCTGGTGACGGCGGGGCTGGCCATCGTGCTGATGATAGGGTTGGCGCTGTTCCTGAAGCGTTCTTTGTGGGGGCGACAGATACAGGCCGTGGCGCAGAACCGCCTGGGGGCTTCGATTGCGGGCATCGATACGGCGCGCGCCAGCAGCATTGTTTTCATGGTGTCGGGCGTATTGGCCGCGCTGGCGGGCGCACTGCTCGCGCCCGTCATCAACCCCGCGCCCGATGTCGGCATTTTCCCCGCCATCAAGTCGTATGTCATCGTCGTCATCGGTGGCATGGGGTCTGTACCGGGCAGCATCATCGCGGCCCTGCTGCTGGGTGTGCTGGAGAGCTTTGGCGCGGTGTATATCTCGTACGACTACCGCGACACCTACGGCCTGGTGCTGCTGATTGTGATTTTGTTGTTCCGCCCCCAAGGCATTTTCGGCGAACGCGCGCGCGAGGTGTAAGCACATATGCGAAGCCATACCCACCCCAATCTTCACGCCCGCAAACTGCGCGGCGAATTCGTGCTCAGCCTGATCGTGCTTGCCGTACTGGCGGTGTTGCCGGTCGTGGTGCAGTCGCAATACTGGCTGGGCGTGCTGATCGTGAGCATGTACTTTGCGATGCTGTCGTCGGGCTGGAACCTGCTGGCGGGCTACGCCGGGCAGTTCTCCCTGGCGCCGGCGGCCTTTGCCATGCTGGGCGGCTACAGCACCGGCCTGCTGGCCCACCATTACCAGGTGCCGCTGTGGATAGGCCTGCCGATGGCCATCATCATCCCCGGCGTCATCGGGCTGGTGCTGGGCCGCATTGTGCTGCGCCTGAGCGGCGCCTACCTGGCGCTTACCACACTGTCTTTCGCCGAGATCCTGCGGCTGGTCATCTACAACTCAATCGATTTCACGCGTGGCGACCAGGGGCTCAACGTGCCGGCCATTGTGGACGGCCGGGTGGCCTATTACTACATCTTCGTGGCCGCGTTGGCGCTGGTCACCGGTGTCATCTACATTACTTTGCGCATGCCGTTGGGTCGCTTTCTGCAGGCCATACGCGACGATGAGATCGGCGCCGCCAGCCGCGGCATCGACACTGTGCGGTGCAAGACGATCTGTTTCTTCATGAGCTGCGCCATCTGTGGCTTTGCAGGTGGCTTGTACGGCACCTTCGCGCGCCTCGTCAGCCCCGAGCTGGGCCTGATCGCGCAAACCGGCCTGGTCATTGCCATGGTCGTCATCGGTGGTATGAATACCTTGGTGGGCCCGCTCATTGGTGCGTTGCTGGTGTACGTGCTGTCCGAATTGCTGCGCGATGTGGGCGGCATACAGATGATTGTGTTCGCACTGCTGGTCATCATCTTTGCGCGCTTCTTCCGCGAAGGCCTGTGGGGCCTGGTGCGGCGCCTCTTCTCCGGTAAACCTGCCGCCGGCGGCGGCACGCCCATCACCCGCAAGGAGGCATCATGACGCTGATGGTGGTAGAAGGCCTCGCCCGCAGCTTCGGCGGCTTGCGCGCCGTTGACGGCGTGAGCATGGAAGTGCATGACAGCGAACTGCTCGGCCTGATCGGGCCCAATGGCTCGGGCAAAACCACGCTGCTCAATATGCTGTCGGGCCACTTGTCGGCCGATCGCGGCGCCATCCGCCTCGATGGCGTAGACGTATTGGGCAAGAACCCCACCCAGCTCGCGCGCCTGGGCGTACAGCGCATGTTCCAGATGACGCGCGTCTTCAACCGCATGAGCGCCTTCGACAATCTGGTGGTGTGCGGCTTGGCGCAGGGCTTGTCTCAGACACAGTCATACGATCGTGCCGACGCGCTTTTGGCCGAGCTGAAACTGGAACACGTGATGTATTTGGACGCCGGGCAGTTGTCGGGGGGGCAGCGCAAGCTGCTGGAGTTTGGCGCCTGCTTTATGGTGCCGCCCCGCATCGCCTTGCTGGACGAGCCTTTCGCTGCCGTGCACCCGGTGATGAAGGACATCATGTCCGCATTCATCCGCCGCCGCAACGAGGCGGGGCAGACCTTTGTACTGGTAAGCCACGACATGCCGGTGATTGTCGACCTGTGTCCGCGCTCGGTGTGCATGAATGCGGGCAAAGTGCTGGCCGAAGGCCCCACGCACGACGTGCTGCAGTCCACCGCCGTGATCGAAGCTTACCTTGGCGAAACACCTGTGGGCGAGGCGGCGGAGCATTCCTTGACGGGGTGAGTGCAAAGCCCTATGCGGACGCAGGCGCGGGCGATGGCTTGAAAAATGCAGCAAACGTGCAACCCGCCAAGGTGCTTCAACGGGACAATAAACATCAGTTCTGGACAATAAACATCAGTCGCACAGGAAACGTGGAATGCCCGAAACAGTGCTAGAAATGGAAAATGTCACCTCAGGCTATATGGGCGACATCGACGTGCTGCGCAACGTATCGCTGGCCGTGCACGCCGGCGCCATTGCCGGCCTCATCGGCTTGAACGGCGCCGGTAAATCCACCTTGTTCAAAACAATCTACGGCTTCCTCACCCCCAAGGCAGGCGCCGTGCGCCTGAATGGCAAGCCCATTACCGGCCGCGCCCCGCACACCCTCATTGACGAAGGCCTCTGGTACATCCCGCAGGAGTCCAGCCTGTTTCCCTTCATGAGCGTGCGCGACAACTTGCGTCTGGCCCTCGAAGGCCGCAGCAAAACCTTCGGCAAGGTGCTTGAGCAGCGCTTTGACGACACCCTGCAGCGCTTCCCCATGCTGCGCGAGAAACTGAACGCCCAGGCCGGCGACCTATCGGGCGGGCAACAGAAATCCCTGGAATTCGCCAAAGCCTACATGATGCGGCCGCGCGTCTGCTTGATCGACGAGCCCAGCATCGGCCTCGCGCCCAAGGTTGCCGGGGAAATCTTCCAATGGATCCGCCAGTTCGCCGAAGACGGCATGGGTATCCTGCTCGTCGACCACAACGTGCGCCGCGTAGTCGGCATGGCCGACCACGTCTACGTCCTTAGCCTGGGCGAAATCACCGCCTCTGGCTCCCCGGACGAGTTCCGCGGTGACTTGCATGCACAGGTGAAGGAATGGCTGGGCATCAACTTTTGATTTGATCAGATGCGCGGCAAACCTCCCCCTTCAGGGCGGGGAAGGATAGCGCGGACGCCGTAGGCGTCCTACACGCAGCTAATGCGGCGTCCGCTGCTGTTCGATGTACTGGCGGATGACTTCAATGGGCGCACCGCCACAGCTACCGGCATCGACATCTGCCACGGTTACAGCACAGGCGCAGGCACGGGTTCAGGCGCAGGCACGGGTTCAGGCACGGACTTCCACGCGGGTGTTGAAGATGGGGCACTGAGGGCTGGCCTTGAAACCGGTTGCGTGGTAACATAGCGCTTCTAACTGCTTGCCCCGCAAGCAAAAAGTAGCCTCCACAAGGTTCCCTCGACACCAAGCCATCACGGTCGGCCGCAAGGCTCTCAGGCTTGTCAACCGCGTACCGCAGTACCGCCACGCGCCTTTCCGCTTCGTCGCACGGTAAACCAGCAGGTCTTGCGCGCTGCTTCGCATTTCCCTTACACGTTCGCGCCTGGCGCGAGCGCAGCATGTGGCGCTTCATTGCAAGCGCCGCACAGCATTCTACTACCCCGCATCGCGCGGTGGCGGCCCTTGCACCTGCAAGGGCCAGCCTGTGGCAATGGCACATTGCGTGCCGTGGCCGCGCACCGCTATTGGCATTTTTACAGGAGAAATTATGGCTAAAGAAGAACTCATCGAAATGGGTGGTCTCGTTACCGAAGTGCTGCCCGATTCCCGCTTCCGCGTCACCCTGGACAACGGCCACCCTATCGTCGCCTACACCGGCGGCAAAATGCGCAAGCACCATATCCGTATCCTCGCCGGCGACAAAGTTTCGCTCGAGATGTCGCCCTACGACTTGACCAAAGGCCGCATCACCTTCCGTCACATTGCAGGCCGCGCCCCCGGTCCAGCGACCCGCCGCCGCTAAGACATGGCCTGCAATCATCAGTTGGCAGGCACGCTGTTGCAGCGGTTGCCGGCCGCTTGGTGATTGCGGCGCTGTAGCCGCTACACCCCGCACCCAACACCCAATACCCGCGTCAGGGGCTGCTCGCCATCTGTACGGCGCCTGCGTCGTACCGTCTCTTTCTCTCTGGGCCTCTAATTTGCTGGCATTACAATGCCGAAAACAACAGCAAGACAGACACCCAGGGGTATGCATTGAACAGCGATTCGCTCACCAGCCAGCTCGAGAACTTTCAGCCGCTGCACACATTGCCGCAATGGGCCGCGTTTGAGCGCGCCGCTGCCAATTCGCCTATCCATACCGGCCGCTTGCGCGTGCTGAGCGCGGCCGGGCTGGATGTGGACATCAGCGGCCAGGGCTATTCGCCCGAACTGGCGCAGGCAGCGCGCGCGCTGCTCGAGGTGCGCAAATTCGAGGCCGTGCGGGCGCAATTGCTGGACGGCGGCATCGTCAATATCACCGAAGGGCGTGCCGCCTGGCATACCAGCCTGCGCGAGCCGGACCCCGACGAAGAGGTAACGACCGAGCGCCAACGTCTCACCGAATTCGTGCGCCAGGCAGATTCCGAGCGCCGCTGGCGCAGCATCGTCCACATTGGCATCGGCGGCAGTGATTGGGGTGTGCGGCTGGCCGTCAATGCCTTCGGCTATGCCCGCGCCTGGCGCACAGCCCATTTCGTTGCCAATATCGACGGCCACGCCATGCAGGGCGGGTTGGCGGGGTTCGATCCGCACGACACCCTTATCGTCATGGCGTCCAAATCCTTCACCACCACCGAAACGCTCAAGAACGGCGAACGCGCGCTGGAGTGGCTGCGCGCAGCAGGTATCCAGAATCCCCATGACCACATCGTGGCCATCACCGCGCGGCCCGATGTGGCCGAAAAATGGGGTGTGCCCAGCGCCCAGGTCTTCAAGTTGTGGGATTGGGTCGGCGGCCGCTTCTCGTTGTGGTCGGCCGTCAGCCTCACCACCGGCCTGGCGTGCGATATGGACGTCATCGCCGGCATGCAGGCCGGCGCTGCCGCCATGGACGCGCACTTCGCACAGGCCGATATCGACGACAACGCCCCGGTGCAGATGGCCATTTCGGGTATCGTGAACCGCAGCGTGCTGGGCTATGGCTCGCTCAACATCGCCCCCTACGACTTCCGCCTTGCAGATTTGGTGCCCTATATCCAGCAACTCGAAATGGAATCGCTGGGCAAGTCCGCAAACCTGGCTGGCGGTCGGGTAGAGGTGCCAACCGGCCCCGCCGTGTGGGGCATGCCAGGCACCGACGCGCAACACACCTTCTTCCAGTGGCTGCACCAGGGCAGCGACGGCGCGCCCGTCGATTTCATCGTATGCCGTCACGCGGATCACGGTTGGGCCGAACACCATCGCATCCTCTTGGCCAACTGCCTGGCCCAGCGCGAGGCGCTGCTCAAGGGCAAATCGTACGACAACGCGCTGCGCGAATGCCTGGACGCCGGCATGCCGCAAGATCGCGCTCAATGGCTCGCCCATCACAAGGTGCACGCGGGCGGCCGCCCCTCCAACCTCATTATGTTGCCCCGCCTGTCCCCCTACGCCCTCGGTGCGCTGTTGGCCCTTTATGAGCACAAGGTCTTTGTGCAAGGCTTGATCTGGGGCATCAACCCTTTCGATCAGTGGGGGGTTGAATTTGGCAAAGTGCTGGCCACGGGTATCGCCAATGAGCTGGCCGGCGCAGTTCCCGCCGATCCGGGGCACGATGCTTCAACGGCTTATTGGGTGCAGCAGCTGGCGGGCACAGCGCAGCGCTGACCGACCATTGCCGCGCCACCGCATGCAGTGGCGCGGCGCCTTGCCTTGTCCTTCAAAGCGCCACATAATGAATAACAATGGTTTGCCGCCAGACGCCGTCCTCGCGCACTTCAAGGCCTTCTCCGTGTTATCCCTAGCGTAAACAGGCCAAAAACCCCGCCTTTCAAAAAGAGAAATACCGGGCGTGGATTGATCCCTCTACACTGCGTTGAGCGAGAGGAGGCAGCGCAACAACAATAACGCAGCCACTCTCCGCGGGGGCGTGGCATACCGCACATGCATGGCCGGGCGGTACCCGCACACCCGCACACGACGACGTGCTCACAAGGCACGCATCATGGGGGGAGACACCTTGTTTTTCGACATACTGCCACTGGCGTTGATCGATGGCATTGCCTACGCCAGCCTATTGTTCCTGGTATCCATGGGCCTGACGCTCATCTTCGGCGTCATGGGCATACTCAATGTAGCGCACGGCGCCTTTTATGCCTTCGGTGGCTATGCGGCATCCACCTTTGTGATGATGTTGGCGCCCACCACAGAATCCGCCGTGCTGCCGCTGTTGACGCTATTTGCCACGGCGTTGGTGGTTGGCGTGGTGCTGGGCGGGTTGATGGAGATCGTCCTCATCCGCCGCGCGCATGGCTACGATCCTACCCTCAAGCTGCTTATCACCTTTGGCGGCTTTCTCATGCTTGAAGACATCCAGCGCCTGATTTGGGGCGCGCAGCCGTATAGCGCAAGCGAGGTTGTGAGCCGACTCGGCAACATCGAACTGGGCAATATCACCTACACCACTTACCAACTGGTCATCGTACCGCTCACGGCACTCATCGCGTATATGCTGCTTGAATACTTTCTCAAGCGCACCCGGCTGGGCAAACAGACCGTCGCTGTCACGCACAACCGTGAAATCGCTACAGCGCTGGGCATCAACGCCCGCAAAATTGGCTTTGTCACCTTTGTAATCGGCGCTGTGCTGGGTGTTATGGGCGGCGCCATGGCTGCCCCCACCACATCGCTCGTACCCGGGGCGGGCACAGACATGATTGTGCTGTCGTTTGCCGTGGTCGCCACGGCGGGTCTGGGCCAGGTCAGCGGGGCATTGGTCGCCTCGCTGCTCATCGGCATCGTCCGTGCCATCGCCGTATATATGGCGCCTGAATTCGAAGTGGCCGTACCGTACATCATCATGGTTGCAGTGCTGATCGTGCGACCGCATGGCTTATTCACGGTAGCGCAGGCGAGGACGATCTGATGCTTATTCCGGTACTCAGCATAGCTGCCGCGTTGGCGGCTCTTGCGTCGGGTCTGTTACTGCCCTGGACGATCACTCCCATTGTCATTGGTCTGACATATGCAATTGCGGCGCTGGGTGTATCTGTCATGGTGCGCGCGGGGCAAGTATCGTTCGGCCATGCCATGTATGCGTGTATCTCCGCCTATACCGTGGCGTTTCTGGCCCGCGCCTATCCTGGCCTGGATGCCGTCGTATTAATCGCAGCGGGCACGCTTGCCAGCCTGGCTGCCAGCGCTGTCATCGGCATTTTCATCGTGCGCTACCGCAGTATTTTTTTCGGTATGCTCAATCTGGCGCTCAGCATGGTGCTGTTCGCGCTGCTCGGCAAGCTTTACGAAATCACCGGTGGCACCGATGGCATCCGTGTCGTGCGCCCTACCTTTGTCGGCATGGAGCTCGACCGCGGCGGTTTTGAACAGGCGCTTCTTGTGTTCACGCTGCTACTGTGCCTGTTGCTTGCGGTATGGGTGCAGCGCTATTTCAAGTCGGGTAGCGGAGAAGCGCTGGCGGCCATCAAAACCAATGAAACCCGTCTCGAGTACTTGGGCTTTTCCGCACATCACGTCATGTGGAAGGGCTATTTGCTGTCCGCTTTTGTAGTCGGCTTGTCGGGCGCCATTCTTGCGCTGATGCAGGGTTTGGTCACGCCAGAGATTGGCGCGTGGCTGCGCTCGGGAGAGTACGTGTTCATCACGATCCTGGGCGGCGCGGGCCATGCGGCGGGCGCCTTCCTCGGGGCCATCGCGTTTGAGGCCGTTAAGCTCCTGTCGGCGGCGTATTTCCCGGGGCTGTGGCAGTTTGTGCTGGGCGCTACGTTGGTGATTGTGATTTTCATGTTTCCCATGGGGTTTGTCGGCGAAATCAGCCGGCGTGTGAAAAAAACACCCAAAGGGTTTGCCGGTAAGGTTGCCCAGCGTGTGAATGCATAGGTGCATGATATGCAACCACTCATCAAGACAACAGACCTGTATCTGGCGTTCGGCGGCGTTATCGCCGCGGACCATATCAATTTCGAGCTGCACAGTGGCGAAAGGCTGGCGGTAATCGGTCAGAACGGAGCCGGCAAAACGACATTCATCAACATCTGCACAGGCTATCTCAAGCCCGCCTCAGGCAAGGTTTACTTCGACGGCGTCGATATTACAGCCATGACGCCGCGCAAGATCGTGCGTCTGGGTGTGGGCCGATCATTCCAGTTGCCTCAGCTTTTCACCGAGCATACTGTGCGGGAGTGCATACAGATCGCGGCGGCGCGCCAAAACAAAGACCTCAGCTGGTTTCGTTCGCTGTCCAGTACAGTTGACGGGCGCGAAGTGGATGAAACCCTCGACCTTGTCGGCCTTGCACATGACGCTGATGTGCTGTCCGTTGAACTGCCCGAAGGCAAGCGCAAACTGCTTGACGTCGCGATGGCGCTTGCGCTGCGGCCCAAGCTCATCATCATGGACGAGCCTACCAGCGGCGTTGCTTCCGAAGACAAGCACGGCCTCATGCAAACGGTGATGAACGCGCTCGATCAGCGCAAGGTAACCAGTTGGTTTGTAGAGCACGATGTGGACATCGTCGCCAAATACGCGACACGGGTTGCTGCATGGATCTCGGGCGCTGTGGTGGCAGACGGCGCGCCCGCCGACGTATTAAATAACCCCCGCATCAAAAGCGAAGTACTCGGAACCTGACCCATGCTCAAGATCAGCCAACTCAATGTTGACCTCGCGGGTAACCGTATTTTGCGCAACGTCACTGCAACATTTGAACGCGCGAGCACCATTGGTATCGTCGGCCGCAACGGCGCGGGCAAAACGACGCTGCTGCGCGCCATCATGGGCCTGATTCCCGTGCAGTCGGGGCAGGTGTTTCTTGACGATATCGAGCTCACCCGCCTGCCTGGCCATGCCCGTGCCGCCCACCAGATCGGTTATTCACCGGAGGGCCGGGTTATCTTCCCCACAATGACGGTGGAGGAAAACCTGCGCCTGCCCTGTGACACGCAAAAGCTCGCGCGTGCCGACACCGACGCTCGCCTGCAGCGTGTGCTGCAAGTTGTGCCGCAACTCGAGTCCATGCTGCGCCGTTCGGGCGCAGGGCTATCGGGCGGACAGGGCAAGATGGTGGCGCTGGGCCGGGCGCTGATGGTGGGCACACGCGCGCTGCTGCTGGATGAACCCTACCAGGGCCTGGCGCCCAAGCTGGCGCATGATTACACCGAGTCGCTCGCGCGCCTGAAGGCCGTGCAGCCAGACCTGTGCGTGATCGTCACTGAATCAAATATCAAACTGTTGGGTGATATCCCTGACCAGACGTGGATGATCGAACGCGGCGCCATGGAATGCCTGACGACTACCCAAGAGGCTGAGCAATGACGCAGATGATTATCGATGGCCAGAAAACCGGCGCGCTCGATGGCGCGACGCTGGATGTACTTTCGCCTGTGGATGGGAAGGTGTTTGCCACCATCCCGCGTGGCCGCGCGGCAGACGTTGACCGCGCCGTGAAGGCGGCGCGCGCCGCCCTGAGTGGCGCCTGGGGCAAGCTTGCTGCGTTTGAGCGAGGCCGTCTTATGCAGAAACTCAGCCAGCGGATTCTCGATAACCTCGAAGAACTGGCCCAGCTTGAAGCACGCGATACCGGCAAACCGATTTCCACGGCGCGCGCTGACGTCGCGGTGCTGGCGCGTTATTTCGAGTTCTACGGCGGCGGCGCCGACAAGGTGCACGGCCAGACACTGCCTTTTCTCAATGGCTACGCTGTGCAGGTCGTGCGCGAGCCACTGGGCGTGACGGCGCACATCATCCCCTGGAACTACCCGGCCCAGATGTTTGGCCGCAGCGCGGCGCCGGCGCTGGCCATGGGTAATGCCGTGGTCGTCAAGCCCGCTGAAGATGCTTGCCTGTCAGTGTTGCGCGTGGCCGAGCTGGCGCAGGAAGTGGGCTTTCCCGCTGGTGCGCTGAACATAGTGACTGGCCTGGGTGAAGAGGCTGGTGCGGCGTTGTCCAAGCACCCCGACATCAACTTTATCTCGTTTACTGGCTCGAACGAAGTCGGCGTGCTGATCCAGCAGGCTGCGGCGGTAAATGCCGTGAAATGTACACTCGAGCTGGGTGGTAAGTCGGCTCATATCGTGTTCGACGACGCTGATATTTCGCGCGCAGTGCCCGCCATTGTCAAGGGCATCGTCTACAACACGGGGCAAACCTGCACTGCTGGCAGTCGTCTGCTGGTACAGCGATCGATCTTCGACGCTTTCATGGACGCGCTCGCTGTCGAGTTTTCCAAGGCGCGCGCGGGCACGCCCGACATGGATCTGATGTGCGGCCCGCTCGTCAATAAATCGCAGTTCGACCGTGTAAACCGCTACATCGATCAAGGTAGGAAAGACGGTCTGGAGATCATTGCACAGGGCGCGATTGCCGACGGCGTGCCTGAAGGCGGCTATTTCGTGACGCCGACGCTGTTCCGGGCGCCGGACCACAGTAGCTGCCTGCTCACCGAAGAAATCTTTGGGCCCGTGCTGGTGGCCGTGCCTTTCGATGATGAAGAAGAAGCGATCCGCCTGTCCAATGCTACGGCGTACGGCCTGATGGGCGCGGTTTGGTCCGCCAATGGCAACAGGCAGCAGCGCGTGGCCAAGGGCATGCAAGCGGGCCAGATTTACATTAATGGCTTTGGCGCGGGCGGTGGCGTGGAGCTGCCATTTGGCGGCGTCAAGCGCAGCGGCCACGGCCGCGAAAAAGGCTTCATCGCTCTGGAAGAAATGAGCACTATCAAAACCATTGTGCACTTTCACGGCGAATAATCAGCGGAGGCAGAGATGAGTCAATTAGCAGGCAAAGTAGCAATCGTCACAGGCAGCGGCAGCGGGTTTGGCGAAGGCATTGCCAAGCTGTATGCCAAGGAAGGTGCCAAGGTCGTTATCGCTGACATTAATGCTGACGCGGCCCGCCGCGTCGCAGCGGAAATTGGCAGCGATGCGTTGATGATGCACACAGATGTGGGCAAGCGCGCCGACATTGATGCGCTGGTTGCATCTACCCTGGAGCAGTTCGGTGCCGTAGATATTGTCGTCAACAATGCCGCCATTACGCACAAGAACCAGCCCATGCTGGATGTGGACGAAGAGATGTTTGACCGCATATTCACTATCAACGTCAAGTCCATTTACCACATGGCGCAGGCCGTGGTGCCCGTCATGCGTAAGCAGGGCAAGGGCGTGATCCTTAACATCGGGTCCACTGCGGGCATTCGCCCCCGGCCGGGGCTGAGCTGGTACAACGCGTCCAAGGGCGCGGTCAATGTGTTGTCCAAGTCCATGGCCGTCGAGCTCGGGCCTGAAAACATCCGTGTCAATGCCATCTGCCCGGTGATGGGTATTACAGGCATGTTCGAACTCTTCATGGGCTTGCCCGACACGCCTGAGAATCGTGCCAAGTTTGTGTCCACTATCCCCATGGGCCGCTTCTGCATGCCGGACGACGTGGCCGCCGCTGCGCTGTACCTGGCCAGCGATGCCGCCAACTTCATCAATGGTGTGGAATTTCCGGTAGACGGCGGGCGAACAGTGTAAAACGCAGGGTGTGGGCGTGCGGTGCCCGCAGGCATGCGCATATGCGCTGCACTGGAGCGTCCGTACGCATGAATATGCCGCCACTACATGAATACGACTGGAGGTTTCAACATGAAAATCAGGGCCGCCGTAATCAGGGAAATGGGTCTACCCGCTCCTTACGCCAAAAGCCGTCCGTTGGATATCACCGAGGTCGAGCTTGATCCACCAGCGTTTGGCGAGGTACTGGTCAAGATAAAGGCGGCCGGGCTCTGCCATTCAGACTTATCCGTCATCAACGGCGACCGGCCGCGCGTCATGCCCATGGTATTGGGACATGAATCCTCGGCAGAGGTAGTGGAAGTGGGCGTAGGTATCACCGATCTGAAACCGGGCGACCATGTCATCATGGTGTTTGTGCCCAGCTGCGGCTGCTGCGCGCCCTGTATGCGCGGGCGCCCGGCACTATGCGAGCCCGGCGCGGCCGCCAATACCAAGGGCACGCTGCTGGGCGGTGAGCGCCGCCTGCACGATGGCAGCGGTTATCTCAATCACCATACCGGCGTTTCGTGTTTTGCCGAGTATGCCGTGGTGTCGCGGCGCTCTTGTGTCAAAGTTGAAACCGGTCTCACGCACCGCGAGGCGGCGCTGTTCGGTTGCGCCGTGCTTACCGGCGCCGGCGCAGTGCTCAACCGCGCGCGCATCAAGGCGGGCGATACTGCGGCCATCGTCGGCTTGGGCGGTGTCGGCCTTAGCGCCTTGATTGCCGCCGTGGCGGCGGGTGCGCGCCGCGTAGTGGCAGTGGACCTCAGCAACGAGAAGCTTGCGCTAGCGCGCGAGCTGGGCGCCACGCATGTCATCAACCCGCGCAATATCGAAAGCGACGCGGCGCTGGTCGACGCGGCCGGGGGGCGCGTGGACTACGGCTTTGACATGGCCGGTGCCGTGCCTGCCTTCACCACTGCCTACACACTGACAGACCGAGGCGGCTCAACCATCACGTCGGGCTTGCCTAATCATAAGATGGGCTTCACGCTGCCGCTGGCACAAATGGTGGGCGAAGAGCGCGAGATTCGCGGCAGCTACTTGGGCTCGGGTGTTCCGGCCATTGATATCAACCGCTACATCGGGCTTTACAAACTCGGCCGCCTGCCGGTCGACAAAATGCTGGGTCAGTCGTTCACGCTCGATCAGGTGAACGAAGGCTTTGATCACCTTGCGTCGGGCAGCAGCCTGCGCGACGCGATTGTGTTTGATTGATAAAGCATTCATTGGCAAGACCAGGCTTCAGGGCGCCGCCCGTTGTAATCAGTGGCACATGCCCTGTCCAGAAGTGGACCGCTTATTTTTCACCGTTTACCACGGAGAGGGGAGACACCACATGTTGAACAAAAAACTCGCCACACTTTCACTGACCATCGCTGCTCTACTCGGCAGTGGCACCGCCAATGCGGCCGAGAAACCGCAGGAACTCAAGCTCGGCATCTCGACATACCTGTCGGGTTCGGCCTCTGTATTCGGCGTACCTGCGCGCGATGCGGCGGATATCCTGATTGCCGACCTGAACGCCAAGGGTGGCATTGGGGGCGTCAAGATCAGCCATACCTATATCGATGAAGGTGGCGGCGGTGAAAAACTGCTGTCCGAATATCGGCGCCTGTCAGAGGGTGGCACCGATGTGATGCTTTCCGCGATTTCCAGCGGCCACTGCAACATCGTGGCCCCCGTCGCCGAGGATCTCAAGCAGCTTACCGTGTTGTGGGACTGTGGTACCGAGAAAGTTCTGGAGCAGAAAGAATTGAAGTATGCGGTGCGCACCGGCGCCAATGCCACAACCGAAATGATGGCTGCCGTGCTTTACTTGATGAAGCAAAAGCCCGATTTCAAGACGTTGGCCATCGTCAACCAAGACTATGCCTGGGGCCGCGACTCACGCGAGATCTTCCTGGCCGCGCTCAAGAAGTTCAAGCCGGATGTGAAGGTGGTCGCCGAGATGTTCCCCAAATTTGGTGCCGCGGATTTTTCGACCGAGATCAGTCGCCTTCAGGCCTTGCGCCCCGATGTGATCCTGTCCACCTCTTGGGGGGGTGATCTGGACAACTTCGTGCGCCAGGCCGCGCAGCGCAACCTGTTCAAGAACTCCACCTTCGTGCTGCCGCTGGCCGAAAGCTCGCTCGAGCGCCTTGGCAATACCCTGCCTGAAGGGGTGATCGTCGGCGCGCGCGGCGACCACTACTTCCTGCATCCCGAAACCGCCAACGATGCCGCGCATCAGGCCTTTGTCAAGAAATTCCACGATAAGACCGGCGCCTATCCCATCTATCCGGTTTATCACATGACGCAGGCGCTATACGGCCTGAAAGCGGGCTACGAAAAAGCAATCAAGGAAAATGGCGGCAACTGGCCCAGCACAGAGCAAGTCGCAGCGGCCATGCACGACATCACCTTCAAGGGCTTCGGGCGGGAAATCTCGCTCACCCGCAAAGATGGCCAGGCACTGGAAGCGCAACTGTTCGGCATCACCAAGGCCAGTGACAAGTATAAATTCCGCGTGCTCGAGAAAATGGCCATCATCCCCGCCGAACTCATCACGCCGCCCGTAGGTGAAAACTCGCTGGCCTGGATCGACAAAAACGTCGGCCCCGACATGCTCAAGAGCGACAAGATCACTACGTTCAAGTAAGCAAACAAGCAACAAGACAGGGCGCCCCAGCGCGCCGAATTACCTGTCGAAACCTTTACCCCCTGCCTTCACAAGCAGGGGGTTTTTTTACATCATTACGCAATGCCTGCCGCGTTGCCTATTGCGGAAGATATTTGCCGCCAGGTTGATACCTTGCCGTACGGTCGCCAATGGCAAGTGCGATATGTAGTCGCTAGCGTCGGTGTAATACCGGCTCGCCCGCAAGGGCGAATGGGGCGGCAACAGCATCTACCCCAGCACCTCCCAAATCACTCGCACTATCGTCTTGGGGTTGCGGCGCGCGCGATACAGGCGGATTTCCATGTCGATGTCGGATGACGCAGTATCGGCGCGTACGAGCGTGCCATTTTCGAGATCGCCTCGCACCAGCGATAGCGGTAGCCAGGCCAGGCCGGCGCCTTCGCGGGCCATGGCGTGGATGGCTTCGGCCAAGTCTGATTCGTACACTGCGTCGAGCCGCTCGCTGGGGCAGATGGCGTGCAGGCGGCTGCGCAGGATGCGTCCCAGTGACATGACGGGGGCGAAGTCCAGGAAGGGCACGGCGGCGTCGTGGGCGCCGCGTGGCACGCGGTAGCGGGGATGAGCGCCTGGCAGCGGGGCGCTCACGGCCACTAGTTTGTCGCGGCCCACGCGCAGGTAGGCGTAGTCGCGCGTGTCCACCTTTTCAGGCAGGGCTTCGTGCGCATGGCACAGCAGAAGATCGGCGCGTCCGTCCATCAGCATGTCGATGCCATATTGAAGGCTGGTAGTGGTGACCTGGGCCTGGAAAGTGGGCATGGCTTTGCGCACACGGGTAAGCAGCGGCGGCAATACAGAGTGCGACAGCGTGCGGCCCGAGGCAAAGTGCACCTTGCGCACGCGCTCGTGCGCGGGTTCGTGCAGCGCGGCGCGCGTGTCGCGCAGGATATCCAGTATCTCGGTAGCGGATGCCAGAAATGCGCGGCCCGCGGCGTTCAGGGCCACGCCCTGTGGCCCTCGATCCAGCAGGGGCACACCGGCCCATTCTTCCAGTGCTCGTATGCGTCGCCCGAACGCCGGGTGCGTTACGTTGCGCGCCTGCGCGGCGTGAAACAGCGAAGGCGAGTTCGCCAACGCCACGAAGTCGTCCAGCCATTTAACTTGCATGATGAGCGTGAATGATTGTGGGGGATTGACGATGGTTGTTGGGAGGATTCATGGCGTCTTTGGGGCCTGCCGGATCGTTGGGGTGTATCGCGCTTGCGAAAATTACCGGGTTGTTGGGGCAGGAGGGCAGAGAAGAAAAAGGTGAAGTGCCGAGCTTGTCATTGTGCCATTTTGGCACAGCCAGGGTGTAAAAAGCACAGTCGCCACGCATCGACGCATTAGCATGTTGATACATTTTGTTCGCCCGCGAATCGTTCATCGTGAGGCAAATCACCAGGGCCATCACCGCCATATGAGGTTCCCAGTGGCAACTGCCGCCACAGCCAAAACAGTGGCGGCAGCTATTACAGCAACAGCAGCTATTACAGCGATAACAGACATCACAGCGCCTTTACTCGAAATGCCCCCGGAAACCATCACGCTCCGCAGTGTCAAAAGCTTTTACGTCGGCGGAACAGATCTCACGCTAAGCGGCTTGCCTGTGCAAAAACGGCAGATCATCCCTGCGGCGCAGGCGCGCGAAGTAGACATGAACGGCAGTTACGTCGTGGGTCAGCTTTACGTGCAGGAATACCGGTTGGCAAACCCCCGCTATCCCTATCCCATCCTGCTTTGGCACGGCGGCGGCATGTGCGGCAGTCAATGGGAGGCGACCCCCGACGGCCGCGATGGCTGGCTGTGGCATTTTCTGCAGATGGGTTTCGACGTGCTGGTGTCCGATGGCCCCGAACGCGGCCGCTCGCCCTGGCTGATACCGCCGCAGGGCGCCGTGTGGGCGCCTGTCCACACGCAGGCCGACGCTTCCGCGAGCATGCCGCCTACCGAGATGCCATCCACCGGGACGCCACGTGCCAAGATGCCGCCCGCCAAGATGCCTGTCGTCACACTCACTGACCTGCCTGTGTACCGCAGTCGCCAGGAAGCGTGGTCACTGTTTCGGATCGGCGCGCCGGAGCAATATGCGGACGATCCGCGCGCCGGCGTACCTTATGCCGGCCAGCAGTTCCCCGTGGGCGCTTTCGACGCGTTCGCCAGTCAGTTTGTGCCGCGCTGGCTCGGCCGCGCCGACATGGAGCAGCACGCCTACGAGGCGCTGGTGCGCAAGGTCGGCCCGTGCATTGTCATCGGCCACAGCCAGGGCGGCGGCTACGCTCTGCGCGTGGCTCAGGCCTGCCCGGCCCAGGTTCGCGCCGTCGTGGCGCTGGAGCCTACCGGCATGCCAGAAACTGTCGACTACGCCTACGCGCCACATCTGGCTATATGGGGCGACCACCTCGCGCAGAGCCCCGTCTGGACGGGTTATCGCAATGACGCGCAGGTTTTCTGGGCCCGTCTGGCGCGGCACGCGCCAGCGTCGCAGATCGACCTGCCCGAACAAGGAATTCGTGGGAACTCCCACTTCATGATGCTCGACCGCAACAGCCGCGATATTGCCCGCCTGGTCGGCGAGTGGCTGCAACGCAGCATCCAGGACTGACGCACAACCACCAAGGAGATCACATGCTGTCCAAAACCCTTTCCACGCTGATGCTGGGCTGCCTGGGCGCCTTGAGCCTTGCCGCGCCGGGCTCCGCCGCCGCGGCCTATCCCGAGAAACCCATCCGCATGATTGTGCCGTTCGCCCCGGGCGGTACGGCCGACATCATCGGCCGCCTGTTCGCCGACCGCCTCGGCGCAGCGCTGGGCCAGAGCGTGATCGTCGAGAACAAGGCTGGCGCCGGCGGTTCTATCGGCACGCGCTTCGTCGCCGATGCCGCGCCCGATGGCTACACGTTGCTGTTGGCCTCGTCCAGCACCCATGGCTCCAACGCGGCGGTTTACAAAAAGCTACCCTATGACCCCGTGGTGGATTTCACGCCGATTACCTTGATCGAGACCATTCCCGGCGTGTTGAGCGTTACCAAGAGCTTTCCCGCCGACGATATGGCCGGCCTGATCAAGGAATTGCAAGCCAAGCCCGAAGCCTACACCTACGCCTCCTCCGGTGCGGGTGGCCTGGGCAACCTCGCTATGGAACTGTTCAAGTCCATCGCCGGTGTTAACGTGCTGCACATTCCATATAAGGGCGCGGGCCCCGCGTTCACCGACGTGATCAGCGGCGAAGTCGTCATGATCTGGGAACCCATCGCGGCCGAACTGCCCTTCATCCGCAATGGCCAGCTAAAGCCCATTGCCATCGCGGCCGAAGCGCGCTCCAGCGAACTGCCCAACGTGCCTACCTTCAAGGAAGCCGGCATCGCCAACTACAACGCCCAGGCGTGGAACGGTTTGCTTGCACCTAAAAGCCTGCCCGCGGATGTCCAGGCCAAACTGCATGATGCGTCAGTGAAGGCGCTGAAAGACCCTGCCATGGTGGAAAAACTCGCCCAACTAGGCGGCACCGTCGTTGCAAACACCCCCGACGAATTCCGCAAGGTCATCGTCAGCGACATCGCCAAGTGGAAGAAAGTCGCAGCCGAATCCAACATCAACTTGGATTGATAGGCGCGGCAGCGTCACCAAAGTACGCAGCAAAAAAAGCGGCGGCCCGCTCACAGAGCGGCCGCCGCTTCGTCATTGGAGCATAACGCGGGGATTGAAGACGCATGTGAAATCATGCAGACTATTGCGCAGCTCACGCAAGGTGAGACACATACGCCATTGCGCCACGGCCCACGCTTTGGCCGTGGCGCAACGAACTGTAGCGATTAAACCCGCTCGAAAATCCCCGCTGCGCCCATGCCGGTGCCTACGCACATGGTCAGCATGCCGTAGTCGAGCATGCGGCGGCGGATGCCGTGGATGACGGTGGCGGCGCGGATGGCGCCGGTGGCGCCCAAGGGGTGGCCCAGGGCGATGGCGCCACCCAAGGGGTTGACGCGGTCGGGGTCCAGGCCCAGGTCGCGGATCACGGCCAGAGATTGGGCGGCGAACGCTTCGTTAAGCTCTATCCAGCCCATTTGGTCCAGCTTCAGGCCGGCGTGCTTCAGGGCTGCCGGGATGGCTTCTTTGGGGCCGATGCCCATGATCTCGGGCGGTACGCCGCGCACCGAAAACGACACGAACCGCGCCAGGGGCGTCAGGTTGTGGGCCTTCAGCGCGCGCTCGGACACCACCAGCAGCGCACCCGCGCCGTCCGACGTCTGCGAACTATTGCCCGCCGTCACGCTGCCCCGCGCCGCAAACACCGGCCGCAGCTTGGCCAGCGCTTCCAGGCTGGTATCGGGGCGCGGCCCCTCGTCCAGCGTTACAACGCGGCGGGTTTCAGTGACCAAGCCGTCATGGCCTGAGGAAGCGCCAGCCGCGCGGCTCGCACGCGTCGTGCGGCCATCCCGCGAAGCCGATTGTTCAGTAGCGTTTTGCGCGGCGCCGGCGCTGGAACCGCCACCGGCATCAGACGCCGCCAGATTCGGCGTGCGCCGCACCACCTCCACGGGCAGGATCTCGTCCGAGAACTCCCCGGCCTGCTGCCCCGCCAGGGCCCGCTGGTGCGAGCGCAGGGCGAAGGCATCCTGGTCTTCGCGCGACACCTTCCAGCGCCGCGCCACCTCTTCGGCGGTCAACCCCATGCCGTAGGCAATGCCCAGGTTTTCATCGTGCTCGAACAAAGCAGGACTGAAGCTGGTATTGATGCCCATCGTCGGCACCAGGCTCATTGACTCCACGCCCCCGGCGAGAATCACGTCGGCCTCGCCCACACGGATGCGATCGGCCGCCATGGCAATCGCCGTCAGGCCCGAGGCGCAAAAGCGGTTTACCGTCACGCCCGCCACCGACGCGGGCAGGCCGCCCAGCAACACCCCCATGCGGGCCACATTCAGCCCCTGCGGGCCTTCAGGAATGGCGCAGCCGATGATGGCGTCTTCGATCGCGGCGGGGTCCAGCCCCGGCGCCTGTGCCAGCAGGCCGCGTATCACCGTGGCCAGCAAGTCGTCTGGCCGCGTATGCGAAAAGAAACCGCGGGGCGCCTTGCCGATGGGGCTGCGCGTGGCGGCGACGATATATGCCTGTTGAAGAGCGCTCATGGTTCAATCCTTTCGCGGGCAACGCCCGCTGCGTTTCGATACTGATGAATGCATCGCAATAACCATCGTGGACCAAGGTTCGGTAGATAAGTAAACGCAGTACGCCAGGCAGCCTGCCTGCCAGCCCCAGCACGGCAACTCAATTCCGCACCGGCTTCCCCGTCTTCAACATCCCGACCACACGCTCCAGCGTCTTCGGGTGCGCCAGCAAGGTCAGAAACGCTTCGCGCTCCTGCCGCATCATCCATGCCTCGTCCACCAGCGATTCGGGGTCGACATCGCCGCCGCAGATCGCTTGGGCAACATGGCTGCCCACCAGGAAGTCGTGATCCGAAATAAACCCGCCCACTTTCATATTCAGCAGTTGTGCCTTCAGCGTGGCAATGCCGTCGCGCCCCGCCACGGGAAAGCGCGCCGGCAGGGGTGGGCGCCAATTGCTGTCGGCCAATTGCCGCGCCAGCCGAGCCGCCACATACACGACCTCGTGCCGGTTCATCACCACCGGGTCGGATGGCAGCAGATACCCCATCGCCTTCGCCTCCAGCGCAGAGCGCGATACCCGCGCGCTGGCCACCGACAGCGCAAACCCCTTCAGAAAAGCCAGCAGCGGCGCCTCGGGTGCGCCCAGGGCACGCAATTCAGCCGCCCGCCGGGCGCAGTACGTCAAGCCGCCCGCGCCCGGCACCAGGCCGATGCCCACTTCCACCAGCCCGATATACGTTTCAAAATGCGCCACCCGCGCCGCGCAATGCACAGACAGCTCGCAGCCGCCGCCCAGTGCCATGCCGGCCAGCCCCGCCACCACCGGCACCTGCGCATAGCGCAGCCGCAGCACCATCTCCTGCATCTCGCGCTCGATGGGCGCCACCGCCGCCGCGCCGCCTTGCTCGAATACCGGCAGCAGCGCCTTCAAATCCGCCCCCGCGGAAAACGGCTCGCCCTGCTGCGCAATCACCAGCCCCGCGTACGAGGCCTCGGCAAGGCCCACCGCCTTCACCAGCCCGCGCACCACTGCCGGGCTCAAGGTATGCATCTTGGTCTTGAACGACACAATCAGCACATCGGCGGGGTGTGGCGCGGGCAGCGTCCAGCACACCACGCCCTCGTCCTCGTGTACCACCGTGCGCGCCAGCGCAGGTGCCTCGCCTACCAGTCGCGGCGCATCCACCTGCCGCGCATACACCGGCAGCGTATTGCGCCCTTCATATCGCCCCGCACGCGGGTTCCATGAACCTTGCGGCGTATGCACCGCCTGCGCCTCCCATACCGGACCGCTCAGCGCCCAGTCGGGCAAGGGCGCATCAGACAGTGCTTTGCCCGCCGCGATATCCTGCTGTATCCACTGCGCTACGTCGCGCCAGCCCGCTGCCTGCCAAATCTCGAACGGCCCCTGCGCATGGCCAAAGCCCCACTTCATCGCCAGATCCAGTTGCGCCGCCGTATCCGCGATAGCCGCCAGATGCACCGCGCTGTAATGGAAACTGTCGCGCAGCACGGCCCAAACAAACTGCGCCTGTGGGTGATCGGAATCGTGCAGCGCCTTCAACCGCTTGGCCGGATCGCGTTCGGCCAAGATCGCCGCCACGGCGTCGTCCACCTTCGCGCCGGCAGGCACATACTGCTTCGTGGACGGATCAAGCCGCAGTATCGCCTTGCCTTCCTTGCGGTAAAAGCCCGCGCCTGCCTTCTGCCCCAGCGCGCCCTGGCCGATCAGCGCCGTCAGCACGGGTGGTACCGCAAAATGCGTATGGAAGGGATCATCGGGCAATTGCGCTTGCATCGTGCCGATCACATGCGCCAGCGTATCCAGCCCCACCACATCCGCTGTGCGGAAGGTGCCCGACTTGGCCCGCCCCAGCCGCGTGCCCGTCAGCTCGTCCACAAGATCGTACGGCAGCCCAAAGCGCTCGGCCTGCGCAAACACAGACAATATCCCGAACACCCCGATGCGGTTGCCGATAAAGTTTGGCGTATCCTTGGCCCGCACTACCCCCTTGCCCAACTGTGACACCAAAAAGCTTTCCAGCTCGTCCAGCATCGCCGGCTCAGTGTGCGCCGTGGGGATCAGCTCCACCAGGCTCATATAACGCGGCGGGTTGAAAAAATGCACCCCGCAAAATCGCTGCCGCAGCGCCTCGGGCAAGGCATCGGACAGACTGGTAATGGACAGCCCCGACGTATTGCTGGCCACATAGGCATCGGCCCGCAGCGCAGGCGCCAGCTTGTGATATAGATCGCGCTTCCAGTCCAGCCGCTCGGCAATCGCCTCAATCACCAGATCGCACTGCGCCAGCAGGGCCAAGTCATCCTCGTAGTTCGCGGCCGTAATCAGCCCCGCCAGCTCGGGCGCGCCCAGCGGCGCCGGGTTCAGCTTCTGTAGATTGGCAATCGCCTTGTTGACGATGCCATTTTTGTCGCCTTCTTTGGCGGGCAGGTCGAACAGCACAACCGGTATGCCGGCATTGACGCAATGCGCCGCAATCTGCGCCCCCATCACCCCCGCGCCGCACACCGCCACCTTGCCAATACGCGCCCGCGGCGCCGCCATCGATGAACTGGACTGCATAGCACTCTCCGTAGAAAAGTCTTGCGCAGCGCACGCACCCGCGCCGCGCGCGTTCGTTAGAGAGTAGAGTAGTGGATTCCCGCGCGGCATGCACTAAGCCGCGACAAGGACTGGATAACCGACGGGCCGCGTGAGCCCCTGATTTCAGGCGGTAAGCGCTTCTTCGTTTTCTTGGCGCAGCCGGTAAGGGCGGATCAACACCTCGGCGGGCAGGTTCAGGCCTTCCGCCAGCTTGCGGATCATGTCCAGCGTTAGTGGACGAACACGGTTCAGGATGTCCGACACCCGGCCGCGTGGCCCGATGTAGGGTTCCAGATCCTTGCGTGTCAGGCCGCGTGCCTCCATGACATGAGCCAGGAAGTCAATGGGATCCGGGTCGGCAATCGGAAAATGCGCGCGCTCGTATTGTTCGATCAGCAAGGCCAGCACATCCAGTTTGTCACCGTCTGGCGAATTGGCAGGGGCGTCCCACAGGCGATCCACCTCAGCCAGCGCCACGTGGTACTCCTTCCTGGTTCGAATCAGCTTGAATTCCATTGCTGGCCCCTTCAAATCGTTTCCACGTTGATCTTGTCGTACTGGCGATGCGTACCGACAAAACGAACGTACATCAGCCCCTTGTCATAGCGCACCGCCACGACCAGACGGTAGTCGTTCCCTTTGATATTGAATACCACCCGGCTGTTGCCGACAAAGCTGGCGTTTCGGTAAGCCGCTTTGATGTCTGCCGGCGTCTTCCAGTTTGCCCGGCTTGCCAAGGCATACCACGCCCGCAGTGGTGTTTCAGCGTCCGGATGGGACTCCCAGAACATCCGCAAGGAGGAGTGGGTAATGATGCGCATGATGTACCGTGAATTATGATACCAAAATGGTAGCGAAGGAGCCAGCTATATGTGTTTTGCAACCACCCTGGCGTCGACAAATGTGACCTTGAACGCCCCCAAAGAACGGCTGCCCACCGCGGGTGGGCAGAACACGGCAGATTTCACAGCCTGGGGCCGATCACGTATCAGCCGCAGAAAAGTTGTTGGGCTTAGCGTTTCGGTATTGGTGATGGATGCACTAATTTGCACCCGGTTTGGGCAACACCGAGCGAGCGCGGTATGGGAGCGGGCATGGACCATAGCAATCTACCTGTATGTCGAACGTAATGGTTCAGCGAAATATACAGGCTTGTTGAGCACGTTACGACTGTAAGTTTGTTCACGCTTGCGGCGCGCGCCCAAACAACGCCCGCAAGGTCTCGATCACCAACCGCAGCGGCGGCGTGTGGACGGGGTCCTTGCGTGTCAGCATCTGGACGTTGCCGAAATTGATACGGGTATCCACAGGCAGGATATGGACGCTGCCCTGGCGCTGGAAATGTTCGGCAATCACGCGGGGCAGGGCGGTTACCCAGGGGTGCTGGTTGATCAGCGTCAGGTTGGCCAGAATTGCATTGGATTGCACATGCCGCGCCGGCCGTGTCATGCCCAGGCGGGCGAACATCTCGTCCATGCGGTCATTCAGCACCGACGTGCGCACCGGCAGTATCCACATCGCCGTCTCAAGTTCCGCCACAGACACCGCCGCTTGGCGCGCAAGCGGGTTGCCCACCCCGCACACCAATGCAATCGGGTCTTCGTACAGAAACATGCCTTCGATCTGCGTAGCGTCGATGCGGCTGGTGGTGCGGCCAATCACGCAATCCAGACGGCCCGCTTGCAGGCTGTCGATCAGTTCGTGCAGCAGGCCCTCGTGGATCGTGATCTCTAGCTCGGCGTCGCGCTCGATCAGGGCGCTGACCAGGCGCGGCACGATATGGATGGCAGCCGACGGCAGAATACCAACGTGTAGCAGGCGCCGGTGCTGGCTGTGCTGTACCTGCAGCGCGGTCGCCATGCGTTCGGCCGCACCCGCCAGGTTGCGAGCATGGGCCACCACCATCTCACCCAGCGCCGTGGGCACCGTCCCGGTGCCTGTGCGCTCGAACAGCGTATACCCCACTTGCGTCTCCAACTGCGCCAGCGACTTGGACGCCGCCGGTTGACTCATGTGCAGTGCGGCCGCCGTCTGCCCCAAGTGCCGGGTGCGGTCCAGAGACAACAACAGATCGATATGGCGCGGCTTCAGGAAAACCGACGCAGGCGTGCGCTCCGTCATAACCAGCAAGTTATGTTTTATAAAATTTAATTCATTATACGGAAACATCTCACGGTGGCAGACTATTGATCCATATCAAGAATATCGAGCCAACCATCGTCCGTTCGCCTCCGCAGGCGCGGGCCGCAGGAGACAGCCATGAAGAATCCCCTCGCCATCCTGGCAGCCCTCCTGGCCGCGCTGGCCTATGCAGCCGCGCCCGCACAGGCAGCAAATGCCTATCCCTCCGCCCCGATCTCCATCGTCGTGCCCTTTGCCCCCGGCGGCGCCACCGACATCACTGCACGCCTGCTAGCCGAGCAAATGGCCAAGCAGACCGGCTATGACTTCATCGTCGAAAACAAGGGCGGGGCGGGCGGCAGCATCGCCGCCGGCTACGTGGCCCGCGCCAAGCCAGATGGCTACACCATCCTCTTTGGCACCACCAACACCAACGGCATCAACACCTACATCTACCCGCAAACCAGCTACGACGCCGTCAAAAGCTTTGCGCCCGTGGGCCTCGTTGCCGAAAACATCGTCGTGCTGCTTGCCAATGCCAACTTTCCTGCAAACACCTTCGGCGAAGTCATCAGCGTGCTCAAGCAACACCCCGGCCGGTACAGCTATGCGTCGCCCGGCCAAGGCACCTCCCACAACCTCGCCATGGAACTGCTTAAGAAATCCCTGGGCCTGAACGTGCTGCACATACCCTACAAAGGTGCCGGGCCGGCCATGATCGATCTGGTCGCCGGCACCGTGCCGCTCATGATGGGCGGCATCGCACCCGCCAAGCCCTTCATCGCTTCGGGCAAAGTCAAAGTGCTGGCTGTCGCCAACGACCGCACGTTCAACAACGTGCCGGCGAGCGTCACATACTTCAACGACGCCGCACCGGGCACTGCCATCAGCTCGTGGATGGGCCTGCTTGCGCCTGCCGGCACGCCCACCGACCGCATCGCCAACCTTAGCGCCGCCCTCAAGAACGCGCTGGCCGAGCCCGCCTTGCAGCGGGCACTGGAAGAGCAGGGCATGCAGGCCAACTACATGGCACCCGAGGAATTCAGCCGCCATATCGCTGACGGCATGCCATTCTGGAAGGCCGCCGTCGAAGCCTCCGGGGGCGCAAACAAATGACGCGCTCCCATGCTGACGCCGCCCCGGTCAATTTCCTGCTCATCATCACCGACCAGCACCGCGCCGACCACCTGGGCTGCTATGGCAACCCCATCGTGCAGACGCCCAACCTGGACAGCCTGGCGCGACGCGGCTGGCGCGCCGGCAACATGCACGTCGCCACCCCCATCTGCATGCCTAACCGCGCCAGCCTCATGACTGGCCGCTACCCGTCCACCCACGGTGCGCGGCACAATGGCATCCCCCTGTCGCTGCGCTCAGCCACTTTCGTGGACGCTCTGCGCGGCGCCGGCTATCGCACCGCGCTCATCGGCAAAGCCCACCTGCAGAACATGACCGACATCCCGCCCAGTTGGCCGGTGCGGGCCGAGGACCGCCTGGCGCGAGAAGCCGTCGCCCCTGAGCCCGGCAACTACAGCCAGGAAAAGCGCAAGCTTTGGCTGGAACGCAACGACTACGACCTGGACTACCCCTATTACGGCTTTGAGCAGGCCCGCCTGGTAGACGACCACAGCGACGACGTGCACGGCCACTATCGTTACTGGCTGCGCCGCAACCACCCTAAGGTGGAAGCCTTGATTGGCCCCGATGCCGCCATCCCAGCGCCCGACTACGTACTGACCGGCATCCGCCAGGCTTGGCGCACCCGTGTGCCCGAGGAGCTGTACCCCAGCGCATACATCAGCGACGAAACCATACGCGAGATCCGCGCTGGCATCGCCAGCGACAAACCCTTCTTCATCCAGTGCTCCTTCCCCGACCCGCACCACCCCTTCGCCCCACCGGGCAAATACTGGGACATGTACCGGCCGGATGACATCCCTTTGCCGGCCTCCTTCAACGCCAGCACCCACCCGCCTCCGCACGTACAGTGGCTGCGCGAAAAGCGCGACAACGGCACCGCCATCAAACACACCCCCGCCATCTTCGCCTGCAATGAACGCGAAGCACGCGAGGCCATCGCCCTGAACTACGGCGCCATCTCCAACATCGATAACCAGATCGGCCGCATCCTGGCCGCGCTGCAAGAAAGCGGCCAGGCCGATAACACCGTTGTCATCTTCACCAGCGACCACGGCGACTACCTGGGCGATCACCAACTGCTGCTTAAAGGCCCCATCCACTATCGCGGCCTCACACGCGTGCCCTTCATCTGGGCCGACCCTACCGGCCGCGCCGCGGGCATCGCCAGCGAGCACGCCCTGGCCAGCACCATAGACATTGCCCCGACCATCCTGGCGCGGGCCAGCGTCGCGCCGTTCAACGGCATGCAGGGAAAGAACATGCTGCCCCTGATGGATGGCACCCAGGCAAGCTTGCGCGACGCCCTCATCGTGGAAGAAGAAGGGCAGCGCGTCATCCTCGGCTTTGACGCGCGCATACGCTGCCGCACCCTGCTGAGGGGATCATTACGCCTTACCGTCTACGACGGCACCTCATGGGGCGAACTGTACGACCTGGACGCCGACCCCCATGAAACCCGTAACCTATGGGCCGACCCCGCCGCCGCCCCGCGCAAAGCTGCCATGCTTGAAAGGCTGAGCTACGCCATGCTGGCGCATGTGGATACCTCGCCGTATCCGACCGCACTGGCGTGAGGTGGGGTGTGGCCCCTGGTTCAGTGGCCACCGAAAGCGTTAAGGGCTGTAGGGGTCACCGGTAGGTTGCCCGGCCCTGCGGGCCACAATGCACCCGGTGCAGCCCATCCGGACGGTAGAATTAACAATTAACGTTCGCTGCGCCGCTCCTCAGCCACCATGGCCCGCCTTCCCCGCCTATACGTACCCGACACCCCGCAACTGGCGCAGGCCGAGTTCCTGCGGCCGCTGGCTGGCCCGGCCGAGCCTACACCTGCCGCCGCGCTGGATCAGCTGCTGGCCTGGCTGCGCGATGAAGCACGTGCCAACGGCGTCCCGCTGCACGGCTGGCTGCTGCTGAACGACCGCATCACCGTGCTGGCCACCCCGCGCGATGCGCGGGCGATTTCACGGCTCATCCAGGGCCTGGGCCGCCGCATGGCCGCCGGCATGCGCCATGGCCGCGTGTTCAAAGGCCGCTACCGCAGCGCCCTGATCCAGCCGGGGGCGTGGCTGCTGCCCGCCCTGGTGTGGCTTGAATCCCTGCCCGTACAGGGGCATTACGTTGACACCGCCACCCGCTGGCCCTGGTCGTCTGCCGCCCCACACGCTGGCCTGGCCTCGCCGGCTGCAGACCTCGCCACCGACCACGCCGACTACTGGCAGCTCGGCAACACCCCTTTCGCCCGCCAGGCCGCCTACAGCGCCCTGCTGGAGCGCGGCCTGAGCCAGGCCACCCGACAGCGCATCGAGCGGGCCTTGTTCGGGCAATGGGCATTGGGGGAAGAGCGCTTCATGCAAAGCATAGGGGCAAAGGCCAGCCGAAGGGTGGCGCCGGCGGCGCGGGGGCGGCCGAGGAAGGCGGCTGCTTCATCCGACGCCTGAAGTGTCCGTTGCCGGGCCCGGCTTCGCCGCGTCGTGTTACAGAAAGTCAGTGCGTGGCCAGCAGGCTTGCCTTTAAAAAGCACCGCCTCCAATACAGCCAGCTCGTGTGCTGGCGCGCGTAACGCAGGCCAAAAAACCCCCAGCGTGTCCCCTGGATCGATACACGCCACGCGCCCAGAGCCAGCCATGGGCGAAGCAGTTTGATGCAAAAACCGAGCCCAGCCCTACATCTGCCAAACAAAACAGCGATAATCACCTCGCCAGCATGCCCAGCACATATCCATATGTGGCACCGCGGGGCGCCAAACTTGCGCACACCCGCCGCGTGCGGCCAAGCAACCTCTGCCTATAATTATTATTTTCCGTAAGTTTTGTATCGCCATATGAAAAGCCAGCCGCTACCGCTATTGACCATTGCATCAACAGGCGGTGCCGCGCTCTTCTTCGCCTCCATCATGGCGGCATCGCAAGCCTATGCCCTCGGCGCCGCCATCCTGCTGCTGGGCGGCCTTGCCTGTCTGGCGCGCATCCCCGCCGCGCGCCTGCGCCGGCAAGACACCATCCTCATCACCCTGTTGTGCGCCATGTTCGGCGTCGGCCTGTTCAGCTACCTGTACCACCGCGATATCCCCCGGGTGCTGGATTTACCCAGCCGGTACCTGCTGAGCGTACCCGTGTTGCTGCTAATGCTGGCCTACCCGCCACGCCGCGCCTGGGTATGGGCCGGCATCATCGCCGGCAGCGCCCTTGCCGCCGGCATCGCGGCCTGGCAGCTACAGGTACTGGATACAGGCCGCGCCATGGGCGTCACCGGTGTCATCCAATTTGGCAACATGGGCCTGATGCTGGGCACCTTCTGCGTGGCCGCCCTGGCTGAAGTGGGCAGCTACCCGCGCGCCACCCTGTGGCGCATCGCCTGTGCCATCGGCGCCCTGTGCGGCGTGTACACCTCGCTGGCATCCGCCAGCCGCGGCGGCTGGCTCGCCGTACCTTTCATCCTCATCATCTTCGCCCTGGCCTTCATCAACCGCCGCAACATCAAATACGCGGCCGGCGTAGCCGGGGTCGTCATCGTCGCCCTCGTCATCGCCGCGTTCAGCATCCCCACCATCGAAGAGCGCTACGACCAGGCCGTCTCCGACATCACCCTGTACGAAGCCGGCCAGCCCAACACATCCCTGGGCCTGCGTTTCGACATGTACAAATCCCTGTCCGCCATCATCCCGCAAAAACCCTGGCTGGGCTGGAGCACGGCCGACTACGCAGCGGAACAGCACCGCCTGGTAGAAGAAAAATTCGTATCCCCCGTCATCCTGGACATGGCCAACACCCACAATACATTCCTGGAGCTATGGGTCTTCCAGGGCATATTCGCCGTTGTCATCTTGCTGGCCCTGCTGTGCTGGGCGCTGTACCAGTTTGTGCGCCTGCTGCGGCACAGCGACGCCCGAGTGCAAGTGCCAGCAATATGCGGCGCGTCGTTGGTGGTGGGCTACACCATTTTCAGCCAGTCGCAGGTCATGCTGGGGCGCAATAACACCTTGATGTTTTTTTTGATTGCGTTGGCGGTGATGTGGGCCTGGTGCCGCCCGTCGCAGGCTGACGCCGTCAGCCTGCCGCAGCGCGATTCTTGAACTGAAAAAACGCAGCCGCCTTTTCATCTACAAACGCTTTTAGCTCCGCGCGAAACCGCTCGGGTGAGAAGCGCAGGGCGTGCGCCCGGATAGCGACAGGGTCGCTTTCAAATGCCGCTTCGAAGCGCTCAACCGCAGCCTGGATCGCGGCTTCGCTTTGTTCCTCGAAAAACACCCCCGTTTTCCCATCCACAACCGTTTCGCGGGCGCCGCCCTTGCCAAATGCAATCACGGGTGTGCCGCAGGCCTGCGCCTCGATCGGAATGATCCCAAAATCTTCTTCCGCCGCAAACACAAATGCCCGAGCGCGCTGCATATGGTCGCGCAGCACTTCAAAGGGTTGATAACCCATTACCGTCACATTGGGCCCCGCGTCGCGCAATACCTTCTCATACTGAGGGCCATCGCCAATCACAACCAGTTTGCGATCTGGCATTCGAGAAAAAGCACGTACGATCAGGTCTATTTTCTTGTATGGCACCATCCGCGAGCCGGTAAGATAGAAATCTTCTTTTTGCGGCTGCAGGGTGAAATCATCGACAGCAACGTTTGGGTAAATTGTTGTGGCAGAGCGACGGTACGCCTTCAGGATGCGGCGGCCAATATAATCGCTGTCGGCAATGAAATGGTCGACCCCATTGGCGGTGCGCACGTCCCAGTTTCGAATCCGGTGCAAGATCAGCCGCGCCAACCAGCTTTTGGGGCCGCTGACCAAGCCTGATTCGGCCAGATACTGGTGCTGCAAATCCCAGGCGTAACGGATAGGGCTGTAGCAGTAGCAGATATGCAACTGGTCAGGTCCAACCAGCACCCCCTTCGCAACGGCATGGCTGCTGCTTAGGATGATGTCATAGGCAGAAAGATCCAGTTGCTCAATGGCGTAAGGCATTAATGGCAGGTACGAGCGGTATTTTTCCTGCGCTTTCGGCAGCTTTTGTATAAAGCTTGTGGTCGCGCGTTTACCAAGCAGATGTCGCCGGTCGGCATCAGAAAAAAAGTCTACCAACGTGAAAAGATCAGCATCAGGCCACATACGCAGCATCTCAGCCAGCACCCGTTCGGCGCCGCCAAACGTGACCAGCCAGTCGTGCACAATTGCGATTTTCGGGGGCTTTATGGAAGAGGCCTGTTCACTGGTCTGCATAGAATATCAACGGTTGTTCTGCCTTGCGCTGCGACAGTAGCCCATATCAGGCTGCACTGATCGCAGCGGGTAGTATCGCAGAATCAGCCGCGTGCAGGCCGGTGGCATACCTTAACCTCATCTTGTAGGGTTACGTCGTCGTAGCACGCCTTTATGTCTCTGAAACGCAATTCAACCTGGAACCTGGCAGGTGCTGGCCTGCCTCTGCTGATCGGCGCAATTGCCATACCGTACCTTGTCCAGCGTCTAGGGGTAGAGCGATTCGGCATATTGTCACTGGTCTGGTCGCTAATCGGGTACTTCAGCCTGTTTGATTTTGGCATGGGCCGCGCCCTTACTCAGCAGCTTGCCAAGCGTATAGGGACGCCCATGCAAGACGAGATTCCACAGCTAGCCAAGGCAGGTATGGTTTTTATCGGCGCCACTGGCGGGGTTGGGGCGCTATTGCTTGCCGGGCTGTCGGGGCCATTGTCGGCTGATTGGCTCAATATCAGCCCTGGTCTTCAGCAAGAAACCGCGTCCAGTCTGCTGATTGCCGCGCTCGGCATCCCATTTACCACGGCAGCCACCGGGCTGCGCGGTGTTTCCGAAGCGTACGGGGATTTCAAGGCAGTCAGCCTGCTGCGCATGGCCCTGGGTGCTGGCACCTTTGCCTTGCCGGTGATTTGTGTATGGGTAGCCGGCCCGAGCCTGCCGATTATTGTTACTGCATTGGCAGGTGCGCGTGCGGTGGCATGCGTGGCCCAATTCTGGCTGGCTGGCCGGTGTCTGCCAAATCGTTGGTGGCGCGCTACACGCCAGCCAGGTTATCTCAGGCAACTGCTTGCGCAAGGTGCTTGGATGACAGCATCCAACATTATCGGCCCGGTTATCGTCAGCATGGATCGCTTCGTGATCGCGGCCGTGGCCGGCGCATCCGTTGTCGCGTATTACTCAGTACCGGCGGAAGTGATGTTGCGCCTGCTAATTGTGCCGGGGGCGCTAACTACAGCGCTGTTTCCGCAATTGACAACGGTGCTGGCATCCAGCCGCCCCGAAGGCGTTTACCTCTATCACCGCAGTATTCGAGCACTGATACTGATCCTTGCGCCCGTGTGCTTGGTAATGGCGGTATTTTCTTACCCGGCGTTGGCATGGTGGATCAACCCCCTATTCGCCGCCCAAGCCTGGCCAGTAGTCGCTATCTTGAGCCTGGGCATTCTCTGCAATGGCCTCGCCTTTGTTCCGTTTACGGCCATACAGGCTGCCGGCAGCGCGCGGGTTACCGGGATGATAAATATTGCCATGCTGCTGGTGTATATCCCTATTGTGTTTATATTTGTGTCATGGATGGGGATTGTGGGCGCCGCCATTGCATGGCTGATCAGAGCGGCGCTGGATGCGCTATTGCTATTCTGGGCCGCCAGAAAAATCCTTCATATGGCCGTCTGACCACATATGCCTTGCATAGTATGATTCCGCCTGCAAGAAATATGAATGACCGTCAGGTTTATGTTACAAATAGACAGAAGCGAAGATTCAGATTTCCAGCGTAGCGCATACACTGAGACGAAATCTCGATTCTGCAAAAAATCAAAGACTTACTGAAGGTAAACTCCTCATGGCATCCCAATTGATCCCCACCATCCTGTGTGGTGGCGCTGGCTCACGTCTGTGGCCGGTATCGCGCGAGCAGCATCCCAAGCCATTCATCAAGCTGGCAGATGGGCAAAGTCTGCTGCAGAAAGCGTTTGTTCGCGGCGCCAAACTGCCCGGGGTTCAAGAAGTCCTCACGGTGACGAACCGCGAATTGTTCTTCAAAACCGAAGAAGAATTCAGCGACGTCAATAAGGGCGGGGTGGCTGCAAGTTATATTCTGGAGCCGTTTGGCCGCAATACCGCCGCCGCGGTCGCAAGCGCAGCGCTTTATGCCAGCACGCGGCATGGCAACGACGCTATTTTGCTGATCCTGGCGGCAGACCATCTGGTAAAAGACCAAGCGGCATTCCAGCAGGCCGTGCAACGTGCCACGGCATTAGCCGGGCAAGGCAAGCTCGTCACCTTCGGTATCTGCCCAGAGGGCCCCGAAATCGGCTATGGCTATATCGAGGCCGATGGCGAGGCAGTACTGCGCTTTGTGGAAAAACCGTCGCTGGAACGCGCACAAGAGTATGTGGATTCTGGCCGCTATTTCTGGAACTCCGGCATGTTCTGCATGCGGGTGGATACCGTGCTGGATGAGTTTCGCAAACATGCACCCGAGGTGCTGGATGCCGTCCAGGCCTGCTTGGAGCAATCCCGCCAGGCAGACGGCAAAGGCTTTACCCAGGTTTCACTAGACGCACAGACCTTCAATGCCGTGCCCGATATTTCCATTGACTATGCGCTCATGGAAAAATCCAGCAATGTTGCGATGATCTCCTGTGACATGGGGTGGAGCGACATCGGATCTTGGCGCGTGCTTGGCGCCTTGGGCGAGCCTGATGCAAACGGCAACTGCGTTGAGGGCAGCGCACTGCTGCACGACGTGAAGAACTGCTACATCCAAAGCCCTGACAGGCTGGTGGGTGCGGTTGGTGTCGATAACCTTATTATTGTCGACACCCCCGATGCCTTGCTCGTGGCCAACAAAGAGTGCAGCCAGGAAGTCAAGCATATCTATAAAGCGCTCAAAGACGAAGGCAATGAGATCTACAAGCTGCACCGCACCGTGTATCGCCCCTGGGGCAGCTATACCGTGCTGGAAGAAGGCGAGCGCTTCAAGATGAAGCGCCTGGAAGTAAAACCGGGCGGCCGCCTTAGCCTGCAGATGCACCACCACCGCAGTGAACACTGGATTGTGGTAAGCGGCATGGCCAAGGTGGTGAATGGCGAAGCGGAAATGCTGGTGGCCACCAACGAATCCACCTATATCCCCGCCGGCCACAAGCACAGGCTGGAAAACCCGGGTGTTGTACCGCTGGTGTTGATTGAAGTGCAAAGCGGTGAGTATCTGGGAGAGGACGATATTGTGCGGTTTGAAGACGTTTACGGACGTGCTTGATAATGCTCTTCGCGATAAGCAGATCGGTCTGGTCCTATCGTGGGTTTATCCTTGGTAGTGTCAAACGAGAATTCCAAACAAAATATCGGAACTCGTTATTGGGCGCTGCATGGAATATTCTCAATCCCTTAGCAATGATAGTGGTGTATACCGTTATCTTCTCTCAAGTTATGCGAGCAAGATTGCCGGGAATAGATAGTACGTTTGGGTATAGCATTTTTCTTTGCGGAGGGCTTTTGGTTTGGGGGTATTTCTCTGAGATCGTGGGCCGTTCCCAGAACGTCTTTCTGGAAAATGCTAATTTATTGAAAAAGATTAGTTTCCCGAGAATGTGCCTGCCGGTTGTGGTGGTTGCAAATGCGACGCTCAATTTTTGCATAGTGTTCGGGCTGTTCACGATATTTTTAATCTTATCCGGAAATTTCCCTGGCGCGTCATATGTGGGAATTTTGCCTATTGTAGCGGTAATGATTGTGTTTGCTGTAGGGCTCGGTATAACACTTGGGATATTAAATGTGTTCTTTCGTGACGTTGGGCAGTTTTTTGGAATTGTATTGCAATTCTGGTTTTGGTTGACGCCAATCATTTATCATATTGATATTCTGCCAGAGCGCTTACGCCCACTAATGAGCTATAACCCCATGATGGGCGTTGTTGTTTCTGTTCAAAATATTTTGTTAAAAAATATCTGGCCAGAGTGGTCGTCGTTAACATATGTTGGTCTGCTTGGAGCGTTTTTTTGTATTTTGGGGTTGAGGCTTTTTCGCAAGCATGCAGGTGAAATGGTGGATGAGCTTTGATGGGCGCTATTACAATAAATAATCTAGGCAAGGCTTATAAGCAGTACGAAAATAGATGGAGTCGCCTAGCTGAATGGATGATTCCTAGTGGCAGAAAGCGACATGCTTTGCACTGGGTGATAAAAAATGTGAATTTTTCAGTGAAACAAGGAGAGGCAGTCGGGATTATAGGCATTAACGGCGCAGGAAAAAGCACCTTGTTAAAGATGATCACGGGAACTACTCTACCCACTGAAGGCTCGGTTGTGTGTACGGGAAGAGTGGCGGCTATGCTGGAGTTAGGAATGGGCTTTCACCCTGACTTCACCGGTCGACAAAATGTCTTTATGGCCGGACAGCTCTTGGGTCATACCGTCGACCAGATTGCCCAATTAATGCCTAACATTGAAGCATTTGCAGAGATAGGCGATTATATTGATCAGCCTGTACGTGTGTATTCAAGCGGGATGCAAGTGAGGTTGGCTTTTAGCGTTGCGACTGCAATTCGTCCGGATATCTTGATTATCGATGAGGCCTTGTCAGTAGGTGATGCGTATTTTCAACACAAAAGCTTCGATCGAATTAAAAGTTTTGGCCTCGAAGGTACAACTCTATTAATAGTATCACACGATAAAAGCGCAATACAAAGCATTTGTGATAGAGCTATTCTATTGAATGGTGGTCGCGTTGAAATGGAGGGCGAGCCCGAAGCTGTATTTGATTACTACAACGCGCTGATAGCCGGCGGTCATAACGAAATTGTCCGTCGCGAATTGCCAGGTTCAGATACTATTCAGACCATTTCTGGAAATAGGAATGCCGTAGTTGAGGAAATTGAGTTGCTCGACGAGCATAGTAAGCGGGTTGAATTAATTAACGTTGGACAAAGAGTAACGCTTAGATTTATCGTTAAAGTGCAAGCCGATTTACCAGAACTGGTGCTTGGCTACATGATTAAGGATCGCTTGGGACAAGCGGTTTTCGGGACAAATACTTATTATCTGAACAAGAAATTAGAACGCCTCTCTCGAGGGGCACGACTTGAGTATTCTTTTACGTTTTTCGCGAATTTGGGAGCTGGCACCTATTCGGTCGCGTCTGCACTGCATTCTGCCGAAAATCACTTGGTTAATAATTATGAATGGCGTGACCTTGCACTGATATTTCAGGTAGTAAACTTCGATAAAGAGCAGTTTGTAGGCTCGGCATGGTTGCCGCCTATTTTGGAATATACTCACAGACCTAACATGAAGTGTGATTAGGGCTGAATCGCACGCTTTTTTTATTAATTTTTTAAGAGGGTTCATGGAATGGCAACCAAAGTGGCTATCGTAACTGGGATAACTGGCCAAGACGGCGCGTACTTGGCCGAGCTCCTGCTTGCAAAAGGATATGTTGTATATGGTACCTATCGGCGAACCAGTTCGGTCAATTTTTGGCGCATAGAAGAACTCGGAATTGACACGCATCCATCTCTTCATTTGGTGGAGCACGATTTAACGGATCTTTCTGCAAGCATCAGACTCTTACAAAATACGGGTGCGGTGGAGGTATATAACCTCGCTGCTCAGAGTTTTGTTGGAGTTTCCTTTGATCAGCCATTGACGACTGCAGAGATCACCGGATTAGGTGCCACTAATTTGTTGGAGGCAATTAGGATCGTAGATCCCAAGATACGCTTTTATCAAGCATCGACATCGGAAATGTTTGGAAAGGTGCAGGCAATTCCTCAAAACGAGGATACGCCGTTTTATCCAAGAAGCCCTTATGGGGTAGCGAAACTTTACGCGCACTGGATGACCGTGAATTATCGTGAGAGCTATGGAATATTTGGATGTAGCGGCATACTTTTTAACCATGAGTCTCCGCTGCGTGGGCGTGAGTTTGTCACTCGAAAAATTACCGATGCGGTGGCAAAGATAAGGCTCGGTATGCTGGATGTGTTGGAATTGGGAAACCTCGATGCAAAGCGGGATTGGGGTTACGCCAAGGAATATGTTGATGGAATGTGGCGCATGCTGCAGGTGGATGAGCCTGATACATATGTTTTGGCCACCAATCGTACTGTACCGGTGCGCGACTTCGTCGCTATGGCATTTAAGGCTGCTGGATACGAAATACGATTTGAGGGTAAGAATCAGGAAGAGGTCGGTATTGATTCAACTACTGGGCGCCTCTTATTGAAGGTAAATGCAAAATTTTATCGACCAGCAGAGGTCGATCTTTTGATTGGTGATAGCACTAAGGCTAAGCAGAAGTTGGGTTGGGAGCCTACAACTACCCTAGAGCAGTTATGTCAAATGATGGTGGAAGCGGACCTGCGTCGAAATGAACGAGGCGTGTCATTTTAGGCAAGTTTGCACGTATACAAAATAAGGGACTGTAGAATTCTGCGCCGCCCACTGACGGATGTGTGCGGCGCAATTACTTTATCGCGATCAAGGTTAGAGATGGTAGTGGGATTTGGTTCTACAGTTCTCGCAAAGGGTGGGGCGGGCGGTATTCTTGATGGTATTGGGTCGTATACCCAAGAACTAGGTGCGGCGCTTCTAGATATCGATGTCGATATACGCCCGGTCACTTTTGGTGTTGATGCAGGGAATTTAATCTTTGATCGTAGAGTCACATGTCTACCTAATTTTGCGTACGGATTAGGTTTTAGTAGCTTTCTCGGAAGGAGCTTCCCCTCCTCTGGTGACTTATGTAAGAATATTGATATATTTCATGCTACCGACCATCATATTCCTCGCTTGAAGCAGACGCCGGTGGTTGCCACCCTAATGGACGCCATTCCGCTCGCGCACCCAGAATGGGCAAGTCAGCGCTTACGAAGAATCAAAAATTTGTTGTGGAAGCATACCACTACATGGGCTGATAGGGTAGTCACGATATCTGAATACTCGAAATTAGACCTAATTAAATTTTTTGACGTCCCGCCTGATAGGATAAGAGTCGTTCCGCTGGGCGTAGATACGAGATATTTTGAAAAAACAGATGATCAAAGAACCTGTGAATATCTACGGAGCCAAGCAGTGTCCGCGAAAGGATTCTTCTTGTTTATTGGTACGCTGCAACCCCGCAAGAACGTTGACGCAATATTAGACGCATATTGCTTATTGCCTGAAGATATCGCGAGTGATATCCCGTTAGTTATCGTCGGACGTATGGGCTGGGGATGTGAGCAGTTAGTTGATCGCATCAACAGTTTCACTACCATCAAGAATCGGAGAGTTATCTGGCTGAAAGCTGTTTCCGATATCGAGAAGCGGATGCTTTTGAGAAGTGCACTCGCATTGGTTTTTCCATCTTTATATGAAGGGTTTGGCCTGCCTGTCCTTGAGGCATTTGCGAGTGGTTTGCCAGTTATTACTTCTAACTCCACCGCTCTTTACGAGGTGGCGCAGGGTGCGAGCTTATTAGTTTCACCTACTTGTATAGAAGAAATTGCACAAGCTATGAGTAAATTGGTAACCAACGAGCCGTTGCGTGATGAATTACGTGAACTCGGTTTAGAGCGAGCAAAGCAGTATACTTGGGAAAATTGCGCTCGCCTTACGCGCGATACTTACGGCGAGCTTTTGTAATTTTTATAGATAAGACTATCGTAGTAATGTTCAATTTATTAGCAAATATGGAATTTCAGCGCGCGGGGTACGTAAATGCAAGATGAGTTTTATCGTGCGTTTGAGGATAGGTTTCGTGGCAGTCGTGATTTGATTAAGCAGCGTCTTCAAGTTTATTTGCCTTTCGTGCTACCGTTAGCAAAGGTATACCCGGGTACCAGAGCTGTCGATCTTGGGTGTGGACGGGGAGAGTGGCTGGAAGCTTTAGACGATGCGCACATCAGTGCTATAGGAGTTGATCTAGATAACGAAATGCTAGAGGCTTGCCGAGTTAGAGGTTTGAATGTAAAAACAGAGGATGCTGTTACATTTCTGAAAAGCTGCGATGAGAATAGCGCTATTGTCGTATCTGGATTTCATATAGCCGAGCACCTTTCATTTGCAAGTTTGTACAGATTGATAGAAGAGGCGCTGAGGGTGCTGGTGCCTGGAGGAATATTGATCTTAGAAACGCCAAACGCTGAAAATGTCACGGTTGGTACTTCGAGCTTCTATACGGATCCAACACATCAACGCCCGCTGCCTATGGCGTTATTAGCTTTTCTTGTGGAGCACGTCGGATATTCGTTCGTTAAAGTACTTCGACTGCAAGAGGCTTCGGATCTGACTCAAACAACAAGAATTTCCCTAAGCGACGTAATCTACGGTGTGAGCCCCGACTATTCCGTAATTGCACAAAAGAAAGAGAGTGTATATCGGGACGTGTTGCCTTCAGAAAATTTGCGTATAGAATACGGAGTATCACTTGCTCAGCTTACACGGCGTTTTGATGATCAGGCCGCTAAAGATAATGCTTTGATTAATAATGGACTCAAATGCGTTGATGAAAAGATATCTCGTTTCCAGACAGAAATGTCAAATATCTTTGATGATGCACTTCGTTGCTATAACGATATAGTTAGTAATAATGTTGCTCCTCTCAACGATAATGAGAGGAGGAGTGCAGACGAGCCGACCACACTTCTCAACGGTGATAAAAAGCAACAAGCATTGATTAAGTTCTCCGCAGAGCTGGCACTGCTAAGACGAGATTTTGATCGAGTAAAAGCAAGACGCTGGTGTGCACTTAAGATCTGCACCGCCTTGTTAGTATTTGGGTTTCTGATTCTGATTCTGATTCTGTTGCAGATATGAGCTCACCAAAGATACCTAGCGTGGCGCTGGACATGTATGTCTTAGGTCAAGGCATCAAAACCGGCGTATATCGCGTGTGTGACGAGCTATTCCCGAGACTACTTCAGTCTGATGTTCTGAGGCCGGCGTATTTTATCCGGCCTGGATTTGAGGAGCGAATCACGGAGTATGTGAAAAATAAGTGCCTGCCGCAAGATGTGATGCGTGTTCAGGGTTCAGCGTCGAACACAATTGATGCCCTGCTCTCTCCATTTGGGGTTGCTCCGGCTGAATGGACTGATGATTTACGTATAGTCAACGCTCATATTATTTACGATCTTATAGCGATAAATAAGCCTGAATATTTTACTCAGGAAGCGATTGACGAAGTGCATAATATAATTTCGAGCTTAGATCGAGATTCCGTTATTTTCGCCATTTCTGAATATACCAAGAAGGATCTGTTGAGTTATCGGTGGGATTTAAGTCCCGAGCAAGTTACGGTCATACCGCTTGGTGTCGGAGATAGATTTTACCCATGCGACGATCTGGAGGGAAAGCGAACGGTCCGGCAACGCTATAGAATTCCTGAGAATGTACCTTACATATTGAGCTTAGCTACCCTAGAAATTCGAAAGAATCTTGATGGCGTAGTTGCGTCATTCGTCAGATATCTAGATGTAAACCCAGAATCAGATTTGCATCTTGTGCTTTCTGGTATGACGGGCTGGAAGCTCGACTCGCTTGATAAAGCGTTGGCTACTTCGGGGCGTTGGCGACAACGCATCATATTGACGGGATTTGTCGAGGATGAAGATCTAGCTGCGTTATATAGTGAGGCTAGGTGCTTTATTTATCTCTCGCGATATGAAGGTTTTGGTCTACCACCATTAGAAGCTATGGCGTGCGGCACGCCCGTGATCTGTGCTAACAACTCATCTCTACCAGAGGTGGTCGGTGATGCTGGCGTGATGGTTGGAGAAGATGATATTGAAGGAGTGGCCCAAGCAATCCGACGCATATTGTCTTCAGATGCATATCGTCATTTGTTATCAACTAAGGGGATCGAACGTGCACGTCTGTTCGATTGGGATAGCTGTGCACGGATAGTTCGAGACAAACTGATTGACGCAATCGATGCGAAGCGATCTCCGCTGCGGGAGAATATTAGTGTCAGGCAAGCGAGTTTCTTGGGATACGATAACGGGAGTAAAGGACCAATCTTTCAGTTTTCTAATCTTGAGCAACAAGAAAATCAACGGCTACTATGGCCAAACTGGACAGATCGATTGCCTCCGAGCCCATCGCCCGAAAGGCTGGAAGGTGGCTTGCGATGTGTCGGCCAGTTTAAGTTTGATACACCAGAAAAGCCGTTGATATCTTACGTGACCGTCGTTCGTAATAATGCCTCAACACTTGAGAGAACAATAACTAGTGTTCAATCGCAGACCTACACTAATATAGAACATATTGTTTTAGACGGCGCGTCAAGTGATGGGACTATTGAGGTTATAGAGCGCTATCGCGACAAGCTGGATTACTATGTATCTGAGCCGGACAACGGCTTGTACGACGCACTAAACAAGGCCATTCCACTTGCACGTGGGCGGCTTATATGTGTCCTTAATTCTGATGATTGGTTGGAACCGGACGCCGCTGAGATAGTGGTAAGTCATATGCGGAATGAAATGGGATCTGCTCTACTACTTTCCGGAGCGCGAGTTTTGGACGGGTCTATTGTTCATGAGTGGATGCCCGCATTTGTGCATCCGGGCTCTTATTTTATGTGTGCTAACGATTGCCACAATGCAATATATGCTACTAGGAAGGCTTATGAAGAATCAGGGCCATATGATGCAGGTTATAAGATAGCGGCAGACTTTAAATGGATAATGGGCTGTTTAGTAAAAGGGGTCAATTTCATTTATACCACCGAATCTACCGTTAATTATTCGCTTGGAGGCACATCCAGTGATCAAAGAAAACATGGCTTGGAATGCATGAGAGTTGTTCATGATCGTTTTCCATTCTTATCGTTGACCGAAATAAAAGGTTTATTTTATTGTTTTTTTGTTTTCAGAAATTCGGTCGCTTTGATTGAAGAAACGAGGCCGATGAACTGCGCCGCATTTATTAGGCAGTTATTCGTACGGCACGTAAATCAGCCTGATTTCTTAGCTGCGCTATCTTGGGCCTCTATAGTAACGATGGATCATGCATCGGATCGGATAAGCGTTGTATACGATAGCGAGCAGCCCTCATTTGTTAAGGCGGTACAGCGGCGATTAATCCATTATCCAAGGCTTTATGGTATATCCAAGCGTCTTTACATGCGAATAAAGAGAGGCTGAGGGGAATGGCTAGAATTGCATACGTGGATCATTCTTTTCATCGTCAAACTCTGTCGACCGGGTTTTTGCTTGATATATTGCAACGTAACGGCCATATCGTAGATTATTTTTGGGATGACGGTTGGATGGGCGGACAGCGCGTTCAATGGGATAGCGTGAAAAATTATGATGTCGTAATAATGTTTCAGGCTTTCTGCCCTATCGATAAACGATATTATAGAACGTTGCACCCGAATGTGATCTTCATTCCAATGCTAGATCAGTTTGGTGTTTGGCAAGGGCCATTGTTTAATTTGAGGGATTTTTGGGAGCCCTTCCAAGGTAGCAAGATATTAAGTTTTTCCAATGCGGTTCATGGAATGGTTATGGGCTTTGGCATTAAAAGTCACTTTTTGCGATATTATCAATCAATCCCAAAAAATTGTGCAATACCAACAAGTGGTTTACACGGTTTCTTCTGGCTTAGGCGTGAACAAGAGATTTCTTGGGTGATAATTAGAAAGTTAATATCTGATTTCAAGTTTGATAGCTTTCATATACATCTTGCTAATGACCCCGGTACATCAAATCCCTCATTGCCGAGTCCAGAAGATATATCGAAGCACAACATAACAACTTCTACTTGGTTTGATAATAAACAAGACTTTGTCGATGTATTAGAGAGGGCGAACGTTTTCTTTGCTCCGAGAATGGAAGAGGGAATAGGACAGTCATTCTTGGAGGCAATGGCAAGAGGGCAGTGCGTTGTTGCCCCCAATCAGGGAACAATGAATGAATATATTATCCCAGGGTTGAATGGACTGTTATATGATGCTAATAATCCAACTGCTTTGGATTTTAGCGACGCAATAAAGCTCGGGAATGTAGCTCAAATGGGTGTTATTCAAGGCCGTCGTTTTTGGGAGCGTAGCGAAGCACAGCTTGTTGACTATATACTCACTCCGAGTGCGGATTTTTACTCCGGAAAATATCAACACAATCTCAACTCGGTGCGCGTAGATCGATCTGTCATGTTCAAATTAAGGTACCTCTGCTGGAGGTTTCCGATATTGCGCCATGCCCGACCGTTATGGATTTCGGTCAAGAAGTGGAAATCCATTCTTATCGCACCAAAGCGCTGAGGTCATGTTCTGTATAATTGCGCTCAAATTTAACGAAAGGATAGTTGGATGAAGAAAGTATTTATCGCCGGCCATAGGGGGTTAGTGGGTACAGCAACCGTGGATGCATTGTCGAAGGCACCTAGAAATTACGAACTCGTAACCGCCTCGCACGCTCAGTTGGATCTAGAAGATCGTGCTAGAACTAGAAATTTTATCCTGGAGAGTAAGCCGGATTATATTGTTATGTGCGCGGCGAAAGTGGGTGGGATTTTGGCTAATGCTACATTGCCAGTTGATTTCTTGCATAGCAACTTGCGCATTCAGCTGAATGTCTTTGATGCTGCATTTGAAGCGGGTGTGCAGCGAATGATATTCTTAGGTTCTTCTTGCATCTATCCTCGTGAATGTCCGCAACCAATCAAAGAAGAGTATCTACTTACGGGTCCTTTGGAGGCGACGAATCGACCTTATGCGTTAGCGAAGATTGCGGGTGTAGAATCATGCTGGTCTTTTAACAGGCAGTTTGGAACACAATATTTAGCATTGATGCCAACCAATATGTACGGCCCAGGCGATAATTATCACGCTGAGCATTCTCACGTATTACCTGCCTTGATACGTCGATTCCATGAGGCAAAGGTAAACGACGAGCCATCAGTTGTTGTTTGGGGGTCAGGTAATCCACGGAGAGAATTTATGTATTCTTCCGATTTGGGCAAGGCGATAAGGTTTTTATTGGAGCTGCCCAATGCTGACTTCAGTAAATTAACTCATCCAGATGTTGCCCCGTTGTTGAATGTCGGTGTTGGAAAAGATATCACCATTGGTGAGCTTGCGCTGTATGTTAAAGAAACTGTCGGATACAGGGGGGAGTTAACATTGGATCGCACCAAACCAGATGGCACACCGAGGAAACTTCTTGATGTAACGAATTTGAATAATCTCGGCTGGAATGCGGAAACGGATTTACTCGAAGGATTAAGACTAGCGTATGCGGATTTTTTAGAGAATCATGCCACCGCAAAGCATTGATGCAATTGAATACTCTACTTAAATTTATTTGCTTAACCTAATGTTTTCGATAATTGCTATGAAATTCTGTATGAAAAATGCATCGAATTAGAATAATGAAAGGTGACATTCGATGAATGTGGCGCAGAGAGTGGTATTGATCACAGGGATCCATGGGTTTACTGGCCGCTATATGGCTGCAGAAATGAAATCAAATGGGTACCGAGTAGTCGGTATTGGCTCGCGTCCCAACAGAGATGTGGATTATTATCAGGCAGACTTAACTGATCGTGCCCGAGTTTATGAGGTTTTGGAGGCGATCAGGCCTAACGTGATAATACATCTCGCGGCCGTTGCTTTTGTTGCCCACGGGGATGCGGATGCCTTCTATCGTGTGAATTTATTGGGAACTAGAAATCTTCTGGAGGCGGCTGCGGAGATCAAGCCGCCAGAGGCTATATTGCTCGCCAGTAGTGCGAATGTATATGGGAACGCATCTATTGGTGTATTGAGGGAGGATACTCGGCCTGATCCTGCAAATGATTATGCAGTTAGTAAACTTTCAATGGAGTTTATGGCTAGGTTATGGATGGAAAAATTACCCATAGTCATTGCTCGTCCATTTAATTATACGGGTGTCGGACAAGCTGATAATTTCTTATTGCCTAAGATAGTAGCACATTACCGTTCTAATGCAAGGCAGATCGAATTAGGTAATATCGATGTATGGCGTGACTTCAGTGACGTCCGAGCTATGGTGGAAGCTTATCGAAGACTGTGTGAAGTAGATACTGCAGGGAAGGTTGTGAATGTATGCTCCGGCAGCGCTCACTCTGTTCGTGAAATTCTTGATATGTGTGCAAAAATTACCGGCCGAGCTTTGCCAATAGCTATTAATGATGAATACGTTCGACCCAACGAAGTAAAGAAACTATGGGGCGACTCAAGCCTTTTGAGAAGTTTGATTGGGGATTGGCGAACTCCGAAGTTGATTGAAACTCTGAACTGGATGTTAACGAGTTAAGATATATTACGTTAGATGGTAAAAATGGTTTAATGCAGTCTGGCTTTTAAATAATAGTTTTTGTTCAGCGACAATTAACTAGTCCGGTCGTGTTGCCTCATCTGAGAATGTTACCCGCGATTGGTCGTCGTTTGTTGCTGCCTTAACCCTGAGGAGGCCGCCATGGCGGCCTCCTCAGGGTTAAACGTGCTCTGAAGGTGCCCCAGCACCAGGGCGTTAGCCCGCATTGCCCGCCAGTCCTTTATTCGGCGCTGCAGGGTGCGCAGTTGCGTTGTACCAACGTAGACGTCAGGCATTGTTGCCGCCAATCGTTCCATCAAATCTCTCGCGTTGGCTGTAGGCTCGCTCTCTAGCCAGTATTCGATAAGCGGCCATACTTGCTCGAACGGATCGGTACGGGTCCTCCACCAATGACGGGCGCCGGCTTGCTTGCGATGCGTAGGCCTTACCTCACCATTCTGCCACGCCCTCGTTAGGCTTTCCAAAAAAGTGGCTATCGGCGCCTCGGGTGGACATGCATCGGCCACGCCGTGTGCCGCGAAATCGGCCAACGCACGCTGCGCGGCTCGGATAACCTAGGCATCGGATCGTGTGAATTAGGCTATGCCCTTGCTCAGCGTAGTGATCCACCGCCCGGTGTTTCTGTTCATCGGTGTACCGGTTTTCCCGTTGATAGCCTCTGCGAAGATCTCGATTCTGTTCGAACTCCGCACACCAGGCCTTGAGTGAATTCTTGTTGGGATACCCCAGTTGGCGCAACGTGGCATTTATCCGACGGCCGGGCTTCAGATACAGCCTCACGGCGCGCAGACGGTTTTCGTATGAATACATGAACCACTCCAAAGTAGTCCAAGTTTTTGTCCGCACCCCCCTGAGCAGAAAATCAGTGGGTCATTACACGCGGGCGCTCAAGATGGGTTTACCGGACGCATACATTGGACCAGCGCCGACTCGCCACCCATCGACCTCTTCGCTCTGCGGCACCCCATACTACTGCGCACAGCTAATTTTTATCGAATGAAATGCCAATGCCAGAATCCTAGGGTCACCATTTCCTGGAACACGAGCTGTAGGCAATAAAAATTCAAGCTTCACCCGACCATCGTGTATCACAGAGAATGGGAGAGAAACCAATCTAGAAAACGGCCCTTCAATTTCAGCACCCAAAACCGTAATGCCATTTACCAAAACCTCAACAAACTGCTTTCCAAGTGTAGATCCTCTAATTGTGAGGAATGGAGAGCATCTCACAGTTTCATCTATCCCAAAAACCAAAACCGATTTTTTACCATCAGTCCAGCGATGCGTTGGTTCTACATGAGACCAACCGTTCCGAAAAAAAATATCAGCCGCGGCATGATTGTATTCAACACCTAGCTCGATGCGAGGAAGATCAGTTATTTCTTTAAAATGGCAAAGATAAGGATTCCACAGGGTATTAGTTGTTATTTCTACGCACTCGTAATATTGATCCGGAAAATCACTATCTAGATACCCGCTTCGCGCTCTTGGATCAAATCTCGAATATTGAAGAAAGTAGACTTTTTCGAAATCATTAATATTAAATCCATTGGGATCGACAGAGTAGTCTGAGTCAATAGTACTCTTCCCACGCTCTCCGTCCCACCACTGCTGAGAATACAAATTGGCAAACTTTATCCCAGCTTCGTCTAGCTCGGGAGCAAGATAGGAAACGCGTTGATCAGCAAATAAAACAAGAGAATTCTTGTCGGCAGATACCAGATCTACAATATTGCTAGTTGCGAAATTTTCGCTCCAGGGTCGACGCCCCCAATCCGGATAATAGGTAACATGCCATAGGAATGGCAAAGCCATAACCGCCACAAGTAAAGGCATTTTTTCAGAGGCCCGCTGAAAAATACAACTAAGCCCGACGACTAACAAAACCCCAGATAGCGCCTCAAGGACAATAAGATATCGATAGATTCTAAAAGCTACAATCCAAGCCAAAAACGAAAAAACAAAAAAAACAACTAGGGCGAGCTTCTGCCGGTCAATCTTTTTAGATATAAAAAAATCAATATTGATAAGCAAGATGCCCAAATAGGCAAGAAGCAACCGCCCATCACGTACCGTAGAGGCCTCTGAAAAATCTCCGGATGACAACCAAACAACGGGAAGAGATAAATAGTATAAAATTTTCGAAGGTTCGAACTTCGAAAAAGATTTCCAGCCTTCAGCGTAGTACGGTGAGTTGAAAATATTATTCGCCAATGGAAAAACGGGGTTTTCCGTCAAACTCCAACGCAAATATATGAAATATCCATCCGCCAGGAGGAAGCCCAATCCTATGCCGACTAAAAAAAATAAGACGGGCTTTAGTCTGAAGGAAGAAATGATACAAGCAAAAAAAGCACCTACTATGTAATGAGCAGCTGTAAGCTTAAGGCCTGCTGCGACACCAAATGAAATGCCCGCAAACAAAAACAAGAGAAGGGCTTCTTGCTTAATACCCCTAAGTAATGCGTAAAGTCCAATCAGAACTGGAACAGCCACTATGTTCTCATTGGTCCACGACCCAAAAAGAGATATTGTCATCGCGCCGGTAATGCCCACGACGCAACCAATCACAGCCAACGGAGAAAGTTTTGCGTTTTGAGAAATCAGCTCATTGATAACTTTAAAAATTACATATGCAAAGACAAGATAGAATACCGAGTGAAAGGCTGCGCCGAGATATGGGTGAGCCGAAAATAATAAATAATTCACCCCATCTATCAATGGGTTTAAATAGGAATGATATTGAGCTGCAGCGCCGAATTCACCATACCTCAATTCCAACTGCGACCAGCCTAGAAAAACGTGATAGTTGGCAGTATCCCAAAAACTATCCATACCCAGCTTCGCGTGCAAAAATGCTGAAAAAATCAAAATACACGCAGAAAAAGTTGACCAGAGTAATACCCTGCTATTCGATTGGAAAAACCTATGCATCAACATCAAACCTACCAAAACATGCATTCAACAAGGTAATCAAAACAGCAAGATTCCCTTTAAATACACTGATTTTTGTTGGCACACTACCTTCTGGATATCGTCTGATGGTCGGAATCTCTTTACATACATATCCAAGCTTGGGCACTCGATACGACAAGTATGCAAGAAGTTCATAAGTCACAAAAACATCTCGAAAAGTGGCAATTTTGGGATCTAGCAGCATCCTGCGACTGTAGGCCCTAAACCCTTGCGTGGTATCTGTCCATTTAAACCCAGATGCCAGACTTAAGCATGGTGCATGGATATACCTGATCGCGAAGTCTCGTGACTTTGGCGTGTTCACAGCCACGCCTCCCGGCAGAAAACGCGAGGCCTGAACAAAATCAACCCCGTCCTCTAGTGCCTCGATGAATCGCGGTATCGCTTCAGGGTCATCCTTATCATTTCCATCGATGGTGACAATGCCCTCGTATCCTTGATCGAGGGCAAAAGCATAGGCACATCTAAGCTGGGCGCTCAGCTTTCCCGGGCCTTTCTTGACAACAAGCCCCCTGACACCTACTCGCCTCAGGGCATCCAGCTCTAAGGAGCCATCTGTACTGCCGCCATCGACAATGATGATGTCTGCAATCGCAGGAATCTGGATAGCTTCCATCCGTTCAAGCAAACTTTTTATACGTTCGCTCTCGTTAATCACAGGGATCACAACGCAGTAAGGATGTTGCTTGCCCAACCACAGCGGTGTCTCCATGGCGGGTACTTGCCACTTTGCCCGCTCTTTCGGAGAAATATCTTGTGTCGTATTCATTTGTTTATGCAACCCGAGCTGTGATAAGCGCCACGCCTGCAATCACGAGCAAGATGCCGGCACCTGTGGTCCAGTGAAAGGGTTCACGGAAGATCAAAACTGAAAAGAGTGCGACCGTTGCTACCGCCCCGGAAGTCAGTACCGGGTGGGCAACATTCAAGGGCAACCTGGCCAGTGCAGCGGCATAGAGCAGGAAAGCCCCACCGTATAGACCTAAGCCGAGCCAGAAGGGCCAGTTGCTAAAGGCTGCCAACGGATCTGCAAGGGAGGGGAACCTCCTCGGGGGCATCATGGCCATCTTGACCAGTACGCTGGCAGATGCGTTTGCGGCGATACCAAGCACCAAGATCAACCATTTCATCTGGCCACCCCGTGTTTAGTCCGGTAGCACTCTACGGCACAAACCAGCGCCCGTTCAATCGACTGGAGGTGAGGTTCTTCCTTTGTGGCGACCATCTCTATCGAAACTAGGTGTTCTGGAAGGTGTTGACTCAGGGCCTTGTGCATCAACTGATGATCAGTCCCGCCATCACCCAAAGGCACCAGATCCGGCTCACTCGCATGAACGTGCCCGATAAGTCTGGAACTGCACTCCAGCACAGCTTCGGGAGATTCTCCATTGATCGTTAAGGCCCCAGTATCAAACTGCATCCGAATAGCCTCGTGACCAACCGCTGCGACGACATGGGCTGTCTCTTCGCTGGTGGTCATGAAGTTCGCCCCATATTGGGTTGGATTGGGCTCCAGGCACACGATAACGTCATGTTCCTGTGCAACATCACCAAGACGTCGAAAAAAGCTAACCGCCTGCTCGAGTGCTTGTGCGTCACTCAAGCCTGAGCGGTCACGATTCTTGGGTGAGCCAAATACCAATCGCGTTGCACCCAGGCCGGCACCGATGCGACACACCGCTCGCAGATGCTCCAGCATCGCCTGTTGGCTCTTGCTATCACCAAATACATTTAGTCCTGTCGTACCAAACAGTAAGGCTTGCATGCCAGTGATCTCGATGTCGTGACCTGCCCACCATCGTCTGACATTTGCGATGTCCTCATCTTTAGCACTGGCAAGGTCAGGAAAGTACTTGCCGGGCGCTACATCAATGGCATCAACGCCGAACTTGCCCAGTAGCTTTGCGACGGAAGTATCCTCTGCGATGTCCCAGGCAATGTTTGAAATCGCTAGCCTCACGATGCCGCTCCGTTTTCATTCTTCTGGGTCATGGGTTCGGACTGGGCATAGGCTCTAATCGCCTGAATGGTTTCGCGGGCACTGTACTGATACTGACCAAGCGAACCGAAGATTTGCGCGTGCCGCGTTTGCATGTCGTAACGAGCGGGCGGGTTTCCCAGTGTCTGAATAAACGGTCTTCCGAAGCCCTGCAGCGAGACATCCGCAACGCTGATCGGTTCGGCTGTCAGGTGGACCAGTGATAGGCCAGCCTCCAGTGCCCTTTGGATGTCGTACCAAAGGTTGATCATGGGATAAAACTGGAAAATGCCTCGACTCTCAATAGCGTGAAGATTGTTGTTATTAAGAAAGTCAAAAATCACGTTCTTGCGTAAGCCAGGCCCAACCAAGCCAGGCAGCCGAACAATCAAATAACTGGGGAAATACTGCTCGACAAACTTTTCCAGCAGTCGGCGATGAAGTCCGTAGGCATGCAAGCCTGACCCATCAACCGGCGTAGATTCATCAACGCCAATCGGCTCCTTGAATACATCGACAGTGCTGATCAATATGAATGTTTTGCACTTGATAGTTCGAAGGTGATCGATCAGAGAGTCGATTTTTTTTCGATCATTTGCCGGATCACGATTGGCAATCCACTTCTGCGCCGGTGCGCCGGCACACACCACTACATCGAATTCACCATTCTCAATTTCGTGGATATTTGTCGAACGGAAAAGCGCAGAAAAATGTGCCTGCTTAAGGAGCGTGCTTCCAACAAAACCAGAGAATCCAATCAGCGCGTTTTCCATCATCACTCCAGCAAGCTCTTGAACTCTTCTGTTTCGAGCTTTTCAAGAACATCGTAAATATTGTCTATCTTTCCACCCAACACCGAATAGCAGCCAGGCAGTTCCACATGTTTTTCGAAGAGGATCGGGCGACCATCATCTCCTTCGTTCTTGACCAAAACTGTTTTGACCTCGAATAGTGAGTCGACATACTTCGCTTCAAGTACGGCGGGTAGATACCGGCCTACATCCCGGACCATGCGATCGACACGAGTAGCACGATCGTATTCGTCGAGCCTCTTGTACGGGTCAACGCCCTGTTCGTCCTTCCAGCTAAAGTGTGGGGTGTAACGAACGTGCGACAGCGTGTGCAGGTCACGAGCAGGGAACGGCATCATCGAGAAAAATGGACCGTCCATGACTGTGACCCCAATTTCCTTGAGCACGCCTGGCGCTTGCATAAGCGCCATTTCAGTAACCTCCTGCTTGAGACCCATTTTGGTGCCAGGAAAGTCGCCTGAAAACTGATTCAGCCCACTGTAGGTGCAGTTGAAGACGTACCGACAATTTATTGACGAAGCATCCCCAGAATTCGACTGGATGGCTACGCTCAAGCTTTTGTCGGTTGGCGAACGGGAAATCGTTAAAGCACGGGTTGAGTAATGGATCTCGACACCTGCACCCTGAAGCTCTTTGACTGCCCATTCAGCAAGTCGAGTTGAATCGAAAGCATACTCTTCGACGAGAAAAACATCTTCAATCAGTCGAGGCTCAAAAAGCCGTTTTAAACCGGCTTCAGCAGGCTTGATCTTCGCTCCGATCTCATGGCAAAAACGCTCAAATTGCTTGGATGTTACTTTAGAGTTGCGTCTTGCAATAGCGTAAAGCTTTACAAAATCCTGCTTAACGGCGTGCGGCCAATCCCGCACAAAGCGAGGCAAATTCACTCGGCTACGAAATGCCGTCGTAAAGCTTCTGGGATAGTGATATCCATTGTGAACACGTGCCTGGTTGTTATACGAGGCACGGAGCAGCAGCTCCGGCTCCCGCTCAAGGAGGATCACCCGGCGCAATCCACGGGGCTTGGCAAGGTAGATCGCGATTGCAGCCCCGTAGAAGCCACCCCCAATGATGACTGCATCCGCAGTGCAAGATTGCACGGTCATGCAACAACTTGATCTGAATTGGGCAAGTCACGCGTTGCTGACGACGAGACATCCTCAATGTTCAGCTTCTCCCGGCGGGTCATACGTGCGCTCGTAAACTCTTGGCCAACATGATATAGCGGCCCCTCATTACTGAGGCTCGCCATATGCAATATGTATTCCCCGAGCACTAAAAGCACCAGTGAAATCAGGAAAAACATGCCTGACTGTTGCAATGACATACTCACCCAACCTGGCGCCACGTCAGTTTTGAAAATCCCAATGGCTACAACATAAACCGAATAAATTAAGTTGGCCGCAGCCCCAAACAAGGACAACGATGTCACAAGTCGCATTGGTGCTTGTGTTGTCGAAACGAGGAGGCGCGTCCCTCTATCAATGCTTTCCCCCAATTTTTTGGTATTCCTTGCAAGTGGTTTGCTGCTGTACTCCATGTTGATACGCGCAAAACCACCAGTTGCCGGCAAGTGCCGGTAAGTAACGGCTGGCTGGGGGTGCTGCAAGATAAAGTTAACGACACGTTTACTCAGCAGCCTGTACAGAGGCGCCTCTTTGGCCAGATGTATTCCATTGAACGATTTGTACAGAAAATTGAAGGCTGCATAGGCCGCTCGGTAAGCGAGACTTTGGCGTGGTTTCTGATGGTTATTTGCGAAAACCACATCTGCCCCCATCACTGCTTTATCGAGCATTTCAGGCAAGAAACCGATGTCGTCGAGCTGGGGATCAATGACAGCGACGAAATCACCAAGCGCATTCTCGAGCCCCACCCATGAAGCTGTGTCACCATCAACTTCCTTGGTAAGAGCATAAACTTGTAAGTTTGGATAGCCCGATTGACCGGTTAGATTTTTGAGTACATTGATGCTTTCATCATCAGACGCGTTGTCAACAATAATCAACTCGTAATCGGTGACGAGTGATGACAATTTTTCAGAGGCATTGTGAATAATGCTCTCTAGCTGATGGCCTTGATTGCGTACAACATACACAACAGACAGAAATACCGGGAAAAACGCCATTCTTATGGTCCCCACAACACGCATCTTTGCGATCCGATTGCATTTATCTACAAAATCTTGTCATTTTAAACACTGGGGGGGAGGTACGTCACCCTGTTCGGGCTTCCTCAATTGAATCTTTATCAATTTTCATGCCAGCACAAGGTTCAGAGGCGTAAGCAAGCCCTTCTGCCTGCCGGCGACGGACAAGGCCTGGGAGTTTTTTCCCCGCCGCCCACACCCATGCAATGACCCAGCAGTTTCTGCTCAGTTTATGCGGCTAATGCAAAGGCTGAAGGACGTGCTCTCACGCCTGCCCACGCGACCGGCTAGCCGTATCAGCGAATTGTTGCCGCATAACCGGACGCCCCAAACGACGAACTGAAAGACGGCGGCCGCTAACGCGGCCGTGTCAATGTGTGTTCCGCGGGCGCTTACCAACCATTCTGCGCTTGCTATGGTGCTCTTGTCGAATAGTACAATCTTTCTTTTTCAGTATTTAGTTTAGGCGTCGTTCCTTGACCCGCCCCTCCTATCACCCCCCCATAGCAGAACGCTATCCGCTGGCCTTTTTCGCAGGCGTCCTGGACTTCCTGCTGATCGTCGCCGGCAGCTACATTGCGCACTTCCTGCGCTTCGGCGACCTGTACATGACCGACTATTACCTGGTCGCCACCTTCATCATTGCCTTGATCGTGGTGATGTGCCAGGTGATGGTGGGCAGCTATCTGTCGTGGCGCGGCCGTTTTTTCTTTCGGCAACTCGGGCGGGTATACCTGGGGTGGTTGATTGCGCTGGCGGTTATTGCTGCGGCGGCGGTGCTGCTTAAGGTGTCGGAAGATTATTCTCGTATCTGGCTGGTGACCACGACTGGCGCGGCGCTGGTGCTGGTGACGGCGTTCCGTTTCTTGTTCTTCCTGCTGCTGCGCTACACCAGGCTCAAGGGGCGCAACCTGAAGCGGGTTATCCTAGTGCAAAGCGAGGGCGCGGGCGAAAATTTGCGGGCGCGGCTGCCTCTGTTGGCAGAATATGGCTATACGGTTGTTGAGACAGTTCCGTTGCAAAAGGCGGATGCCTGGCTCGATGGATTGGTACCCTTGGTAACCAAGGCTGGCGCTCACGAGCTATGGATAAGCTTGCCTTTGGCGCAGGGGCAATGGATCAAGTCGGTATTGCATGCGCTACGGCATCAGATGGTGGAGATCCGTTACTTTCCGGATTTTGCGGATTTGCCGCTGTTGAACCACCAAGTGGGCGAAGTGGCGGGGTTGTATACGCTGGATCTTAACCGCAGCCCGATGATGGGGCCGGCCCGGGTGCTGAAGCGCCTGGAAGATATTGTGCTTGGTGTACCCATCTTTTTGCTGACCTTGCCGGTGTGTCTGGCGATTGCAATTGCGATTAAGTGCACATCGAGCGGGCCGATCATCTTTAAGCAGTATCGTACGGGCATCAATGGCAAGCGGTTCAAAGTGTACAAGTTCCGTTCGATGGAGGTTCATGAAGAAGCATCCGGCCAGGTAACCCAGGCTAGCTTTGGTGATCCACGCGTGACGAAGCTGGGTGCGTTCTTGCGGCGCACCAGTTTGGACGAGCTGCCGCAGTTTTACAACGTGCTGCAGGGGCGCATGTCGATCGTCGGGCCGCGGCCGCATGCCTTGGCACATAACGAGTACTACAAGGACGAGGTAGAGTCGTACATGCAGCGCCATAAGGTCAAGCCGGGCATTACAGGCTGGGCGCAGGTAAATGGTTTTCGGGGGGAGACGGATACGCTGGAGAAAATGGAAAAGCGCGTCGAGTACGACCTCTGGTATATCGATAATTGGTCGCTTGGGCTGGACCTGCGCATCATCTTCCGGACCATTTACAAGGGTTTTTTGAACGGCCAGCCGTAAGGCACCCAGGCTCGTTTTAGGGCTATCAGCATGAAACTCCTGATCACAGGCGGCGCAGGTTTCATCGGCTCGACGCTGGTAAGGCATATCCTCCAGTCCTCGCCAGACAGCGTCGTCAATGTCGATGCGCTGACCTATGCCGGCAATCTGGAGTCGCTGGCGTCGGTTGCTGGGCACCCGCGTTACGCTTTCGAGCAGATAGATATCTGCGATCGCGCCGCGCTAGACCGTGTCTTTGCCCAACATCAGCCCGATGCGGTCATTCACCTTGCCGCTGAAACGCACGTGGACCGTTCCATCGACGATCCGGCGACGTTTATCCAGGCAAATATCCTTGGGACATTTACCTTGCTGGAGGCCGCACGGGCATACTGGCTGGGCCTGGATGCTGCACGGCGGCAGGCATTCCGCTTTCATCATGTATCTACGGACGAGGTGTACGGCGATTTGGCGCAGTCGGGTGACTTGTTTCGCGAAACGGCCCCGTATGTGCCTAGCTCGCCGTATTCTGCCAGTAAGGCAGGGGCGGATCACCTTGTGCGAGCGTGGCAGCGCACCTACGGTTTGCCTGCGCTGGTGACAAACTGCTCCAACAATTATGGCCCTTGGCAGTTTCCTGAAAAACTGATCCCGCTGATGATCTTGAATGCGCTGGAAGGCAAGCACCTGCCGGTGTATGGCCATGGCTACCAGGTGCGCGACTGGCTGTTTGTGGAGGACCATGCACGTGCGTTGTACCAGGTTGTGCGCGAGGGCGTGGTGGGCGAAACCTACAACATTGGTGGCCACAACGAAAAGCGCAACATTGATGTGGTGCGGGCGGTGTGTGCGCTGCTGGATGCGTTGCACCCCCAAAGCCAACCCCTTGATATCGATGGCCGCCGTATGTCGCATGCAGTGCTGATCAAGCACGTGCCGGACAGGCCGGGGCATGATCTGCGTTATGCCATCGATGCGTCAAAGATTAAGCGTGATCTGGGCTGGGTGCCGCAGGAAACATTCGCCACCGGTCTTCGCAAGACGGTGGCGTGGTATCTCGATAATCTGGACTGGTGCCGCCGGGTGCCAGATGGCAGCTACCGGCGCGAACGGTTGGGCACGTTCAAGTAAACAGTTCCGCATCGCGAAAGGGGCTGCCTTGCCTATCCTTGGGCGAAAGCTCAAGGGTATCGTTGGAAGGCCAGCGTATGCCCAGGTCGGGGTCGTCCCACGCGATGCAGCGTTCGTGCTGGGGGGCGTAGTGGTCGGTTGCCTTGTACAGCACGTCTGCGTGGTCGCTCACCACCATAAAGCCGTGGGCAAAGCCTTCGGGTATCCAGAGCTGGTGCTTGTTTGCGGCGCTGAGCAGGGTGCCTATCCATTTGCCGAAGGTGAGCGAGCTTTGGCGCAAGTCCACAGCCACGTCGAATACTTCGCCTGCAACGACGCGGATGAGTTTTGCCTGTGGCTGTTTTACTTGGTAGTGTAGGCCACGCAGCACGTTTTTCTTTGAGTGCGAGTGATTGTCTTGAACGAAGGAGGCGGCCCGGCCTATTGCTTGCTCAAAGCGTTCCTGGTTATAGCTTTCGTAAAAGTAGCCGCGTGCGTCGGTGTGGACATCGGGCTCGATCAGATACACACCGGGTAGGGATAGCTGCCGTGCTTTCATGGCTGTGTTGATGGGTTGTGGGCGCTGTCGAGCAGGCGCAGCAGATACTGGCCGTAGCCGTTGCTGGTAAGCGGCTGCGCCAGTTGCCGGAGCTGGGCGTCGTTGATCCACCCATTGCGGTAGGCGACCTCTTCAGGACACGCTACTTTAAGGCCCTGGCGCTTTTCAAGGGTGGCAATAAACTGACTGGCGTCGAGCAGGGTGTCGTGTGTGCCTGTATCTAGCCATGCGTAGCCGCGCCCCATTATCTCTACATTAAGCCGCCCTTTGGCCAGATAGTGCTGATTGATGTCGGTGATTTCCAGTTCGCCACGGGCCGAGGGCTTGAGTGTGTGGGCGATATCGATCACTTGGTTGTCGTAAAAGTATAGGCCAGTGATGGCGTAGCTGGATTGCGGCTGTATGGGTTTTTCTTCGATGGACAGTACGGTGCCGTGCTGGTCGAATTGTGCGACGCCATAACGCTGTGGGTCTTGCACATGATAGGCAAAGACGCTTGCTTTATCGGTGCGTGCCATGGCGCGCATCAGCAGTTTTTGCAGATCGTGGCCATAAAAGATGTTGTCGCCCAATACCAGCGCGCAGGGCTGTTTGCCGATAAAGCCTGCGCCAATGATAAATGCCTGTGCGATGCCTTCGGGCTTGGGCTGCACGGCATACTGTAGTGCGATGCCCCACTGGCTGCCATCGCCCAGCAACTGCCGGAAGCGCGGCGTGTCCTGCGGGGTTGAAATGACGAGGATATCCTTGATGCCCGCCAGCATCAGTGTGGTCAGGGCATAGTAGATCATTGGCTTGTCGTACACGGGCAGTAGCTGCTTGCTCACGGCCAGCGTTGCCGGGTAAAGGCGGGTGTTTGCGCCGCCGGCCAAAATAATGCCTTTGCGGTATGTCATGGGCTTAATCGTAGCAGGCTAGCTCGTCCACCAGGCGTTCAACACCAGTTTGCCAGCGCGGCAGGTACAGGCCAAAGGTGTCCGTGAACAAACTGGTGTCCAGGCGCGAATTGTGGGGGCGGCGGGCGCGGGTGGGGTAGCCTGCGCTATGCACTGGGCATATGGCGTCTGGGCCAGCGTTTGTGGGTGGGCCTTTTGTATGCGCGTGCTGCAGCAAGTAGCGGGCATACCCATACCAGCTGGTTTCGCCTGCTGCTGCCACATGGTAGATGCCGCCGTGGTCGGGGTGTTGTTGCAAGTGTGTAATAGCGTGGCTTGTTACGTCGGCCAGCAGATCGGTGCTTGTAGGCGCGCCGATTTGGTCGTCGACGATTGTCAGGTTGCCGCACTCTCGCGCCAGACGCAGGATGGTGGTCGCAAAATTCTTGCCGCGTGCTGAAAACAGCCAGCTCGATCGCAGGATCAGATGCTTGCATCCCACTGCCTGTATCGCCTGCTCGCCTTGTAGCTTGCTCTGGCCGTATACATTGAGCGGCGCGGGGCGGTCTGCTTCGCGCCAGGCCGTGCTGCCTTCACCATTGAAGACATAATCCGTTGAGTAGTGCACCAGCCAGGCATCCAGACGTTTGGCCTCTTCAGCCAGTATGCCGGGGGCGGTCGCATTGACGGCGTGGGCGACGTCTGGTTGGCCTTCGGCCTGATCTACGGCCGTGTAAGCAGCCGCGTTGACGATGATGTGTGGTGCGAGCTTGCGCACGGTATCGCGTAGCGCATCGGGCTGGGTCAGGTCACCGCAATAGGCGGTGCTGCGCCGGTGCAGCGCAACAAGCTCGCCCAGCGGCGCCAAGCTACGCTGCAACGCCCACCCTAGCTGGCCCTGGCTGCCGAAAAGCAGGATCTTCATGGTTATAAGTTATAAGGCGGGCTTTGGGTGCGACGCTAGTCAGGCGCTAGCTGACGCCGACTTCGTGCTGGCTGCGCTGCTGCAGCCAGGCAGTAAACTCCGCGCCGACCTCATCATGCTGTTCGCCCAAGTCTACCGTGGCCTGCAAAAAGCCCAGCTTGCTGCCGCAATCGTAGCGCTTGCCCGTGTACCGATAGGCAAACACTTTTTCTTTTTGCAGAAGCTGCGCAATCCCGTCCGTCAATTGGATCTCGCCGCCCACCCCGCGCGGCAGGTTCTCCAGTTCTTTGAAAATCGCTGGCGTCAGGATATAGCGGCCCGCTACGGCAAGCGTCGTGGGCGCAACATCGGGCGAGGGCTTTTCTACAATGCCTGTGATGTCCACAACATTGTTTGCCCCCGGCTGGCCACTCACAATCCCATAACGGCGGGTATGCTCGCGCGGCACATCCTGCACCGCAAGAATGCTGGCCCGATGCTGCGCAAACTGCGCCACCATCTGCGCCGTAATCGACGGCTTGCCCACCATTAGATCATCCGCCAACAACACCGCAAACGGATCATTGCCCACAAGCTCCTTGGCGCACAACACCGCATGCCCCAGCCCCAACGCGCGAGGTTGGCGAACATACGAGCACACCATGTCGTCGGGTGCAATTCCGCGCGCCACATTCAGCAGCGCCGTTTTGCCGGCCAGCTCCAGCTCATTCTCCAGCTCATACGCTGTATCGAAGTGATCCTCCACACTGCGCTTTGTACGGCCCGTCACAAAAATCATATGCCGGATGCCAGCGGAATAGGCTTCCTCGACAGCATATTGGATGAGCGGCTTGTCCACGACCGGCAGCATTTCCTTGGCAGACGCTTTGGTGGCGGGGAGGAAACGGGTGCCCAGGCCGGCTATGGGGAAGAGGGCTTTGGTGATGGGAGGCATGGGTGGTGCTATGCGCGTTACGCGGATTGAGAGATTGCTTGTAGTGTACTGCGAGGACTGTATAAATCTGGAACTCCCCTGTGGATAGGTGCTCGCGGTAGGCGTGTTTCCAACATATCAACGCGAACCCCTCAGCGTGCCAAACTAGCTGTTAATAGTTGTTAACCCTGATTGAGCCCAACTAATAGACTGGTCTAGTATTCCGTACCATACCAGTTAAAAAAGCGCCCGTAATGCCACAAGCCATTCAAAAGCCCGAACGCGGCACTGCCCGCGATAGCCTTATCCGCGTAGGGGTAGAGCTGTGTACCCAGGCGGGGTTCCAGGCAACCGGGGTTGAGCAGGTATTGCGCGGCGCGGGGGTTCCGAAAGGCTCCTTCTACCATTACTTCCCCAGCAAGAAAGAATTTGGCCTTGCTGTCATCGATGCCTACGCCGAATATTTCTGTACCAAGCTGCAGCGGCTTCTCGAAAATCCAGACGTGGCGCCGCTGGAGCGCCTGCGTAGCTTCGTCGCTGAGGCTGAGCGGGGGATGGAGAAGCATCAATTCCAGCGAGGCTGTCTGGTGGGCAACCTGGGGCAGGAGATGGCGGGGCTGGATGATGAGTTTCGCGAGCGGCTGGAGGCGGTGCTGAAGCTTTGGCAGGCGCAAACCAGCCGGTGCCTGAAGGCGGCGCAAGAGGCGGGCGAGCTCAACGCTGCGCTGGACGCAGATGGGCTCGCGGAGTTTTTCTGGATTGGCTGGGAAGGCGCGATCCTGAGGGCCAAGTTGACGCGGTCGTCTCAGCCTATGCGCGCGTTTGCGGATGGATTCTTTGCTTATCTTGGTCGATAAAAATTTTGTTCGGAAATAAACCGACCGGTCTAATTGTTAACGGAGGTGTACGAGATGTTCAAGGCAGTCATGTTACGCAAGGCGGAGGATGGATCGACCGTCGCGGCAGTGGAATCGGTGGATCCCACAGCATTGCCGGAAGGCGAGGTAGAGATCCGGGTGGCGTATTCGACCTTGAACTACAAGGATGGCCTGGCGATTACGGGCCGCGCGCCGGTAGTGAGGCAATGGCCCATGGTGCCGGGTATCGACCTGGCGGGTACGGTGACGAAAAGCAGCAGTGCTGACTTCCCTGAAGGCACTGAAGTGATCGTGAATGGCCACGGTATGGGGGAGATCCATTGGGGCGGTCTGGCCCAGGTGGCGCGTGTGCCCGCGAAGTGGCTGACACGCAAGCCGGCCTCGCTGACGGCGAAAGACACGGCAAGCATCGGGACGGCGGGGTATACGGCCATGCTGTCTGTGTTGGCATTGGAGCGCCATGGCGTGAAGCCGGGCGATGGCCCCGTACTCGTCACGGGGGCCAATGGTGGGGTGGGAAGTTTTGCGCTGGCCTTGCTGGCGCGGCGCGGCTATGAGGTATGGGCCTCCACAGGGCGGCCGGCCGAGAGTGCTCGCCTCAACGCCCTCGGCGCCAAGGGCATCATCAATCGCGATGAGCTGTCCGGTAAAGGCAAGCCGCTGCAAAAAGAGCAGTGGGCGGGCGCGGTGGATTGCGTGGGCAGCCACACGCTGGCGAATGTATGCGCCCAGACGCGGTATGGCGGCGTGGTGACGGCGTGCGGCCTGGCGCAGGGCATGGATTTCCCGGCCACGGTTGCGCCCTTTATCTTGCGAGGCGTGACGCTGGCGGGCATAGACAGTGTTTATGCGCCTCAGGCGCTGCGGAAACAGGCCTGGCGTTGCCTGGCGAGCGAGACCGACCAGGCGTTGCTTGCCGGGATCGCGCACACGATAGGTCTGGGCGACAGCATCGAATACGCGTACAAGCTGATGGGCGGGGACATCAAGGGCCGTGTCGTGGTTGACCTGGCGGCCTGACATGGACGCCAAAGCCACTTTTGATGCGGGGCTGGCGCCCGGGGAACGGGCGCTGGTGCAGACGGCGCGCGAGTTCGCCGCGCAGCATCTGGATATCGATACGCCATACGACATTGCTACGCACCGCCGCCTGCTGCAGCAGGCCTGCCGCCGCGGCTTGGCGGGCATCGAGGTGCCAGCCCGTTTCGGCGGCGCGGGGGCATCGTACTCCACGAGGATGCGGGTTTGCGAGGCGCTCGCCAGCCACCATGCGGGGTTTGCATTTTCGCTGGTGAACCACCACAACATTGTGTCTCGCATCGCGCAGTCGGGCGGGGCCGTGTTGCAGGACGCACTGGTGGCAAAAATGCTGGATGGCGGCGCGATAGGCTGCACCGCCATGACAGAACCGCAATCGGGCAGCGACTTTGCCACGATGCGCATGAATGCGGTGAAAACGCAGGACGGCTGGGTGCTGAACGGCGCCAAGGCGTGGATTGCCAATGCGAGCCTGGCCGACGTGTTTCTGGTTTACGCGCAGACGGATCCCGACAAGGGTGCCGCGGGCGTGGCGGGGTTTATCGTGCTGGCGGACGATGCCGGGTTCAGGCGCGGGCAGGCGTATGACGCGCCTTCGGCGCAGGGGATGGGAGTGGGGCAGTTTGCGCTTGAAGACTGCCTCATCCCGGACGCGCGGGTGCTGTATCCGCCGGGGGATGGGTTTCGCGCAGCGATGCGCGGGGTAAACCAGGCGAGGGTGCACGTGGCGGCGATGAACGCCGCCATGGTGGAGCGTGCATTGAATGCGTCGTTGGGCTATGCCGAGTCGAGGCAGGCGTTCGGCAACCCTGTGATCGAGTTCCAAGGGCTGGGCTGGTCGCTGGCCAATGTGGCGACGCATCTGCAGGCGATGCGCCTGCTGGCCTATGCTGCTGCGCAAACGATAGACGCCGGCGAAGACGCGCAGGTCATTGCCGCCATGGCCAAGAAGTACGCAAACGACCACGCGATGCAGGCCATTTCGGCGTGCATGCAGGCGATGGGTGCGCACGGCATTACCGAAGAAGCAGGCCTTGCCAGGCTGCTGGGCTGGGCAAAAGCGTTCTGCTACACCGACGGCACGCCGGAAATGATGAATGAACGCATTGTGCGTTGCATGCGCAAGGTACAGAGGAAGTAACGATGAAGGACTGAGCAGGTCAACAAAATCCGAAAAGGAGGAGACATCATGAAAACACATCGCATACTGTCGGCAGCTGCTTTGGCGCTTGGGCTGGCCGCCGCTGCGCCGCATGCGGCATTTGCCGAAGACGGCTATCCCTCGCGCCAGGTGCGCATGGTCGTACCCTTTCCCCCCGGGGGCTCTGTGGATTACATCGCCCGCATTGTGATCCCGGAATTCGCGAAGAAGCTGGGCACCAATGTATTCATCGAGAACAAGGGCGGCGCCAGCGGCGCGATAGGCACCGCGGATGTAGCCCGGGCCGATCCGGATGGCTACACCCTGCTGATGGTGTTCGACACGCATGCCGTGAACCCGCACATCAACAAGAGCCTGCCTTACGACACCTTTGAGTCGTTTGACTACATTACCGGCATGACGAGCGCGCCCATGGTGCTGGCAACGCGCAAGGATTTTCCGGCGGAATCGCTTTCAGGGCTGATTGACTACGCCAGGAAGAACCCCGACAAGGTGACGTACGGATCTTCCGGCGTGGGTGGCTCGAACCACCTTACCGCGCTGGCCTTCTCCAAGGCCGCCAAGGCGTCCACGCTGCATGTTCCCTATAAAGGCGGCGGGCCGATGCTTACTGCTGTCATTGGCGGCGAAGTCGATTTCGTGGTGACCACGTTCCCGCTGGTGGTCGAGCGCATCAAGGCCGGGCAGCTGAAGGCCCTTGGCATGGGCAGCACTGAGCGCGTGAAGCAATTGCCCGATGTGCCGACCGTGTCGGAGCAACTGCCCGGCTACACGGCGACGTCGTGGATCGGTCTGGTGGGGCCGGCAGGCCTGAAGCCCGACGTAGCGAAGAAGATCAACGAGGCGATGCGGGACGCGCTGAATTCGCCCGAAGTAAAGGACAGGCTTACGGGCGAGGGCTTTGCCATCATGGCCGGCACACCGGAAGCGTTCAAGACCTGGGTGAAGGAGCGGTACGCCGAAGCCGAGCAGCTTATCAAGGTCGAGAAAATCGCCATGAACTGACCTCCGCGAGGATCCGCGGAAACGTAGAAGAGGGGCAACATGGAAGACAAACCACTGCATGAATACCTCAGGCAGCATGCCCGGGCCACGCCAAACAAGACGGCACTGGTGTGGTACGGCCATGAGATGAGCTATGCGGAACTGGACAGCCTGACGGACAAGTGCGCGGCATTCCTGCACAGGCTGGGCGTGCGCAGGGGCGAGCCAGTAGCGCTTTTCATGCAGAACTGTTGCCAGTACGTGATTGCGCACTTCGGCATCCAGAAACTGGGGGCGATTGTCAGCCCATGCAGCCCTCTCTTCAAGCATCACGAGCTCGGGTATCAACTGCAGGATCTCGGCGCCCGTGTGATTGTCGCGGCCGATGGCTTGCTGCCCGTGGTGCAGGCGGCACGGCCGCAGACGGCGCTGCAGCATGTGGTAACGACACGCTATAGTGACTTCCTGCCGCAGACGCCCGCGTATACCGCGCCGGAGGACATCAAGCCGCATGGCGGTGGCTTGGCGCAAGGCGTTTTGGACCTTTGTACTGAACTGGAAAAGGTCGATGCCGCACGGGCTACCGAAAGCATGGGTTTGGAAAACGCCGACGCCGCGCCGGCTGCCGAAAGCATAGGCCTCGACGACGTTTCGCTGCTGGCGTATACCTCTGGAACGACCGGCCGTCCGAAAGGCGCCATGCTTACCTACCGCAACGCCTTGTTCAAAGCCCGCGGGGGCGCCATGGCGGGTGGCCTGACGCAGGAGGACGTGCACCTGGCGATACCGCCGCTTTATCACATCTCGGGCATGCTGTGCGGTATCAACATCCCCATCTACCTGGGCGGCACGATCGTTCTGCATTACCGCTTCAATACGGTTTCTGCTGTTGAATCGATTGCACGATACCGCCCCACCTACTGGAAGGCGATTGCACCCATGCTGCAATCGATCATGGACGATCCCGCTGCACAGGGGTTCGACCTTTCCAGCCTGCGCAAATGCCCCGCCACCAGCTTCGGGATCCGCACAACGCCGGAACTGGCCGAGCGATGGCGCGTATTCACAGGTGACGCGCTGGTATACGAAGCGGGCTACGGCCTCACCGAGACGCATACCTTCGATTCGGTGACACCGCCCGATGCCGTGCGCTGGGGCAGCAACGGCAAGCTGCTGCCCGGAGTGGAATGCAGGATCATCAGCATAGAAACCGGGCAGGAACAGCCGCCCGGCGCAACGGGCGAAATCGTGCTGCGCAGCCCTGGGAACTTCAAGGGATACTGGAAGCAACCGGAGAAGACTGCGGAAACACTGTCTGACGGCTGGGTGCGGACGGGGGACCTGGGCTCGGTGGACGCGGACGGATACTTGACGTTGTCAGGCAGGATGAAAGAGCTGATCAAGGTGTCGGGCTATAGCGTGTTTCCCGAAGACGTCGAGTCTATTCTTGTCGTGCACCCGGGCATCTCGCAGGTGGCGGTGATCGGCGTGGACGATCCGGCGAAGGGGCAGGTGGTGGCGGCGTTTGTAGTGCCCAAGCCGGGATACGATCTTGATGCGGAAGCATTGATTGCCTGGTGCCGGGAGAATATGTCGGCTTACAAGGTGCCCAAGATGATTGAGTTCTGTGAATTGCTGCCCATGACTGCGTCTGGGAAGGTGAAGCGGAATATGCTGCGGGTGGCGGTGGCGTAGTGTCAGGGGAGCCTTGCACAATAAGTCGTTTGCAACCGTCGCTCAACATGGTCGGTCGGCACTCTGGAGAACCACGGCGGCTGCGGAGCCTGGTTTACGTAAACTGACCAGCCTCCACGGAACCGGAGTGATTCACTTCTAGAGTTTACGGAAAATTTCCATAGCTCCACGTGCAGTCTGGTGACCTACTGAACTTTTATCTCCGCCTCTTTGACAATCGTTTTCCATTTTGCCTTTTCCGCATCGATAAAGCTTTGGTATTCAGCCATATCGCCCTTATACACTTGACTGCCTTGTGCCTCGAGCGCCTGCTTGAATTCAGGTTCGCCTAGTGCCTTGATCAACGCCGCATTCAAGATGTTGACCACATTCGCAGGCGTGCCTTCAGGAACAAACAGGGCATTCCACGAGCTTATCTTGAGGTCTGGGTTACCTGCTTGTGTGCTGCTAGGCACACTGGGTGCGGCATCGGAGGCTGTCTCTGATGCCAGCGCCAACGCCTTGAGCTTACCGGCCTTCACGTGCGGCATGATGACCGGAATAGCATCCATGACGACATCCACTTGGGCTCCGAGTGCCGCGTTGACGGCCTCGCCGCCGCTTTTGAACGGAATATGAAGCAGGTTGATGTTGCTGGTGTACTTCAGTAGCTCAATGCCCAGTTGCGGTGAACTCCCAACACCAGCCGAGCCGTGGGTCAATTTTCCCGGGTTTGCTTTTGCGTACTTCACGAGGTCTTGCAGGCTGTCAATATTGAGCCCAGGGCGTATTGCCAGCACATAAGGTGAGCCCGATACCATGCCGACTGGCTTGAATCGATCGGGGTTGTAGTTGATGGATTGCATGATCAGTGGATTGACGACCTGCGTGCCCACGGTCCCCATAAAGACTGTGTACCCATCAGGCGTCGCATTGGCCAGCGCCATAGCACCAATTGTTCCCCCTGCACCCGGTCGGTTCTCTACCACTACGCTTTGATCAAGTACATTCGCCAAGGTTTTGCCGAGGTGGCGAGCAATAATGTCGGTGATGCCGCCCGCGCCGAAGGGAACAATCAGCCGGATGGGGGCCTCGGGATATGCGGCTGTCGCTGGCATCGATAAAGTGGCAGCGGACAGCGCGATGGCAGCCAACACGGAAGCCATGGGTTTCGTAAGCGTGTTCATAGTCTCTCCTCCATTATTGTTCGCGGGTCCGTTTCTGTATAAGTAACTGGTACCGCGCAAACGGTTTAGATTTTTTATTTCCGAAAAGTACCGACCAACCGAGCTGGCCGCATACAAGCACGGTATGGAACCGCTATAGGTCAATCACCAAGCCTGCGCCGGCACAGCCACTGACACAGGGGGTAAAGTATTCGGTGCGTTCCTGATCTGTCAGGCAGAGATCCTGGTGTTTGGGTTCACCATCCAACCAACGCACCATACATGCGCGACAGATACCGCCCTCACAGGAAGAGGCGACGGATACGCCGGCCCGCTGTAATGCATTCAACGCCGTTTCTCCCGCCCGCACGTCTATCCGGCGTTTTGACCTTCTGAGTGTCAACGTATAAGCGTTGCCCGAGACGGGTATCTCAGGAGGGGCGAAGAATTCTTTATGGACATTTCCGGGTGCCCAGTTTGTGGTGGCTGTAGTGAAATCCTGCAACATCGCCAATGGGCCGCAGAAGAAGGCGTGGGTGTCGTCATCGGGTTCGCATAGAAGGTCTGCAATTGTTGTGTTGTGGCTGTTGGCGCGATCATGCAACACAAGATCGCCACTGTTTCCCAACTTCACCAACATATCCCGTAACGGCGGTTCGTTCCGGTAGAACAGATGCATCTGGTATGGTGCCCTCATATGCTCGAGCTGGAGCAGCATCGGAATGAAAGGTGTCACGCCAATGCCGCCGGCGATAAAAATATAAGAAAGACCTGGCTTGATCGGCGGAAAAGTATTGCGGGGTAAGGAAATGCGCAGGTTATCTCCCGCACGCAGCACATCATGTATATAACGCGAGCCACCTCGTCCGTTGTTCTGTCTCTTCACCGCCAAGGTGTACTCAATGTTCAATGAAGAGTCGCCGCAAAGCGAATAGGATCTGGTCAGGCCATTATTCAAGTACAGATCTATATGGGCCCCTGGACTGGCGGCGGGAAGCTCCCAACCGTCCGGATCACGCAAGCACAGAACACGTATGTTATGTACATCATAAATTGCATGGATGACCGTTTGCACATAACGTATTGGGGTTGATTGCTCAATCATGGCTCGTTCTTATTCCAAAACGCGCCTGCGGGCCTGACTGTGTCACCAACATGGATAACACCTGTACGCAGGATCTTGCAGTTCAATCCTGCTCGATTGATCAGCGTCGCAAATACCTGCTTTCCCGTGACCTCTTCCAGATGCTTGCAAGGTGTCGATAGCCGGGTGGCCTGGAGCAAAGCATCGCCAATCCAAAATTGCCTGCCTACGAGATGATTGAGTGCAACGCCACTGACTGTGATGTTGCGTCTATGCTCGTGCGGTTCGAGGTCGACACTGTGATCGCGTTTCAAAGCTTCGAGTGTTTCGATCTCGAACAGCGTTACCTGACGTCCCTCTTCGGGCCGGTCCGAGTAATACCCCATGCCGCTTGCGTAGCGATCGCCCTCTATGCCCACGCCTTCGATCAGCTTCAACGAATCGAAGTACCGCATGGGCAAGTAAGCCCTAGGACAGCTGCACAAGTGTGTTACGCGCCCGAACGTGGAGGAGTCCATCACCATAATGATTGTTATCCATGGATGCTTGTTAATTTCCAGTCAGCTGCCATACGGGGCAACCTTTAAAACTCTAAAACTGCGCTGTTCCAGAAATCATCAATAAGATATAGAATATCTTATAAGACACGATGTGTCCATACAGACATGAAGATTCTAATCTTGTTTCATGACCCTGCACAACAGCGATTTCAACCAACAAGCACCGAAACATGTCGCGACGTTCTTTTTGGATGCGTCGCCGCCCCGAGGAGAAAAACCATGGCAAACCTATTGCGCATCGATACCAATGAAAGAATGAGTCGCGTCGTAATTCACGGGAACACCGTTTCAGTGGCCGGCTTGACGGCACATGACGGCACTCTCGATATCAAGGGGCAGACGCGGCAAGTGCTTGAGCGCATCGACGGCTATCTGCTGCAGGCTGGCACCGACTGGGATCACATTGTGTCTGCTCAAGTGTGGCTCAAGGACATTGCCCGAGACTATAGCGGGATGAACGAGGTATGGGAGGCATGGTTCAAGCCGGGCAGCACCCCTGCCAGGGCGACATGCCAGGCGGAGCTTGCACAGCAAGACCGTCTCGTAGAGATCATTATCACTGCCGCACTGCCTTGAGTACGCCAGCGAAATGCCACATTTCTGATTATTCTTTTATGGGTTTCGATATGACGCTCCCCGCTCCCTTGAAGTGTAGCGACGTTACACGCAATGCCACTTCGGCTTCAGGCGTGCCACCATTAGAACTGGTCGATACGCTGCTATCCGGAAACGGATGGAAAGTGCGTCTGTTGGCAGGTTACTGTGGCATACCCCTGAAACGACGCTCCTTGTCTATTGTTGATGGGGATCTGGAAACCGCTGAATTTTCGGCAATCAATCCGCTGCGCCAAGTTCCCGCACTGAGAACTCGTGAGGGAATATGGCTGGCCGAGTCGTCGGCCATCTTGTGGTATCTCGGGGAGGGATCCGCATTTTTGCCCGATGACGTGCTGAAACGGGCACAGATCCTTCAGTGGATGATGTTCGAGCAAACCAAGCTTATGTGGAACCTTGCTCAGCCGCGGCTATGGATTGCCTTGCGTCAGAGCATGGACCAAGACGATCCACGGGCGCAACGCTGGCGCGCTCGAGGCTATGCTGCCCTGGAAGTGCTGAGCAAACAGCTTGGGCACCATGCGTTCGTAGCTTCGGATCAACCAACCATCGCAGATGTCGCACTGTATCCGTACATCCGAATGGCGCACCAAGGCGGCTATGATCTGGCGCGGTTTGACCAGATGTCGGAATGGCTATTGAGAATGCGCAGCCTGCCCGGCCACACGCCGCTTATCGAAGGCGATTCAGCCAGCGCTTGAATCAACGGTTTTTGTTCAAAGAAGCAGTAACCCTTTACGTTATGTATGAGCTGCTATGGAGAGGCGATTATGGCAAGCACAATGGAAATGACCAAGCAGGAACTGGTGGCCCAGGCTCAAACTCGGATGCAGAACTCTTTCACGATACCCGAGCGCAGCATTCGCGAAAAATTGGCGATAACCAGCCGGGTGCTGTACGACGGTGGACACGATTCGGGCTTGGCGGGCCAGCTCACCGCACGCGGCACAGAACCCGGCACGTACTATACGCAACGGCTCGGTTTGGGATTCGACGAAATTACAGTCTCCAACATCCTGTTGGTTAATGAGGACCTCGACGTCCTTGAGGGGCACGGCATGCCCAACCCTGCCAACCGTTTTCATTCATGGATTTATCGGCATAGGCCAGATGTGCAATGTATCGTGCATACCCATCCACTTCATGCCGCCTCGCTATCGATGCTGGAAACGCCGTTGGTGGTGTCTCATATGGATAATTGTCCCTTGTATGACGACTGTGCCTTTTTGCAAGAGTGGCCCGGCGTGCCAGTCGGCAACGAAGAGGGTGAGCTGATCTCCCAGGCGCTGGGCGACAAGCGGGCCATCCTTTTGGCGCATCATGGGCTGCTAGTCGCGGCAACTTCAGTAGAAGAGGCTTGCATTCTGTCCTTACAGTTCGAACGGGCAGCAAAAATGCAGCTTCTGGCAATGGCTGCGGGCTCTATCAAGCCCATACAACCGGAACTTGGCCGCGAGGCGCATGACTGGATCCTGAAGCCGCGCCGTACGCAAATCGGCTTTGAGTACTACGCCCGCAAAGCCTTGGCGCGCCACCCCGACGTACTTCGGTAAGATGATATTGCGCGCCAGCGCCGGGCCTGCGGTCCGGTGTGCTCTTCGAGAGGCGTAGACGCACGGAAATCAGGCATACTTTAATAGTTGGAGTCATCCCTGTATCCGTTCCGTCCATGCAAAACCTGCCATACCGACTAAAAGCCCTGCGTAGACAGCACCAGCTCTCGCTTGACCAACTGGCACAGCGCAGTGGCTTAACCAAGAGCTATCTTTCCAAGCTGGAGCGTGGTATCAGCGAACCCTCCATTTCAACGGTTCTCAAACTTGTGGAGGCCTACGGTATCGGTATCGCCGAGCTTATGGGCACGGGCGAGGAAGGCAGCAATAACATATGTGTCGTTCGCAGCCACGAACGTACGCCCCTTGATCGCCATGGGTCGAAAGCAGGCTATCGTTATGAGGCGGTCGCCGGCAAACGTCTCGTCAAATCGATGAACCCGTTCATCGTCCATCCCCCGCGTGAAAACCAGGCTGCTCCAGACTCCTTCCCTCACTCGGGGGAAGAGTTCATGCTGATCCTGAAAGGAAGCGTGTCGATCTCGATCGGTGGCGAGCAGTTCGACCTTGCAAAGGGCGATTCCATCTACTTTGATGCCGAGCTTCCACACCAGCTCCGCACCACCAGCAAAGGTGACGCGGAAGTGCTTGTTGTTACAACGCGAGAAGACAATCCGTATATACGAAGCGCTGAATAATAAAATGAGCACACAACGAGCGCTTAGCGGGGGGGGCCTAACACGCACGCTCAAGTGCGAGCGCAACCGGTCGCAGGTGCGTCATAAATTTCGCTTGCAGGGTGTTTGCGATAAGGGGGTAGCGACTCATCTCTTACTCTCCGTGTCCCAAGTAAAGTCGCGCCATATCCTCATCATTTAGTAATTTCTCGGCTTTCCCCTGCAGCACCACTCTCCCGCCATCAAGAATATAGCCGTAATCGCTGAACGCGAGAGCGTGGCGGGCTCGTTGCTCGACCATCAGGACGGATACGCCGAGATCAGGTAATGCGCGCACGCGAGCGAATACTTGCTCCACAAGCGTAGGTGATAGGGCTGCAGAGGGTTCATCAAGCAGTAGCAAGCTAGGAGACGATATCAATGCTCTTGCGAACGCGAGTTGCTGTCTTTCTCCACCCGAGAGATAACCGGCGGGTACCCGTGCGCGAGCTTTGAGTGCGGGGAAAAGATCGAACATTCGCGCAATACTTTGAGATGAGTTATCGACATGCTCGATAACTTGAAGATTCTCAAGTACGGTCAGCGACCCGAAGACGTTGTGTACTTGTGGTACGTAGCCTATGCCTCGCAGCAGGCGCTTTTCCGCAGGCTCCTGCAAAATATTCTGGCCGTTGACAATGACCTCACCCCGGGTGCGAGGCAAAAGTCCCATGATGGCTCGGATTAACGATGACTTACCTGCGCCATTGGTTCCGGCAATCGTGACGATCTGTTTTTCTTTTACGTGCAGGTCTATGGCTTTGATAATATCAATTTCACCATACCCGGCAAATAGATCTCTTACTGTAAGCCTGTCGCTCATACTACTCCGCCCATGTATGCCATGCGCACAGACTCGTCCTCCAGCAGCGTGTTGGGGTTGCCATGTGCTAGTATTTGCCCGCGATCCATTACATACATATCCGATACCAGACGCGAAAGTGCGTGAAGGTTGTGTTCGATGATCAGTATGGATATGCCGCGGGTATTCAGATCCGTGATTCTTTCCGCAAGTTCCTGGATAAGAACGGGGTTGACGCCCGCGAAGGGTTCATCCAATAGAATGCATGTGGGCTCTAGCATCAGCAAGCGGCCTAACTCCAGTAGCTTCTTCTGCCCACCAGATAGGCGGCCTGCATTCTCCCCCGCGACTTTAGACAGGTTCAGGAACTGTAGTATGCCTTCGGCGCGTTCGCGTAGCGTCTCTTCATGATGCCGTACAAGTCGGGGGCGAAAAAACACGTCAAGCAAATTTTCGCCGGGCTGATTTTTTCCTGCCGCCAGAATGTTTTCAAGCACGCTGAGGTGGGAGAACTCGCGGGGCACCTGGAATGTGCGCACCAGGCCGCGGTGAGCGCGGGTGTAATCAGGAGCGGCATGCACGTCTTCATCGTTGAACATGACCTTCCCCGAGTCGGGTCTGATCAGGCCACAGATCACGGAGAACAGTGTGCTTTTGCCTGCGCCATTCGTACCGATCAATCCGGTAAGTCCGCCACGCTTCAGAGAGAGGGAAACACCGTCCAGCACCTTGATGCCGCCAAATGAGACGTGTATGTCTTGAGTTGAAAGAATGGTCATGATTTGGCCTTTCGCTGGGTAAAGTCACCGAACATGCCATGCGGCCGGTAGATCATGAAGAAAATTAGCGCAATGCCGATGATCCACAGTCGGGCGCTTGCCATCTGATATTCAGCAATACCCGGAAGAAAGTCCCGGATGAAGCGGGAGCCTTCGAGAAATACCATCAGCAATACAGTGCCTACGACCATTCCGCCCAGCCGTCCGGCGCCACCCATGATAACGACTATCCATACGTAGAAAGTTACCAAGGGCAGAAACTGCTCAGGTACGATGAAGGTCAGATAATGCGCGTAGAAGAAGCCCGCGATACCGGCTAGCCCCGCACCCAGCATGAGCGATCGCAGCTTGTAGCTGGATGGGTTTTTGCCAAGTGCTCGCACCGCAATCTCATTGTCTCGTATAGATGCAATGATCCGGCCAAATGGGCTGGTGACAATACGATAAATCATGAATAGCGCCAGGGCGTTGACGGCAAACAAGGCCATCATGATCCAGAAGTCCGCGGACTCATTGGCTGCTGTATTGGCAAATAGCCTGGGTATCCCCGGGATGCCGTGCACGCCCCGCGTGAGCCAGCTTTCCTCCTGAAGCAGCATACGCAGCGATTCGGAGAATCCCAGGGTAACGATGGCGAGATAATCGTCTCGCAGTCGTAATGCGACCAGACCGATGGGATAGGCACACAATGCCGCTGCCGTGGCTGCACATACAAGACAGATAATCAACGGCACGCCTTGGAGAGATAGCAGAGCGGATGTATAAGCACCGATCGCGAAAAAGCCTACGTGTCCAAAGTTGATGAGGCCGGTGAATCCATATTGAAGATTGAGTCCAGATGCCAGCAGCAGGTAAATAAGCGTGATTATGGATATGGCAATAAAGTAATCAAGCATGTCAGCGCTCCACGCTGATTTTTCCGAACAGACCCCTGGGCCTGATCAGAAGCAGAACGAGTACGACGAAGAATGACAAAGGCAGGCGATAAGAGGGGCTGAACAAAGCAGTTGCAAGTTCCATCGCTACACCGAAGGCGCACATCCCAATGACGGCGCCGATCGGGCTGCCGATACCCCCGACAATTACACCGGCGAAAATGGGCATGAGCAGTTCCCACCCAAGCTCGGGAATCACGACCGCTTTGGCTCCCATAAGCACTCCACCCAACCCCGCAAACGCGCCAGAGATTGCCCACAGGACGCACATCACTTTTCGTCGACTGATGCCACTTACTCGCGCCAGCTCAGGGTTGTCGGCTACAGATCGCATATGGCGCCCTATTGACGTGCGGTGCAGGATAAAGAACGCCACACCAAGGCAGATCAATGCAACAGCGACCAAGGCTAAATCAGTGGGGAGGATCACGAAGCCATTGAAGTTCCATGCTCGCATCAGTGGCAGATCAAGGGAGTACTGGTTGTAGCCTAGAAAAAAGGTAATTGTGCTGCGGGCGGCAAATGCCACTCCAATTGAGGCAACAAGGTTCGAAACGGGAGATCGGCCTTCGAGCTTGCTGAAAACAACGAGATAGAACAGAACAGCTAGCAGGGCGCTTGCAAGCGTTGCGAACGCCGCGCCGGCCACGAGTGATGCGCCCAAAGACAGCTTCAAGGCTAGTGCGGTGTAGGCGCCGACTGTCATCATGTCGCCAGTTGCTGCATTCGGAAACCGGGCGACACCGAATATGAGTGTCACTGCAATGGCGGGAAGCGACAGCAGGCAACCGAGGACCAGGCCGTTCCATATCGCATTGGCTAAGGTCACAAGTTCCAACGCGTTCCCCTTCTTAGCTGCCGCTGGTGTTCTGATAATGGATCGTGTCTTTTCGGACAAGCTGACCATTCTCTATTTCATAGACACCGAAGTCTGGTACGGTGAAGCCTTCGTCGCTCATTTCGACGCTGGACGATACGCCTTCATAATTGATTTTCTTGCCTTCCCGCAGCAGCTTGGCTCCTTCTTCGAAAGTAGAAACTTTGACGCCCGGGGCATTCGTGACTTGCTTGATGGCTGCGTTTATTTCTTTGTTGCTTGCACCAGGTCCCGCTGCCTCGATAGCCAATGCCAGACTGATGATTTCATCATAGACTTCGGCCGAATAGATGTGCGGCTCGACGCCCTTATTCGCTTTCTTGTAGGCTTCGTTGAAGCGGTCATAGGCGGAGCCACTGGCGGGCACGTTTTGAACCGACAATATACCGTTCGTTACGGTGGGGCCGAGCGCTTTGATCAGATCCGGGGAGGCTGACCATCCCGGCATGATGAATTTCGCATCCTGGCCAGACTGATACCACTCGCGCAGGATAATCGTGGCGTCGGGCGTATAGCTCGCCAGGACGATGACGTCGGGCTTGGTGGAGAGCACGCGTTGCAGCTCGGTGCGATAGCTCGTCTGGTTAGGCTCATAAACGACTTCAGCGACAAGTTTGTTGCCGGCCTTTTCCCATGCATTCTTGAAGTATTCAGCTTGTCCAAGTGCCGATGCGTTGTTATATGACAGTGTCGCGGCGCGTTTGAAGCCATACTTGAGTGCGGTTTGCGCGAATGTCCAGCCGAAGACGGTGTTTGGCGATTGGAACCCCCAAGCCAGCCCCGCCTTGTTGGCGCGCATGATTTCGGGAGCGCCGGAACTGTGCATCTGGATAATGTTCGCGGCGCTTGCAATGGGCATGACTGCCAGGGTAACCGACGACGCCCACATGCCGGCAATGGCATCGACCTTGTTAACTTCAATCAGCTTCTTGGCTGCCAAGACTGCGGCGTCTGCCTTGGTTTGCGAATCTTCGGCAAATAATTTCAATGTACGGCCACCAGCGCCGCCGTGGCGATTGACGTCCTCTATTGCAAGCTTGATGCCGGCAAACATGCCTGCACCGTAAGGCCCACCTGCGCCAGTGATCGGATTGAGCGCGCCAATTCTGTACTCAGAGGGTGATTGCGCTATTGCGTTGGAATAGGCCCCCGCTGTCGCTAGCGTAATTGCGGCTGTTGCCGCCAGGCGCGCATAGCGGGCCGATAGGTGCTTAAGCACTAGTTTTTTCATATGTCTCCTCCGTGCAGGGTTAGCAGCGGTGACGCCGATGATTGGTACCACTGCCAATGCGGCCATTTTTTATGGCTGTTCGGATTCTACATATTTTTTTATAAAAAAGAAATATATTTACAACTATTAAAAAAATACTAATAATGAGGCATAGTCAAGATTGATGTGGCTGTAAGTATATGGCGTTATGTACAGAAAAGCGCTAGGGGAGTCATATGTCAGATATAGGTGTATTGCCCGATGGCATCGCACTGCACGAAGTTGCGCCGGGAATTCTCGCTGTGGTGTTTGATCGCGTGGCCAAGCGAAATGCCTTTTCGCTGAACATGTGGCGCGGCTTGGGACGTGTGTGCAAAGCGCTCGCGGGGCGCAGCAGTATGCGCGCGGTGCTGGTGTATGGGCAGGGTGGGCACTTCTGCGCAGGCGCGGATATAAGTGAATTTTCGACGTTGCGGGCGACTCCGGAGCAGGCGCTGCAGTATCAGGCGACCGTGGAACAGGCTATACAGGCGTTGCTTGATTTACCTGTTCCTACAATCGCTGCCATTGGTGGTGTTTGTGTGGGTGGCGGCGTCGATGTGGCGCTGGCTTGCGATATACGTATTGCGCAACGGGACGCTAGGTTTGCCGTGACGCCGAGTCGGATAGGGTTGGTTTATAGCGCCTGGGAAGCCAGGCTACTAGCCGATGCGGTGGGTCATGCATGGGCCAAGCGTATTCTTTTCACAGGCGAGATCTTGTCCAGCGACATGGCGTTGCGCATTGGCTTGGTAGATGAACTAGTCGAGTCCGATGCCTATTCGTCGGCGCTGGCACTGGCGGAGGCGACTGCGCGGAATGCACCAATGTCTGTAAGGGGGGCCAAACTCGCTCTGAGGGCTGCTCAGTGTCAGTCCACCGCGGTTGATGTCGAGCGCATGTCATATGCCGCCTTGCATAGTGATGACTACAAGGAGGGTGTTTGTGCATTTATGGAGAAGCGTTCACCCAACTTCGTGGGATGCTGATATGAGCCAAGAGCGCTGTTCAACGGTGTTTATAACGGGGGCCCAAGGGATGATAGGCCGTGCATGTGCAGATGCGCTGCACGGTCGGGGATGCCGCGTGGTGGCGACGGATATCAATCCGACGTCAGAGCCGCTCCCTTATGCCTTCGAGCGCGTTGATGTACGTGACCGGAACGCATTGTCCTCACTTATGGACCATTATCGGCCTGATGGTGTGATCCACGCTGGCGGATACTCGGGGCCGATGCAAAGTGTGGATGATCCGTTGGCGCTGGTCGATGTGAACGTCGGCGGGTTGGCTAATCTGGTCGATTGCGCAAGGCGAATGAACGTCACGCGGTTCGTATGGTTCTCATCGATACTCGCGTATGGCGACCAGTCTGATTGTGCGATGGTTCCGCCCAGCCAACGCCTCCGTCCCAATACCCTTTATGGTGCCACCAAAGCCGCCGGGGAGTGTCTGCTGGACACATACGCTGCGCTGTATGGAATTAGTGCCATTGCGTTGCGGCCCACCGGTGTGTATGGGCCTGGGCGTACCACCAGATGTTTAGTTCGAACGTTGCTTACCCACGGATTAGCGGGGACCGCGCTCACACTGAATCCGGCACCTGTATTCACTCGCCAATTTGTTCATGTCGACGATGTGGTAACGGCAGCAGTCGCGGCGCTGGGTCTGCCGCTGAGGCCCGGGCTTCGCTCTTATAACGTGGCCGATGGGCATGGCTGGACTACGCAAGAGGTGGTAGCTTATGCGCAGCGACTTCTTCCGTCGTTGCGTGTCGAGTACGACGATAGGGTAGAGCCGATCGGCGGTTTCAGAATGGGTGTGCTGGATGTCCGTAGCACCCGCAAAGATCTGGATTGGGCGCCACGCATTGGCTTGGATGCCGGCATGGCGAGTTACCTCGAGTATTTACGTCAAAAGGAATGTACGGCATGACAGATTTCGTCGATCTGCTGCGTTTCGATGGTAAGCACATTGTGATAACGGGCGGTGCAAATGGTATTGGTGCGAAGGCAGCCGAGCTATTTGTCCGGCAGGGTGGTAGGGTGACGATCTGCGATGTGGAAGCCGAGGCCGCCGCCGAGATGGCAGCGCGAATCGGTGCGCATGCGCTGGTCTATGACCAGGCCGATCCGGAGTCAGTAGAGTACCTGGTTGAACGGCTAGGTGATGTCGATGTGCTGGTGAACAACGCAGGTGTGTTGTTGGCGAAGCCTTTGTTGGATTGCGTACCGCGTGATGCCGCCAGGATCTTTGGGGTCGATGCGCTGGGGGCGCTTGGGCTATCTATGTTGGTCGGCAAGAAAATGGTAGCTCGCCGTACAGGTGTGATCCTCAATGTCTCTTCACAAACAGCATTATCTGGAGGTGAAGGGCGTGCATTATATGCGTCCGCAAAGGCCGCAATGATCCAGTTCACGCGATCAGCCGCAGCTGAATGGGGGCCAGCTGGCGTGCGAGTAGTTGGTATCGCCCCGGGCAGGTGTTATACGCGCATGACAGCCGAGACCGCCAAGCAAGGTGGTCCGGGGCGTGGAATCGAACGGGTTCCCCTTCGTCGCTGGGGGCAGCCCGAGGAGCCTGCCTACGCCATGGTTTTCCTGGCTTCCGAGGCGGCTTCCTATATCACGGGCACGACGCTCTTGGTGGATGGGGGCTACGTGATCGGTTGATGACGTCGGGCTTGAACCATTTTTCTTATTCATATGGCATACATGAAAACTATTACGACATCTGATCAAGTTCGACTCGCTGTGACCGAGCACGGTTCGGGCGACGCTATTGTGTTCGTCCATGAGTTTGCAGGCGACATGCGAAGCTGGCATCTGCAGATACGCCATTTTGCGCGCCGCTACCGTTGTGTGGCGTTCAACGCGCGTGGGTATTCGCCCTCTGACACGCCTGATGATGTTGATCTGTATTCGCAAAGCCGGGCAAGAGACGATATTCGCGATGTCATGAATGCCCTGGGCATTGAGCGAGCCCATGTTGTGGGACTGTCTATGGGAGCCTTCGCGACGTTGCATTTTGGCTTGGAGTATCCCGAACGGGCGGTTTCACTGTTACTGGCTGGATGTGGATATGGTGCCGAGCCCGCGCGCCGCGCCGCGTTCCAGAAAGATGCGCAGACGCTCGCACAGACGCTGGAGGCGCAGGGCATGAAAGCCATTGCACCGCAGTATGCTCGCGGCCCTGCCCGCGTTCAGTTTGAAGGTAGTGATCCGCTCGGATTTGCTGAGTTTGAGCAGGCATTGGCGACGCATTCGACGATAGGCTCTGCTCGGACAATGGCTGGTGTCCAGGCGATGCGACCGTCATTGTGGGATATGACCGATCGGCTTCGTGCATTGACTGTGCCGGTATTGATCGTGAACGGCGATGAAGATCAAGGATGCCTGACACCGGGTTTGTTCATGAAGGAACATATCGCTTCATGCGGCATGGCTACGTTGCCCTGCACAGGCCATACGCCGAACCTGGAAGAGCCAGCACTGTTCAACATGCTTGCGGAGGATCTCTTCCATCGCAGCGAGCTGGGCAAATGGCCTATGCGTGATCCACGCTCCATGAGTGGATCTGCATTGGGAGACATAGCGCCGCGTTGAGGCCGCGCCTCATTCTTTCAGCATAGAGCGAGGAAGGTTGATCAGGAAGTTGGTGAGACCGCGTGCGCCGTGCGCCAAACTAATATGATGCATCATCATTTCATATGCTCGTTGCGAGTCTCTGTTTTGGATGGCATTGACGATATCGCCGTGCTGTTCAAAAGACTGCCGCGTGCGTCCAAGAGAACCGAAGGCGCGTCGCAAGTAGGCGCCGGTTCTTGCTCTCAATTGCAGAATTTCCTGGCGCAGATACGGGTTGCGGCAACCGCTATACAGAATTTCGTGAAATGCCTCGTTGGCAACGTGCCAATCATCGGCATCAGCTTCGCTGGCTATTTTCTCGGATTCTTGATGTACGCGTACCAGATCGGCAACTTCTTCGTTGCTCATGCGTTCGCAAGCCAGCCGCACGCAGATGCCTTCCAATTCGGCCAGCAGTTCCCACATGGCAAGGAGCTGTTGAACATCCATCTTGGCAACGACCATGCCCTGCCTGGGCTGGCTGACCAACATGCCTTGAGCTTCCAGTTGCAGCAGGGCTTCCCGTACTGGCGTGCGGGAAACCTTGAGCTTTTTGGCGATTAGGGTTTCGTCGATGACATCGCCGGGGAGCAGGTTTCCGCTGCGAATATCGTCTTCGATGGAACGGCGAATGGTTTCACTGATTTTCATGTGCTAATTATATTGTATGGAACTAAAAATATATCTGTTTGGTGTCATATGAACACAGCTAAACGAGGAGGAGACAATGAGCTGGAAAAGCTTGCGTGTGCTGTGCACCAGGTATTGGAACTGCAGGGAATCACTGTGAGCGTTGAGGAGACAAGACTGGTGGCTAAGCTTCTGGAACGCTTGAATCCTGATGCTGCAGAGTTGTGCCCGGCGGGCAGCCGGTAATGGGGACAATGTGATGGATTCGGTATTGTCCTTGCGACGTCGGATTCTGGCCGGGGATATCACCGTTGATCAAGCCAGTACGGCGCAGTACGCCATAGTGCGTGCTGACTCAGCGCGGCAGTGGGGCTGTCTAACGCACGTTTTTGAGCAACAAGATAGTGTGGACCACCGTCTGCCCTTGGCCGGAGTAGGCTTGGCGCATAAAGATATCTTTGCTATGCGGGGGCGGTTGCCGCTGTGCGGAACACCGCAGGCGCAAGCGCTTGAGCGAAGGGGTAGTCCTGTCATCGCAGCGCTCGAGCGTGCTGGCGCGATGACGCTGGCGGCACTTGCGCTGGCGGAGTTCGCCGCAGGGGTAACGGGAGAAAATCCGCACCTGGCTAGACCAGTCAACCCTATCGACCCGAGAGCCGCCGTTGGCGGATCCTCAAGTGGTTCTGCGGTAGGAGTTGCCGCAGGACTGTGCTACGGATCCGTGGGAACGGATACCGCCGGCTCCGTACGCATTCCCGCGGCCAGTTGCGGTATTGTCGGATTGAAGCCCACGCATGGGGCATTGTCGACGTCGGGCTGTTTCCCCTTGGCGCCTACGTTGGACACCGTGGGAGTGCTGGCGCGTTCGACACTCGACGCAGCCTATATCTATGCTTGTTCGCTAACTGATCATCGGCGAGAGAAGGCGCTTCCGCGATATGACATACCCCGCTCGATCAAAGATATTGATGCGTGGCCTGCACACATTGCACAGCAGATGCCTGCGAGGGAACGAATCGCCTTTGCATTTGAGCATGCATATCCACTGTTTGATCCCGCGCCAACACAGCGCAAAGTTCTGTTAGATTTTGCGCATACATATGCTGCGCACGCGTTGCCAACTCTTCCTGGATTGCAAACGTTGATCCGAAGCGCCAGTACGGTATTGCATACGGAATCAGCCGTTGTTCATGCCCGTGCGCTATGCGGTGCAGCGCCTGGTTTGACCCCCATAACTCGGGCCGTAGCCCTGCCCGGGGCGGCTATACCTGCAGCCTGGTACAGGGCGGCGCTTGCGAACCAAGAACAATTGCGCGCGAACTTTCTTGAAAACGTGTTGCATGACCACGATATCCTGCTGACGCCGGTATTGCCGCACGGCGTGCCAGATTGGGACATGGTGTGTACAAACTCGCCACACTACCGTTCAAGTGCATTGTCCGCTTTGTTTAGTTGGACTTCCTTTGTCAATTACCTTGGCTTGCCAGCTATTGTCTTCCCCATCGGGAAAGATGAAAAAGGGCGGCCAATCAGTATCCAGGCCATTGGTCGCCCTTGGGCCGACGCCACACTTATTGCATTCGCTTGTAACGCGCGGTGTGCGGATCTGCATGCTCCGAATAACGGCATGCCTGTAACAGGCGCCAATTCTCCCAATCTATTCACTGTATAAAAACTATGCCCGCTATTCATGCTTCCCGTGCCTTGCAGCCCTTCAGGGTTCTTGATCTTTCTCGTGTCCGCGCCGGCCCGACATGCGTGCGCATATTGGCCGACTTCGGCGCGGATGTTATTCGTGTAGAACCTCCTCAGGGGATTGATCCGAACGAGGCGATGTTCGCTGCCGATCGTACGGGTGGAGACTTCCAGAATCTCAATCGCAACAAGCGGTCAATGACGTTGAATCTAAAAAAAGCCGATGGCTTGCAGATCTTCCGCAAGATGGTGCGGGACGCCGATGTAATTGTTGAGAACTGGCGGCCCGACGTCAAAGACAGATTCGGGCTGGACTATGAGTCATTACGTTCGATAAACCCGCGCATTATCCTGGCAAGCATTTCTGGCTTCGGGCAGACGGGGCCTTATGCTAAGCGACCGGGATTTGATCAGATCATTCAAGGTATGGGCGGGTTGATGTCGGTTACCGGCCTGCCGGGCCAGGGTCCGGTTCGCGCGGGGCTCGCAGTCGCAGACTCCAGTTCTGGGCTGTATGCTGCCGTTGGCATACTCACCGCGCTGCTTGAGCGTGAGCGTTCGGGTGTGGGGCAATGGGTTCAAGTTTCCCTTCTACATGCGCAGATAGCGATGATGGATTTTCAGATGGCTCGCTATCTGAATGACGGTGACACGCCGGTACAGGTGGGTAATGACCATCCGACGAGCTGCCCGATGGGACTTTTCCATGCCTCGGATGGCCCAATTAACCTGGGCGCGGCCGGCGAAGGAAACTGGGTGCGTCTATGCACTGCATTGGGAAAGCCGGAATGGCTCGACGAGCCGACCTTTCAGACTGAGAAACTAAGGGTGGCCAATCGTAGTAGCGTCAATGCAAAGATACAGGAAATTTTCGCGGGCAATACTATGGAGCACTGGGTATCGCTGCTGAATAGCGCTGGTGTGCCGGCGGGCCCTGTATATACCGTTCCGCAAGTATTTGATGATCCGCAGGTGCGTCACTTGGACGTAACTGCGAGCCATGTGGCGGAAGACGGAACACCGTGTGTTTTCGTAAAACAGCCCGTTGTGCTGAGCCGCACTCCAGCGGAAGTGCGTGAGCCCGCACCGGGTTGGGGTACCCATACCGATGAGATACTTCAGGCGCTAGGCTACTCCGAACCCGAGATCTCCGGTTTGCATGACGCGGGTGTCGTATAACGGTCGGGGTGCGGGGGCAGATGCCGCGCCATAGCCCGCGTTGACGGTGGAATATTGCGCTACTGAATGATTGAGCGTTATGGCGGGTGTGGCATGCACCCCATATTCTTCGAAGGTGCTTTCGATGAGTTTTGTATAGGGAAGGCTGGCTCGGTGTGCGACCAGGGGTATCTGATCGAAGACGACTGTCGCATGACCCTCAGCAACGTATCACGTGTACACTCCGTACCGTGGGGTGTAGACGGTGGCGGTGCCGGTACTGGAAGTTCGGTTGATCTGTATCGTGATGGCGTTCGTCTTCCAGACGGCCATCGCGAGTTCACTAGGGGGTGACGTTATCGAAATCGTTACGCCCGGCGGTGGAGGCTACGGTACGCCCGAGGCCCGCATTACGGCCGAGATCGACCAGGACATCCAGGAACGCGTAATCACCCGGGCTCAGGCGGAACTGGCTTACGGCAGGGTGATAGTGTGAAACCGGCCTCCAGAATGGCCGCCAGATTCAGGTGTTAAACACTGCGAATGGCGAGGCAGAAACGGTCGGCCAGGCGGTTACTGTACCGATCCGAGCGCGGGCTCACCTTATTGCCAGAGCCTGTATCGCTCTTATCAGCTCATCAACATTTGTTGCCGGATTGATGCTACCGATGGTTGCGCCTTGTCTTCGCAGGCGTTCTGCATGGATAAACGCATTGGCCAGTTTTTCCTTCAGCTTGCCGTAAACCCCTTTCTGCCCTTTACCGTATTTCTCAAACCCTGGCATGGTTCTCAAGACTGAAACGACCTGGTCACCAACTGACTTTCTTCCAGCAGCATGGAACGGCTGATCAGAGTAGCGAAAATGCAGCAACAGCCAAACCTCAAAACAAGGTGTTGAGGTGATCGCCGCAAATGGTTTTCCGGCAGCAGCTAAATCCTTGACGCGCGTCACAGCACCGTCGAAGGTGCTGTGACGATCCCGATCAAACATGCAATACACTTGGTCAAAGACATCACCGGTGAGCGCATCTTCGTCATATAGCGACAGTGCATGCGCTACCACGCGATCAGGTGATGCGCCATCATTGGGGGCAACGCGAACCAACTGTGGGCGGATACGCAAGTCGTGCAGCAATTCTCGCAGGTATTGAGGCTCTGTTTTCGTCCCTTCGCAGACGATCAGGTATCGTTTGCTTCGCTCACGTTCGCGCTTCCTACGCTGCAACGCAGTGCTGGTACGCGCCTTGCGTTTGCGAAACAGATCGTCATGCCCCATAAAAGTCCAAGTCTTTCAAGAACGGAATACCGCCGTAACGCCCGTTCAGGTAGCCGCGTTCAATAGCTTCATTGTCGCGCGGGCTGAAGTCGGATAGCGGGTACAGACGAGAGGCACTGTTTTCGTCTTTTTCCATAAACCACACTTGGTCTCGGCGTAGCAGTTTTTGACTGAGTAGTGTTGTGTCGTGCGTCGTGAAAATTAGTTGCGCCTGCGTGCCTTCGTGATGCAGCCGCTTTACCAAGTGGTGCACTAGCAATGGGTGCAGGCTGGTGTCCAGTTCATCGACAACTAAAACCCGTTCGTTTTCGAGCACGTCCATCCAAGGGCCTGCAAACGCAAACAACGCGCGAGTGCCGTCAGACTCTTCTGTCTCGTCAAACTCCACTGTTTCTTGCGTGTTTACATCCTTATGGAAAAAGCGTGGCTCGACCAGTTTCTTGTCGGCCATATTTTTGACAAACTCATCTCGAATAGAGGCGGGCATGTCTTTGGGAAGAAGCTCTGCGGAAAAGACTGTTTCCTTCACCCGAATGTCGGTGATCGACAAATCAGCTGAATTCATGAATGCAACAATACGAGACCGGTCTGCCTCATCGGCACAGCGCCGCAGGGTGTAGCCGGCATTAAACCCACTCACGGAACGAAGCACCCGCAATCGCGACTTAAACCAGTCAAATGCCGGTTTGAGTTGTTCGTTGTTTAGCTGAATCGCGGTTGAAAAGAAAAGCGCATTTGAGCGTGTTTGCGTAGCCCAGGTATGGCGTTGGCGCCCACCATGGAACGATGTGGTGAACTTGTAGACATCTTTTCCGGCCTTAACGTCAAAGACACGGTGAAACCATTTTTGTGCGCGCCCCAGTGGGTAGGCAATGAGCCATTCTTCCGTAAAACGTTTACGGTTGCAGGTGAAGCCGTATTCGTAGCGCACCCCTTGTTCGACAAAGGTGACTTCAAACTCACTATCCGCCTCCCGTGACGCTGCCGTCAGCTTGAATGGCACTACGTCGATCTCGTCGCCGGCCTGGCTTTCCTTCTGGGAAGTAAGCACTTGGCCTTCCACAAATTGCAGTGCTTGAATCAGCGTACTTTTGCCAGAGGCATTGGGGCCATACAACGCAGTGGAGCGAAGCAAGCGGGGTAAGCCGACGTGCTGATCGGGGACAAAAGTATTGAGGGTTTCCAGTTCTTTGAAATAGGTGGACGCGACCATACTGAGCGTCTGACGCTCCAGAATAGATCGGTAATTGGCGACTGAAAACTCGATTAGCATTGATAAATTTTACGTCAAGATATAGTTTTTGCACAAGATACGCAAAAAATATTCTGTAATCTACTATTTATGCTTGCCGTGATGTGGGGCATGAGTTATCAGCCGCTCCTGTGGGAAGCGCACCCCACAACCACAACACAAGGAACACCTCCCAATGCGGCGGATATCGCCTATTACACAGAGGCAGCGCTATTAAGTTGCTTCGCACCAGCATCAAAAGCATGGCCGCGAGCACGCCTGAGTCGTGTCATCGACTAAAATCCGATATTTGATCAATTATCGACGTCTCATGATGCGACCAGGGGAGGGCAAGCGCATGAATGCAGTTCAGAGTGGTTTGCCGCCGCCCACTACTAAGACAGAGTATGTGTATCAGGTGCTGCATGCCGAGATCATGGCTGGCGGATTGCAGCCTGGTCAACGCTTGCGGCTTGCGGAGATCGCGGCGCGCTATACAACCAGCGAGATGCCTGTGCGCGAGGCGTTGCGGCGCCTGCAGGCGGACGGGTTGGTGAAGTTCGAAACGCACCGGGGGGCGACGGTGACCGCTGTGCCGCTGGCGCGGGTGGTCGAGATTATCGCAACACGGACGTTCCTGGAGGTGCTGGCTATTTCCGAGGCGATGCAGCATCACACGCCGGCGAGCCTTCAAAAGGCTGAGCGGATCAATAAACAGCTCAGCAAAGCGACGGATTCAAAGCGGGCGAGTGAATTGAATCGTGAGTTTCATGTGCAGCTCTATACGCCTTGCCGTAACGCCTTCCTGAAGCAGGAAATCGATGCGCTGTGGGACAAGGTATGGAGCACGCAACAGCGTTCTGTGTTTGAGCGCTCGTCGGTTCGCATGCCTGCTGCGGTCGAAGAGCATGCGCAGATTTTGGCTGCGCTCCGCTCAGGTTCCATCGAGCAAGTTCGCCATGCACTACTTATCCATAGGCAGCACACCATGGACAGTTGGGAGAAGCAGATAGCGGAAAGCCAGCTCCCGATGTTGGCGGAGCCTGATGCGGGTTGAATGAGTTGGGCGGGGAGCAGGCGTGCGTGTCGGCCTGCGTCTCCCGTGTTTGTGGCGGTTATGGCTGTTTACGAAGGCTCAGGCCGGAAGCTGGGTGTCATGGTCGATCAGTGCCCCTCTTTCGCGCATGCCAGTAATCACGTCCCCGCCGAAGCCCAACTGCTGCAGGATATCGACGGTATGCTCGCCAAAGTAGGGTGCGCGAGCGCGTACGCCACCCGGGGTTTCGGATAGGTGGATGGGCGTGTTTGCCACGATCGAGGGCTGGCTGGCTCCCGGGTGTTCCACTTCTGCCAGCATGCCTCGTGCGTGCACATGCGGGTCTGCGAAGATGTCTGTGACCGTATGCACGGGCCCAAACGGTACTTTTCCTCCCAGCAGTGTGGCCAATTCTGATTTCGTATATTGGCGCGTCCATGTTTGCACGATGTCATTGACGAAGGATGCGTGCCGGGCGCGCGAAACCTTGAGTTTGGTTCGTTCATCGTCCACGAGTTCTGGGCGGCCCATAGCCTGGGCCAAGGTTGCCCAGAATCCATCGTTAGGGCAGGCAATGGTGACCCATCCATCCGCTGCTTCGTAAAGCCCAAAGGGGCTGAAGAAGGGGTGGGCGCTACCTTCGGGCTGCGGCTCAATACCGGCGAAAGAATGCTGGTAAACAATACGTTCGCAAAGCGCAAGGACGGCGTCATACATCGCTACATCGACGAACTGGCCCTTTCCTGTTCGTTGCGCGCGATGCAGTGCGCAGAGGATGCCGACGGTGGTGAGGGTCCCGGGGAAAATGTCTCCGACCCCGGGACCGATTTTCACGTGTTGGCCAGGCCCCGGCCCGGTGATGCCGATGATCCCGCCCATTGCTTGTGCGACGACGTCATAGGCGGGCCAAAACTCATACGGGCTGGCGCCGGAGCGTGCGTCACCGAATCCGCGAATGGCGGCATAGACGAGCTTGGGGTTGATCGCGCGTAGGTCTTCATACCCCAGTCCGAGACGTTCCATGACGCCTGATCGGTAGTTTTCCACCAGTATGTCAGCGGTCGCGACGAGCTTGCGTAGTACGTCTCGCGCCTGCTCGTCCTTGAGGTTGAGCACAATGCTTTTCTTGTTGCGATTGACGCTTTGGAAGTAGCCGCCAAATCTGTGGTCGGGGTCGTCGGTGCGATAGGGGCCATGGCCGCGGCTCGTGTCGCCATCCAAGGATTCGACTTTGATTACTTCGGCCCCTTGATCGCCAAGCAGCATTGTGCAGTATGGGCCCGACAGCATTCTTGTTAAGTCGATCACCCGTACACCGGCAAGCGCGCCTTCGCCTTCATGTGCGTTTGTTGAAGGTGGTTGCGGCGGTGCCTCAGTGTGCGTCATGCCGGGTAGATCTTTCATGCTTGGTGCTCCTCTTGAAGGTGATGCGTGCGGGTGCGGGATGATGCGCGGAGGGCGCGCCATTCATGCCGCACGAGCTTTGATGTGATTGGAAAACGATGGATCTTTGATTGTCTGTAGATGTTTGATATTTGATCAAATATATTATATGCTAGCAAGCATAAGAGAAAACCACGGGTCAAGACGGTATGGGGCATGCGCTACAGCAACTGGCTGCGTTCATTGTTCATTTCCCGCGCCACGCTGTTTCGGCGGAGGCGCGGGCGATTGCACGAGAAAGCCTGATCGATACGATTGCGGTATCGATTGCGGGGTGCCGCGAGCCAGCAGTAAAGCTGGCGGCCGCGTACGTGTCGTCCGCACGCAGTCAGGAGCAGGGCGGCGTTCTCGGCTGGGCTGATGGCGCGTATTATCAACCTGAAGCGGCCGCGCTCTTCAATGCCGTCAGTGCGCATGCACTTGATTACGACGATGTGACCCAGGCTTGGCGAGGGCACCCGGGCGCGGTTATGTGGCCGGCACTCTATGCGATGGCGTCCGGGCAGGCGCCCGATCTTCCATCCGGGCGTTTGCTCGTGGACGTACTGGATGCATACGTGCTCGGCTTTGAGCTTGGTGCGCAGATAGGTGGCTGTTTAAAACCGGGGCATTATCTCGCTGGTTGGCACGCAACTTGTACCGTAGGCGTCATCGCTGCAGCGGCTGCATGTGCGCGTATTGCAAATCTTGATGTTACCCAGACGCGCCATGCGCTCGGCTTGGCCATCGCGCAAGCGTCGGGTGTGCAATCCAATTTCGGCACGTCGACAAAACCATTCCAGGTTGGGTTTGCGGCATCTTCCGCAGTGCGTGCAGTACGGCTGGCAGCCTTGGGGGTAGAGGCGTCCAGCGATGCATTGACGGGGCGCGCGGGGTTCTGTGCGCTTTATAGCGGTACGTTGCCGCTTCAGCTGTCGTTACCCACTGAAGAAAACGGAGCCTTCGCGGTTCTGAGCCCAGGGGTCGATACCAAGCACTATCCATCATGCTATGCCACACATCGGGCGATTGAGGCAGCGTTGGCACTGCGCATGCCTGTTGCAGTAAACGGGTCGGATATTGTCGGTATTTGTGTGGAAGGCAGTCCCGGATCACACACGCCCCTGCGCGCGGGGGCGCCGGAGAATGCGGACCAGGCAAGGTTCAGCGCGGCGTTCTGCGTTGCCAGTGCGCTGGTCGATGGTTCGATCCGTTTGCAAAGCTTTACCGGTGCGTCGATTGCGCGGGAGGCAATCCAGCGATTGATGGCGCGAACCCTTGTGAGCGAGACGCCGAACCTCGGTCCGGATCGCAGCGCGCGGGTTTCAATCAGCCTGGCTGATGGCACGCGATTTTCAGAAACGATCACGGCACTGCCCGGAAGGGGGCTGGGTTCGGCGTACTTTGCGCGGTTGAGATCCAAAGTCGACGGCTGTTTGGAACACGCAGGGCTGGGCGAGTATAGCGCGCGCTTATGGGATGAGATCGTGAACACGTCACTGGATTGCCCCGTATCTGCAATCGGCCTGGCGATGTTTCAGCATCAGCACTCTGTGTCCGGCGTTGTGGAATCGAAATAATCACTTAGGAGATGTAATGCAGTCAAAGAACACCCCAACAGAGCCGGGCACACGCCGATTGCACGGTGAGTACTGGTCGCCGTCGAAGGCCGGGCAAGCTGTGTTGACGGCGAAGCAATGTACAAGTTGCGGCGCCGGCTATTTGCCGGCGATCGCGACATGCGTACAGTGCAGCGGAACGACATTTCGCGATCTGCCGTTATCGCATCAAGGGGCGTTGTACACCTACACCATTGTGCATGGCAGCGGCGGCGTTTGGCCAAAGGTCTATGCGATTGGCTATGTCGATTACCCGGAAGGCGTACGGGTATGCGGCCATATCAGCGAAACGGAGTCGGGCGCGCTGCAAATCGGCATGCCCATGAGCGCTCACGAGACGACGCTTTACAAGGATAAGGAAGGTGTGGACGTGAAGTGTTTTCGTTTTGAGCCCGCGCAGGAGGAGAAGTGAGTATGCGACAGGTTTATGTCATCGGCGCGGGAATGGTTCCGTTCGGTAAGTACCCCGATACACCGCTGTCAGAGCTGGCCGCCAGGGCCATCAACGCAGCCCTGGCTGATGCCGGTATGAGCGGGGATGAAGTCACCGCCGCGTATGTCGGCAGCCAATGGGGCGGCAGCATGGTTGGTCAGCGTGCGCTCAAGCACACGGGCATGCTTGGTATTCCAATCATCAATGTGGAAAACGCATGCTCCAGTGGCTCCACGGCGCTGCATCTGGCAAAGGCTGCCGTTGCCACAGGCATGCACGATGCGATACTGGTGGTCGGGGCCGATAAGCTGAGCACCATCGCAGGGCCTTTGCCGCGCCACCCAGAGGACTTCGACGGGACGCTTGGCATGAGCCCGCCTGCCGCCTATGCCTCGCGCGCGCGCAGGTATATGCACGAGTTCGACGCGCTGCCTGAGGATCTTGCGCAGGTATGTGTAAAGAATCGGCGGCACGCGCGCGAGAACCGGATGGCGTTATTCCAGGCTGAGGTGTCGATAGAAGAAGTACTCGCATCGCGCCCCGTCGCGGATCCTTTGACGCTGCTGCAATGTTGCGCAAGAGCCGATGGTGCGGCGGCCGTGATTGTCGCGAATGAGGATTGGGCGGGAAAATCCCAAAACGCGCCGGCGCGCATTCTTGCATCGCAGCTTTGTTCCGGCCGCTATCGTGGCGACTTTCGTGACATGACCAGCCCCGAGATAAGTGTGCGCTGCGCGGAAAAGGCGTATGCCGAAGCTGGCCTGACAGCCGGCGATATCCATTTGGCCGAGGTTCATGATGCATTCAGCATTGCTGAGATGCTTTATTACGAAGCATTGGGTTTCTGTGATCGCGGGGCAGCCAAATTCCTGATTCGTGAAGGGGCAACAGCCATCGGCGGCACGCTGCCGGTCAACCCGAGTGGCGGCCTGATGGCAAAGGGGCACCCCCCGGGCGCTACTGGCGTGGCCCAAGTGGTCGAAGCGGTCGAGCAGCTGCGCGGACATGCCGGTGCGAGGCAGGTGAAAGGCGCCAAGAACGCACTCACGCACTGCACCGGAGGGGGCGTATCCGGGCTGGACCATGGCGCCTGCACTATCCATATTTTGTCGGTGGCTTGAAAAAAATGCGGCCAGCTTGAAAGGAGGGGCGGGCCGCGACCTCAACCCGTTGGTGTGAGCCATCAGGAATCTACTTACATAATCAATCAAGAGAGAAGACGATGAACCACGATGAATACAAGAAAACCGCGGCAGGCAGCACTGCGCACCCTTCCAGGCGTTGGGTCACACGCGCTGTTGCCCTGTTGGCGGCTGCATCGGCCCTGTTTCTCGGTGGCAAAGCAATGGCTGCCTACCCTGAGCGCCCCATACGTATGCTGGTCGCTTATGCGCCGGGCGGCTCCACAGATGTACTGGCTCGCATGTTTGCCCAAGAGCTGAGTACCAAACTGGGGCAGTCTGTTGTGGTAGAAAACAAGGCGGGAGGCGGCACGCTGATCGGCACCCAGCAGGTTATTCGTGCGAATTCTGATGGCTACACATTGTTGTTTGGTTCCCCCGCCACCGTCATTACACCGCTGCTTTACGCCAACCCGCCCTATGATGTGCTGGAAGATCTGAGCCCGGTCAGTATGGCAACGGTGCAATCCATGGGTGTGCTGGCCTCTTCCGCAAAGGGTTTCAGTTCAGTCGCCGATCTCATTTCCTATGCCAAAGCAAATCCAGGCGCGGTGAACTTTGCGTCGTCGGGAAACGGCTCCGCACAGCATCTTTCCGCCGAGGCGCTTAGTGAGGCGACTGGAATCAAAATGACGCACATCCCTTACAAGGGGGCAGGGGTGGCGATTACCGACTTGCTGGCGGGGCGTGTGGATCTGATGATCACATCTCTGGTAGACAGCATGATGGAGAACGTGAAGAACGGCACTATAAAACTGCTTGCCACGACTGGCCCCGCTCGCGCGGCGGCAATGCCCAATGTGCCTACCGTGGCCGAAAGCGGTGTACCGGGCTTCAGCGTGACAACATTTACCGCGATTTATGGCCCCAAGGGAATGCCGCAAGAGGCGGCTGATACGATAGGCGCAGCCATGAAAGAGATCCAGGCCGAGGGCAAGATTCAGAAGCTGATCGAAACACAAGCCATGGACGTACGCGCCTCTTCCACCGCGCAAATGGCGGAGTTCATGGCCAAGGAAAAAGCCTTCTACAGCGGCATTATCGTGCGCACCAAGGCCTCCCGCGATTGATGCTCATGGGTGCTGCGCCATTGATTGGCGCGGCATTTTAGCCAACGCCTCTTCCGCCGTGCGGCGCCAGCTTTGTTATCCATGCAACCGGGGGAAAATCCCGATTCGGCGTCGGGCTTAATGCAAATTAAGGCGCCAAAGAATAAAACTGTTTCGGTGCAGCGGCCTTCCGTGCTTGCTTAGACAAAACGGAAGAACCCTCGCGCGCCTTTCGATGCCGCGTATGCCCCGCGTAATGCCTTGAAAATAATGATCAATGTAATCTTATCCCGCATATGGGCGAGGCGGCGCGGGCTGATTCTTTTCTCTCGTGCCCTTCGCGCCAAGACGAAGAAGATCATCGCCGGATGTTTTACGCCTGACATGGCGCTGCCGACATATCCCGCATTCAGCGTGGTGGATTAACAGCCGGCGCCCGTCTCGGCTCCTAGACTATGACTGCCGTCCACATCCTGAGGGAGGCAGTTATGGCGCAACGCATCATCGATGGGGTGTTGTCAGCCCTGGCGGCTCTGGTCAGCGTTTTGCTGTCCTGGCCTTTCTGGCGGGATTTCCAGTATTGGCCCGAATCCCGCACCATGTGGTGGTTGTACTTCGCGGCGGGCTATGTCCTGGCGGTCTATGTGTTCTATGTGTTCCTGGGCAGCCTGCGTACTTTGTTCCTGCATGACGAACAGGTGCGGCCCTCCGCTGCCAGGCGCGACAGCCGCGTTCGGGAGGAACGGCCATGAGTTGCCTGAACGGAACCGACTGCCGCGAACCGGCCCAGCGTCGGCTTGCCCTGGCTGTGCTGGCATTGATGCTGGCTATTTTCCTGTTGCTGTCTTTCTGGTCATTCCTGCCTTCGCGCAAGCAGATCATCCCCGACACGATCCAGTACAGCGGCATCGACGCCGTGGAAGGCAAGCGAGTATTCCAGGCCTATAACTGTATGGGCTGTCACACCATCGTTGGCAATGGCGCCTACCTCGGGCCCGACTTGACACGCATTCACGCCGACGCCGGTGCCGCATGGTTGGCGGCCTTCCTACCTTCAGCGGGCGGCTGGCCGACGTCGGCCGCCATACAGGTGCAACTGCAGAATCCGGCGATCAAGGAAGACGCGGGTACCGCCGACCTGCAGGCATACCGCCAGCGCTATCCCGGTGCGGCCGAACGCCTGGACCGGCGCGGCGGCCAGCACACCTTGATGCCGAACCTGCCACTGAACGCCCATGAGGTATCGGCCTTGATCGCGTTCCTGAAATACACCTCGGCGATGAACACCGAGGGCTGGCCGCCCAAGCCGCGTGAAGCCCGGCGGATGCCGAGCCAGATGCGGCAGGCTGGCGTTGTGGAAACGGCGTCTGTCCAGACGGCGGCTGTCGCATCCGCTACCGTGCAGGCACAGGGGCTCGATCCCGTGGCACACGGCAGAAAACTGGCCGCCGATCTGGGTTGCACGGCCTGTCATGCCACCGACCAGAAGCGCGTGGTGGGCCCCGGTTGGGGCGGCTTATCCGGTCGGGAGGTGCACCTGGCCGATGGCACCACTGTCAAGGCGGATGATGATTACCTGATCCGAGCGATCCGCCAGCCCGACGCCCAGGTTGTCACGGGCTACCCGCCGCACGTCATGCCGTCCTATGACGCGCTGGTCGGCGAGGCCGACATAAAGGCCCTGGTGGCCTATCTGCGCAGCCTGTGAAAAGGAAGCCATCATGATCAAGATCGACTATCAAACGCAGCGCCTGAGCCTGCGCTTCTTTGTACTGATGCTGGTTCTCTTCGGATTCCAAGTCGCGCTCGGCCTGGTGGTTGCTGTGCAGCACATGGATCCGACGCTGCTCTCGGGCGTCGCCAACTTCAACGTCCTGCGCGCCGAGCACACCAACCTTGGGATTCTCTGGATTCTGTCGGGTTTCATCGGCACCATCCTGTTTGTCGGCCCTCTGCTGTCGCACCGTGAACTGGCCGCCCCTTGGCTGATCCGCTTTCTGTTCTGGGCACTGGTGGCTGTTACGCTGTGGAACGCTGGCACGCAATTCCTGGCGACGCGAGGCATCGCGGGCTGGTGGCTGGGGCAGCCCTGGCTGCAGGAAGGGCTGGAGTATTTGGAAGCCGGGCGGGCCGCTGATGTGATCATCTTTATCGGTTTCGCCATTCTGGCCTGGGTGGTGCTGCGCACCTTCCCGCCGCGCCGCGAGTGGAATGAGATCCACTGGGGGCTGGCGATAGGCGTCTGCGCGCTGACTTTCGTCTGGCTGTTCGGCGTGTTCTTCATCGAACGCCTGGACCTACAAGAGTATTTTCGCTGGTACGTGGTGCACTATTGGGTCGAGGGCGTGTGGGAAGTCATCCATATCAGCCTGGTCGGCTTCCTGCTGGTGCTGATGTTCAAGGCCGACATCAAGACGGTGGGCTATGCCGTGTTCTGGGGTGTCGCGTTGGTCTGGCTCTCGGGCCTGATTGGCAACGCGCATCATTATTTCTGGATCGGCACGCCGGAGTTCTGGCAATTCTGGGGATCACTATTCAGCGCCCTGGAGCCGTTGCCTCTGGTGTTCTGCTTCTGGCACATCTATCTGGATGCGCATCAGGATCGCCGTCCCCTGGAAAATGCCCCCGCGTTCTACTTTATCCTGGGCTCAGTGGTGCTTGAGCAAGTCGGCGCTGGCATCCTGGGTTTCACCATGACTTTCGCCCTGACCAATGTCTGGTCGCACGGCACCTGGGTCACCCCTGCGCATGCTCACCTGGCGCTGTTCGGCACCTTCGGCATGCTGGGTATTGCGGCCGCTTACTATGCGATCCCGCTGTTGCGTGGCCTCAACAGCTTTGATCAGCGGTTGGGCCGCATCGCCTTCTGGCTTGTGTTTGCCGGCATGCTCGGCATCGCTTTCGCCTTCGCCATCGGCGGCACCATTCAGGTCTTCCTGTATCGATCCATGGGGCTGAGCTGGTTCGGCGGCGAGGTGTTTCCCGCGATGCAGTTCTACAAAGTGTTGGTACCGTTGTTCGGCTTGATCTTCCTGGCTGGTGCAGGCCTGCTGATCTACGACCTGCTGACCCTGGGGCTGCGCAGCCGCAATGCAACAGGACAGCGCACGGATGCCACGAGGGCGGAACCGCGCGGCTGGGGCCGCCTGCTGCAGGGCACGGAAGCAGGCCTATGGCTGACAAGCATGTGGATTTTCGGCGCCTTCATTACACTGGGCCTGCTCAGCTTCAACCTGGATACGGTCGCCCTCGGCGATCCTACTATTCCCTACGTGCTGGCCGGTATGGGCTATCCCGGCCTGTTGCTGGCCACGCTGCTCTTCGTCTGGCGTTTCCTGGCCTCGCTCGAAGCCCGGCCCGCTATCGAACCAAGCCCTGCAAGCCTGGCCAGCCAGCAGGCGGCCGGCCAGGCAGTTGGAATGTGAGGCGGCTTTAGGCCATGCCGCCGATCGCGGACCGGAAGCGGCGTAACGACAGATAAAACATGATGGAGCCGATGAGCAACAGCGCCAGGAGCGAGGGCCAGACGACGCCGAACCCCGCGCCCCGGTACAGGATCGCCTGCCCCAGTTCGACGAAATGCGTGGTGGGCGCGGCCAGCATCAGATCCTGAGCGAGCCAGGGCATGCTTTCGCGGGGCGTCGTCCCGCCAGAAAGCATCTGCATGGGAAGCAAGAGCAGGATCATCAGCATGCCGAACTGCGGCATGTTGCGCGCGAGCGTGGCCAGGTAGATGCCCATGGCGGTCATGGCGAACAGATGCAGGGTTGCGCCGGCGAAGAACAGCGGCAGGGATCCTTCGATCGGCACATGCAGCAGACCCCGCACGATGCCATTGAGCGACAGCGCGGCGGCGGCCAGCACGACCAGACTCATGGACCAGACCTTGGAAAGCATGATCTGGGTCGGCGTTACAGGCATCACCAGCAGATGCTCGATGGTGCCGTGCTCGCGCTCGCGAATCAGGGCCGCGCCAGTGAGGATTAGCGACAGCATGGTGATTTGGTTGATGATCTCCATGAGGCCGCAGAACCAGGACTTTTCCAGACCAGGGTTGAAGCGCGCCCGCAGGACCAGATTGACGGGCGGGCTGACGGCCTGGCCGCGCCCGCGAAGGAAATTCGTGATCTCGCCCCGGATGATTTGCTGGATGTTGCCGTTTCCGGTAAAGGCCTGGCTCATGCGGGTCGCGTCGACATTGATCTGGATCTCCGCGTCCCGCCCTGCCAGCACGTCGCGCTGAAAATTGGGCGGGATGTTCAGCACGAAGGAATACCGGCCGATGTCCATGCCTGGATCGACCTGTTTGTGGCTGATCATGGCAGGCGGCATGAACTGCGGCGGGTAAAAGGCGTTTGTGATCTGCTGAGACAGGGGGGAGACATCTTCATCCACGATGGCGATCGGGACGTGGTGCAGAGTTTCGGGGATGGCCGTGGCGGCGGTGTAGACCGACACGGTGAAGGAAAATGCGATCAGCACCAGCATGACCGGATCGCGCCACAGGCTCCAGAGTTCTTTTACGCCCAGATGCCAGATGGTTCCGAGGGATCTGATTTTCATGTCAACGGTCCTGCTTGCGAAGCAGCGCGATCGCGCCACCCAGGATCACCGGGATCGACAGTGCCAGCGGCCAGATGGATGGCCAGAGTTCCTGGAATCCCAACGCCTTGTTGAAGACGCCGCGGCTGATGGTGAACATGTAGGCGGCCGGGTAGGTCTGGCCAATGAGTCGGCCTGGCCCCTCCAGAGAGCTGATCGGATCCAGCAGCCCCGAAAACTGGACTGCCGGGATCAGGGTTGCGATCATGGTGAAGAACATGGCGGCGATCTGGCTGCGCGTCATGGCGGATGCCAACAGGCCCAAGCCGGTCGATGCGATGCAGAACACCACAGCCGCCAGTGCCAGCGTGGGCAGGTTGCCTTTGATCGGGACCCCGAACACCGTCACCGCCAACAGGCACATGGCGACGAAGTTCACCAGGGCCAGCCCGATGTAGGGGATCTGCTTGCCCAGCAGGAATTCAGCGCGGGATACCGGTGTGACATACAGGTTGATGATCGAGCCGATTTCCTTTTCCCGGACCACGGCCAAGGCCGTGAGCATGGCAGGCAGCATGATCAGCATCAGTGGGATCACCACCGGTACCATGGCTGGCAGGCTGCGCACGTCCGGGTTGTAGCGGAAGCGGGTTTCCAGGCTGACTGGCTGGGCGATTGACATGCCCAGGCGCTCGCGGGCCTGTTGTAGCAGCCACAGCTGGTGCATGCCTTCGACGTAGCCTTTGATGGTTTCGGCACGTTGCGGCATGGCGCCGTCGATCCAGGCGCTGATGTCGGCGGTGCGCCCATGCAGCAGGTCGGCGCCAAAGCCGGGCGGAATTTCGATGGCCAACGACAGTTCGCCGCTGCGCATGCGGCGGTCCATGTCCGCGTCGTTGAGGATTGGGGCGTGCTCCACGAAATAGCGCGAACCAGAAAGGTTCAGTGCATAGTCTCGGCTGATCGTGCTGTTGTCGCGGTCCAGGATGGCGAAGCGCAGGTTTTCCACGTCCATGCTGATGCCAAAACCAATGACGAACATCAGCACCAAAGATCCCAGCAGGGCCAGCGTGCCGCGCACGGGATCGCGGCGCAATTCCATGGACTCGCGTCGCATGGTGCTCAGCAGTCGGGCCAGGCTGAAGGAGGGGATGTGGGGCATGCTGCCGGCGGTGTGCGCTGTTGGCGCAGCGGAGTGTTGGCTGTTGATGGCAGACGGGGCGTCGGTGGCCTTAGGTGTTGTGCCGACGGGTGTGGCCGCGGGGGCCTTCTGCGTATCGGCCCCGGGCGTTTCGGGCGCAGCGCCTCCCGGGTGTTGCGCCGCTTCGCCGCTGGCCTCTAGCAGATAGCCGATGAAAGCCTCTTCCAGCGTCCTGGCGCCGCGCTTGCGCACGAGTTCGGCGGGCCGGTCGCTGTCGAGTACGCGCCCCGCGTGCATCATGGACATGCGGTCGCAGCGCTCGGCCTCGTTCATGAAATGGGTGGAAATGAAGATCGTTACGTGGTCGCGGCGTGAGAGGGTGATCAGCAGCCGCCAGAAATCATCGCGGGCGATCGGGTCCACACCGGACGTCGGTTCGTCCAGAATCAGCAATTCGGGCTCGTGCACCATGGCCACGGCCAGCGACAGGCGCTGGCGGATGCCAAGCGGCAGGCTGTCGGGCAGCATGTCCAGCGCTTCGCCCAAGCCGAAGCGCTCCACCATCGCCTGGACCCGATCGGGGATGCGTTCGGACGGAACGTGGAACAGACGGGCATGCAGGATCAAGTTCTGGCGCACCGTCAGCTCGCTGTACAGCGAGAACGACTGGGACATGTAGCCGACCCGGCGGCGCACGTCCAAGTCGTTGGGATCGATCTCATGGCCGAACAGCCAGGCGCGGCCCTCGCTGGCGGGCAGCAGCCCCGTCAGCATCTTCATGGTGGTGGACTTGCCGCAGCCATTCGAGCCCAGGAAGCCGAAGATCTCGCCGCGCCGAATGCGGAAGCTGACATGATCGACGGCGACGAAATCGCCGAACCGCATGGTCAGGCCCTCGGCCTCGATGGCGATGTCATTCTCGCCACCCCCGGGCAGCGGCGGGATTTCCACCGGGGCGTAGCCTTCGCGCCGGGACTGCGGCAGCAGGTGGATGAAGGCCGATTCCAGGGTTTTCTGGCCGGTGGAAGCCAGCAGCTCAGCGGGCGTGCCGGTGGCCAGGACATGGCCCTGGTCCATGGCGACCAGCCAGTCGAAGCGCTGTGCTTCGTCCATATAGGCCGTAGCCACGATAACGCTCATGCCAGGTTGACCGTCGCGGATGCGGGCGATCAAATCCCAGAACTGGGCGCGGGCCAGCGGATCCACCCCTGTCGTCGGTTCATCCAGGATCAGGAAGTCTGGGTCGTGGATTAACGCGCAGCACAGGCTGAGCTTCTGCTTCATGCCGCCTGACAGCTTGCCCGCGGGGCGCGACAAGAACGGCTGCAGGCCGGTGCTGCGCGTCAGGTCGTCGATGCGCCGGCGCCGTTCGGCGGCGTCGTGGCCGAACAATTGGGCAAAGAACTGCAGGTTTTCCTCTACCGACAAGGTGGGATACAGGTTTTTGCCCAGACCCTGCGGCATGTAGGCGATGCGCGGGCAAGCGCGGTTGCGGTGGGCACGCTGCGCCATATCGCCGTCCAGCACGTCCACCCGCCCCTGCTGGATGACCCGCGCGCCAGCCAGGATCGAGAGCAGTGTGGACTTGCCCACCCCGTCCGGGCCGATCAGCCCCACCATCTGGCCAGCAGGGATCCGCAGATCGATCCCGTCCAACGCCCGGGTCTTGCCGTAGTGGTGGCTTAGTCCGTGGACCTGGGCCGCGAAAGCAGACAATGTCATGGGTACTTACTCGGGCTACTTGACGTTGGGCAGGCGAATAGCCAAGGATTCGGGCCAGGGTTGAGTGGGATCCGTGCGCACCCAAGCCACGCCAGGAAGGCCGGTCTTGACCTGCTCCAGGTTCTTCAACAGCAGATCGACCGGCAGGCGGGCTTTGATGCGGAACATCAGCTTCTGGCGTTCGCTCGCGGTTTCCACGGTTTTCGGGGTGAACTGCGCCTGGCTGGCCACGAAAGACACTTCGGCTGGGATCACGTATTGAGGAGCGGCATCCAGGATAATGCGGACCTCGCTGCCCATCGCCAGGCGTCCAGCGGCGGCTTCGGGCATGAAGAAGGTCATGGAGACGTCGGCCAGGTCCAGCATGTTCAACACCCGGCCGCCGGCTGCCAGAACCTCGCCTGGCTGGGCCACGCGCAGCTGGATGCGGCCGTCGCGCGGGGCTTTCAGGCTGCTGTCCTTCAGATCGGCCTCGATGCGGGCCGCAGTTGCCGCCGCTGCCGCCACGGCGGATTCGGCGCCAACGAGATCGGCCTTGGCTGCTGCTACGCCTGCCTGTGCGGAGATCACCAGAGCTTTGGCTGCCGCCAAGCCAGCCTCGGCGCTGTGTTGCCGGGCTCGGTCGTCATCCAGTTCCTGCTGCGACGAGGCGCCTCGTTGCGCGAGGGACTGCGAGCGCTTCAGGCGCTGCCGGGCGGCGAACAGATCGCTTTCGCGCTGCTTGACGACCGCCTGTTGTGCCGCGACGTCGCTTTCCCGCAGGGCGACTTGTGCCTGGCCAGCGACAACGGCATGCTCGGCCTGGCGCTGGCGGGCCTGCGCCTCGTCAAGCTGCGCCTGCAGGGAATCCGCGTTCATGACGGCCAGAACTTGCCCGGCCTTGACGAAGTCGCCCTCGTTGACCAAGATCTGGTCGACCCGGCCGGGTAGCTTAGTGGCGATGTCGATTTCCGTTGCTTCGATGCGGCCGTTGCCGTGCATGAAGCCGGCGCCCGGTCCGCTGTCCTGAGTGCCGCGCCAGATACCGTAGGCGCTGGCTGCCACAGCAATGACAAGGATCAGCGGGAGCTTTTTCTTGATATGTTCGGTCAGGTTCATGGTTGATCTGATTTTCAGTTGGCAATCCCGGCTTTCGGGGCTGATGCTTTCGGGGCTGAAGTTCGAAGGTCCACCGATGTTGGGTCCGCTCCGCCACCGAGGGCAGCGAACAGCGCCACCTGGCTGGACAGCCAGGCGCTTCGGGCCTGCACCAGTTGTTGCTGCGCGATCAGCAAATCGCGCTTGGCATCGAGCACTTCCAGGTAGGGCGCGGCCCCACTGTCATAGCGCAACTGCGCCAGCGCGGCGCGTTCGGCCTGGGTCTGTGCCATGCGGGCCCCGATTTCCATCTGCTTGGCCAGCCCCTGACGCGAGGACAAGGCGTCCGACACTTCCCGGAATGCCGTCTGGATGTTTCTTTCGTAGGTGGCCACGGCCATGTCGCGGCGAACCTCCGCGACATCCAGGTTCGCCTGCAGCCGGCCCGCCGTGAAAATCGGCACTTCGATGACGGGGGTGAAAAGCCAGGCGCGGCTGCTGCTTTCGAACAGGTTGTTCAGGTCGGTGCTGGCGGTCCCCACGGACGATGTCAGGGAAATGCGTGGCAGGAACGCCGCCCGCGCCGCTCCGATTCTGGCGTGGGCTGCCCGCAGTTGGTATTCCGCAGCCCGGATGTCAGGGCGGGCCAGCAGCACGTCGGCCGGCAAGCCGGGCTGAAGGACACCCAACGGGGTGGTGTCCAGGGTGATGCTGACGGGTTGCAGCCCTGGGTCGGTGCCCACCAGCAACGCGAGCGCGTGCTGGGCGGCAGCGCGCTCCTGGTCGATCTGGGCGCTGAGTGCCTGCGCCTGGATCAGCAGGGTGCGAACCTGGGTGAGTTCCAGTTCCGAGGACGAGCCGATTTTTCGGCGCTGCTCGAAGATGTCCAGCGACTGCTGGCGGTTGGTGACCGCATCCTGGGCGAGAAGCGCCCGTTGCTGCAGTTCGCGCAGCGACAGCACAGCATCGGCCACCTGGCGGATCAGTGCGATCTGCACACTCTGGCGGGCTGCATCGGTTGCCAGCCAGTCGTCCAGGGCGGCATCTTTCAGGTTGCGGATGCGACCCCAGAAATCGATTTCCCAGCTTGTCAGGCCGACAGCGGCCTGGTACTTGGAGTGCGTCACCGTCTGGTCCGGTATCGGCGCCGCGATGTCGCGCGTGCGGACCCCTTGTCCCTGGGCGCCCATCGTGGGCAATAGCTCCGAACGCTGTATACGGTACGCGGCTTCGGCCTCGCGCACACGCAGCACGGCCAACCGAAGATCACGGTTGTGTTCCAGCGCCAGGCCGATCAGCCGGCGCATCTCCGCGTCCTGGAAATAGTGGGACCAGTCCAGGTCAGCCAGCGCCTGGGCGGTATTAGCGTTCGTGTCGGTTGGCCAGGCGTTGGCCACCGGCAGCGGCGGAACCTCGGTTTGCGGGGCCAGATTGACGCATGCCGCCAGGGCCAGCAGCAGACTGGCGGCGCCCAGGGTTCGGATGGCGGCGGCCCGGGTGCCGATGCAATGTTCAGTCGCAAAAAATGCCATGTCAGATCTCCTTAACGACTTTTTAGTCGATAATAGGAAAATGCTTCATGACCCAGATCAATGAGGCACCCGAATCACCCCCGAGAGTCTCCTTTGATGCCAGAACGCCAGTCTTCCACAAAGCCTGTACTTGAATCGCCGGTGGCGCCCGCCCGTCGCATCCCCAGAAATCGGCGCTTGCAGGCCCATGAGCGCCAGGAACAGATCCTGGATGCTGCACTTTACGAGTTTTCCAGGCAGGGGTACGGCGCTGCGCGGATGGACGACATTGCCGCACGGGCAGGCCTTTCCAAAGGAGGGCTTTATGCGCATTTTCCAGGCAAAGCTGCGTTATTCGAGGCGCTCATGCAGCGCATGATGCAGCCTGACCTGTTGTTCGAGGAGCAGTCACTGAACCAGTCTTCGTTTCGGGGCGGGCAATCGCCGCAGGCGTTGGCAGTGCTGATTGATGATTTTCTCGATCGTGCCTATGCAAGGTTGCGGGATGACCGTTTCATTCGTACCTTGCATCTGCTGATTTCAGAAGGGCCGCGCGCGAACGATTTGCTGGAGGCGTGGCGCCGGCGCCATCTTGAACTGCTGCAGCAACAACAGGGGGCGCTGCATCTGGCCGTCGATCAGGGGAAGCTGCGCGACAGTGCGCTTACGGACATGGTGCAGTTGATCCATGCGCCGATTTTGCTGGGGGCTGTCTTGGTTATGTTGCAGGACGAAAAGCATGCGAATGACGTGCTGCCCCGATTGCGATCGGCACATCGCCGCCTGTTGCTGGAGATGCTGCCGCGCGAGACGGATTCCGCTTGATCCGCAGCGCTGCCAGTCACCGGCAGTAGTAATCCATCATGCCGCCGGCCCAACTGCGGCCATTGGCGCCGCGGGGGCTTCCGGGGTATTCGCAGGCGGCGTACGTGTATGCACTCTTAATTGCTGAAATGGAAACGGTTGCGCCAGGCTTGATCCCGTCTATGGCCCAGTCGGTGCCGCAACCTTTGTTGTCGCACCATTTCACAAGTACGGGAAATCCGCATCCGTTGTATATGCGATTTGGATACTTGCCGTGCGCCGTTTTAAAACTGACGCATTGCGCCGCCAGGCGATATTCTTTCTGATTACTGGGTGAGGGCGCATCTTTGCCCTTGGCGGACGTGCCGCCGCTGCTTCCCGCAAGGCTTGCTCCCGAGGCTTGCGTATTGGCCCCTTGGCCGCCAGGGCGCACGCCCGATTTCCGCCCGTTATCACTCCCCGATTTCCCGCCAGAACTGTTTGTTGTGGAGGAGGGGGAAGCGGCCGCCACCAGATTGGAACCGGTTTTCTTTGCCTGTCGCAGGCATTGCATGGTTTTTGCGGTGAGTTGGCGTTCTGGAGAGGTGCTTGCTGCGTCGGCCTGGATGGTGTCTGTGAAGTACTTATCCTCCAGGTCATAGTTGGCCCAACCCGCAGCCAGGCCAAGGCATTCATCGTAAGTCAAATTTATGTAATCGTGCGGTCTTCTGCGCTGGCCATCCATGCGCGCTTGGCAATAGTTTGCGATTTCAGTCCGGCAACCTGAACTGGACGCGGTGGCATCTTTTCCTTGCTGTACCTGGGTTTTCTGGGCGGTTAGCGGCGGTTTGTTTGCAAGAATCAATGCCAGGTTTTCAGATGTGCGCGCTCGGGCGGTATCGCCATAGCCCAAACGCCGCAGCTCTTGCGCATATGTGAGATTAAAAACCTCCGGGTTGCATGTATTGGCTGGACAAGCCGCGGCTACCGCTTTGCGTTCGGCTGAAAGAAGGATCGGCCTCAATTGCTCCAATTGCGTCTTTTTTGTCCGGAACAACCTGGACAGCGGCGTGTTCGAATTGGCGTTGGCGATGTTTATATACTCGTCGAGCCTGGCGACAAAGCTTATCCCGCGCTCTATTGCTATATCAAATAGCTGCCGCGCGTGCTCGGCGTTCACCTTTTGGATCCACTCAATATGCGTTGTGTCGATTTGCGTGGACGCATAGGGGTATCGATTTACGTAATCCAAGTAAAGTTTGGTGATGGCTTGGGCTTCGTGGGGCAGAAAATGCGCCAAATGGACTGCTGAGTTCAGCAGATGCCCCGGCGAGAGGCGCTGGTCGTCACAGTACGGCGCGGTGGCTTTCAAGCCGGATACTGCCGCTGATACTTTTTGCCTTGACGACTTATCGCTACCATTGGCTCCCGAGCCCGATGCGGCGTTGGACAATACTGCTTCGTAGCCTGAAAGCTTTTGCTCACAACTCGACAGGGCGGCGGCTTCGGTGCCACCATGGACGGTGAACAAGCATGCACTCGTCAGCAATAGTGCGACTATGGAACAGCTATTCATGTGTTTTTTATTCATGTCAGCCTGATTTTTTGGATAGCAAAGCCACAGCGTATATATCGCAATCGCGCAATTATGCAGATTATCCACGAACGCGGTGCATATGGTAGAGGGGGGCGCGGGTTTAAAGTGCGGTTTTTGCTTACCCCGGTCGATCAGTATCCTGCCCCGAAATAGTGCTGCCAATTAATTCGACGGGCATATTTTGACAGCTGATCGGAATATGCCGTGGCTATTGGCATTTTTGCGGTCGGCGCCTATAGTGTCGTATCGCTGGCCCACCGTTTTCGGTAGCTAACGGGCGGGTCCTGTCCAGTCCGTCCAGCCCATCAACCCTCGACAAGAAATAATAGTAGGTGCCGCAAAAAACCACGACAAGCACAAGCCTGCTACAGCCTGGCACTGTTCCTGATCTCAGCTCGCGCGAATTGCAGGCAATTTGCACCGTCGCCGAATGCGGCAGTTTCATGGCGGCCGCGTTAACGCTGAATATCTCGCAGTCGGCGTTGACCCGTATTGTTCAACGGGTCGAAAGTGCATTGGGGCTGGAGTTGTTCAGACGTTCGACGCGCAGAGTCGAAATCTCGCCGGCGGGACAGGAGTTCGTCGATCTGGCAAATCGTGTTCTGTCCGATTTGCGTATTTCGTATGAGAACATGCAGGCCATCTCCGACGAGCACCGGGGTAGCATTATTATTTCCGCAGTCATGTCGGTTGCTTATACGCAAATGCCAAAAATCGTGGCAAGTTACAGGCTCCGCCGGCCCAATATCGAGATTCACCTGCGCGAAGGTATCCATGGCACCGTGATGGACGATGTCCGAAGCGGCGTAGCGGATCTTGGCATTACGTATCTCGACAGCATCCCGAAAGAATTTGCCGCAGTTGAACTGGGCAGCGAGGTGTTTCACCTGGTGATGCCTCGAAACCACCCATTGAGCGGCAAGGATGGCGTACGCATTGAAGACCTTGCCAATACCGCGTTGGTGTCTATGCCCAGGGCGGCTCATATCCGCAAGCTGCTCGACGGTTTGGCCTCACTTGCCGGTATGCGGCTTCATCATGCCATTACGGTGAATCAGTTCGCCACGATGATGCAGTGTGTGCGGGCAGGGGTTGGCATTGCCCTTGTGCCCAGCGGCGCTGTGCCCGCTGCGTTGAGCGTCGGGCTTATCTCGCGCCCACTGATCGAGCCGCAGTTGAAACGCGCCATTGGTGTTCTATCGCTCAAGCACCGATCACCCGCGCCGGCGGCGGCCGGCTTTCTTGCGCACTTGCGGGCTAACTGGAACGACGGGCAATAGCGTAATAAAGCCATTGGCTACACCGAATCGGTGTCGCCAGGCATCAACACTTTGCGAAAGTCGATGCCCATGCTCCGGCGATCCCCGGATCGCCGTGTGATGCCAACGCGATCAAAGAACTCCAGGTAGTGAATGGCGAGCCCTCGCCCTGTGCCGATCACGTCCCGAAAATCGGCGGCCGAAAATAGGCCGTCGTCTTTCTCCGCCGCCAGTTCGGCGGCAGTAGCAGCAAGTGATACAAGCGTTTCCTGGAGGCAGAAGCGTGCATCTGTAACACGCCAAATCAGCCCGGTGCGGCTTTTCCGGTGCAGAAAGTCCCGTACAGCATGCTCCGCGAGGCCGAGGTGTGCAGCGAGCTGGGCGAGCGAGAGCGAGTGTGCGCCCAGTGGATACAGTGCATCATGGACACGCTTCCACAGCTGGTCGTCCATTGGATTAGAGGATGCCTCGTGGCTTTGCAGACGCACCACATCGTTCGATAGAACGATAAGCTTGCGGTTTGCCAAACTGCGCACGAACGCCTGGAATGCTGTGGCCGGCATGCGCGGCGCAAGGCTCGCGTGAAGGCTTGCCATCGCTGCGCCCGCCGCTCGCGGGTTTTGTGCGTGGTACGTGCGCAGCGCTGCCATCAGCCGCGCCGTAAGTGCCTCGGCCATGGTACGGCTGATGGTGACGGGGCTTTCCTTGCCCAACTGTATGGCGCCTGCGCCACGCCGCACAGCCTCGGCGGCGGCAGGTGTTAGATTCATCGCGCGCACAAACGCCGGCCAGGCGACGCCACGCTCGGTCAGCTCGAGCAAGCCTGCAAGCGTTCGCTCGGGGGTGGCGCGTTCGTATGCCTGTAGTTCGGCCATCCTTGTGCCGCTGCGCGGCTTGCGCGCGGATACATATGGGTTGAGCACCACACCGCCCGCTACCGTAAGGTGTGCATCCTGGCTGCGCACGATAAACCGATCCGCGTGCCACACCGCCACGGGCCTCTCCATAAGCAGTCGGGCAAACCCGGTTTGGCCGGGGCCAATCCGCCCCGCACCCGGCAATACGACACGTGCCGGCATACTACCCGCGCCGTGGTGAAACTGTATTGGTGTCCTGTGTTCAAGCGGGTGCGCGGCACTGGCGAGCACATGTATCCGAACATCAAATCGTTCGGTTAGTTCATGGGCGGCTGGGTGCACAACCCAATCGCCTCGCTTTATCTGGTCTAGGCCGATGCCTGCCAGGTTTAATGCGCAGCGCTGTCCGTGTGATGCCGTCTCCGTCGCCGCGCCGTGAATCTGTATGCCTCGCACACGTGCGGCTTCCTGGCGCGGCGACACAAGCAAATGATCGCCGACCGAGACCGCACCCGCCCGGACCGTGCCGGTCACGACAGTACCACTGCCGGAGATCGTAAAGGCACGATCCACCGGCAGTCGAAAGTAATGATCTTCATCCTTGACGTGCGCCTGTTGCAAGGCAAGGCTTTTCATCCAGACGATCAGCGCGTCCAAGCCGTGCCCGCACGCTGCGGACACGGGAAACACCGGCGCCCCCGCAAGCCCGGTACCCGCCAACACTGCCCTGATTTCAGACGCGGCCGCATCCACATGTTTTGCGGGCACCAGGTCTGTCTTGCTGAGCGCGACTGCGCCGCGGCGTACGCCGAGCAGATCCAGAATATTAAGGTGCTCCAGTGTTTGCGGCATGACGCCGTCGTCGGCTGCCACCACGACCAATGCAGCGTCAATGCCTGAAACCCCCGCAATCATGTTGCGAATGAATCGCTCATGGCCTGGTACGTCGATAAAGCTGATGCGCAGGCCAGCGCCAAGGTCAAGATGCGCGAAGCCCAGATCAATGGTGATTCCACGCGCGCGCTCTTGAGGGAGACGATCGGTATCAAGACCCGTCAGCGCTTTGACGAGGCGTGTTTTCCCATGATCGATATGCCCCGCGGTAGCGATAATCACGTTCAGGCCTCCCGCCGAACCGCCTGCGAAACGCCGTGCCAAAGCAAGTGCATCGGCGTCATCATGCCGTCAACGGCCGTGCAGGCCGCTTGATAAGTGGCGGAAGAGAATGGGAGTCGAACCCACGCAAGATTGCCACGCAACCTCAACCGGATTTGAAGTCCGGCCGTCCCACCGGGAACGTATCCCTTCCTTCATGATCAGCCTAGCCAGCCAGGACCCGGATACGCTGTGCCGCGCGCTGCCCATCGGACACCGCGTCATTCAGCCATCCGGGAAACCCCGACCGCACCTGGCCTATTGCAAACAGGCCAGCAATATTCGTTTCCATGTCGTCGTTCACGATCAGGAAGCGAGCCCCGTCGCGCTGGGCTTGGACCGGTGCGATATCGCCGTTGGGCACCAGCTCCGCCATTGCGAACAACCCCGACGCGGCGACTTCTGTCTCTGCGCCGCGCGCATCCCGTACACGCACGCCCGTCATGCCGGCTTCGTTTCCAACGATCTCCGTGATACTGAGTTCTGGGTAAAGACTTATTTTGGGATCAGCGTTCACACGTGAAAGGTATTCCTCGCACGCGTCCGCGCCGGCGCGCATGTCCATGATCGACACCGCATCGCATTCCTCGGCGAGCAGCAGCGCGCTTTGCAGTGCCCAGTTTCCACCGCCCGCCACCACGACGGCCTCGCCGGTAAACATAGGCGCATCGCAATCGGCGCAGTGCGATACGCCCCGGCCGTTGAATTCTGCCTCGCCGGGAATGCCCAGCGTCTTCCAGCGTGCGCCGCTGGCAATGACGACGAACCTTGCGGCATACACGCCAGTTTCTGTCCGCACTTCGAACCCGCCATCAACGGCGTCGATGGCGGCCACCTCGGCAGAGATGCTGTGCACCCCCGCTTTTTTGTTGGCTGTCGCGAGCATGCCCGCAAACGTCATCCCCGATTCGCCCTGCGCGGCCTCGAAGTTTTCCAGTGTGTTGATGTTCACAACCAAACCGCCGAAGAACTCGGCCTCGATTGTTGCCACGTCAAGCCCCGCGTTTACCGCGTGGGATGCGCATGTCAGGCCGGCAATGCCTTCGCCCACAACAACCAGATCAAATTTCTGTGCCATATTTTTCTTTGAGCAAGGGTGCGCAAAAATCAACGCGTTGGATGCCATGTGTTCATGGAACACAGCGTATTGAGGTTCGATATTTTTTACAAGAACAGATTATCTCAATGTTCAATTGCATTACTGGCAATTATTCTTCGCTTGGATCAACCGCCGCGGCCTGGCATGTGGATCTGGTACCTGGCGTTTCTTTCGCAGCATATGCCTGAATCTGCCACCGTTATCGGCTGCATCTCGGTTTATGCGGAAAGCGCAATCGTCAGCGGAAATAGATTGTGCTTGTCGCCTGTATCCCGAGCGTCTACGCTTGATTGCACGATGGCTACGCCGCCTCTCTCTACGACCTTCAGCGATCAACGTATGAACACATCTGTCACCAGCGGCATCCTGGAATTTGAGGATGAAACCGAGGCAAATGAACGTTTCCAGCAGGAAGGCTGGACGGATGGCCTGCCCATCGTGGCGCCCACCGAAGCGCGCATGTTGCGCTTCGTCCAGGCGATGGGGCTTGATCCAGACTATGTGATTGGCACCGAACCTGTGCGGCGCCGAAATCTCACTGCTGAAAAGGTGGCAATCGCGGCCGTCATGGCTGGCTGCCTTCCCGAGTACATGCCGGTGGTGCGTGCCATCGTCGAAGCGATCTGCGAACCGCAGTTTGGCTTGCACGGCTCCACTGCAAGCACGGGTGGCGCGGCACCCATGATCATTGTCAATGGCCCGGTCCGCAAACAGATCGGGATGAATGCCACACATAATGCGCTGGCTAATGCCAGCCGTGCAAACGCAACGATAGGGCGTACGCTCCGGCTGATTCTGCTGAATGTGCTTGGCGGCATACCAGGGCAGCTCGACAGGGCCACATTTGGACACCCCGGCAAGTTCACATTTTGCCTGGCCGAAGATGAGGAAGACAGCCGCTGGCTGCCGCTGGCGCAGGAGCGGGGCATTGCTGCGGGCGCATCCGCGGTAACCGTCATGTCTGCTGTGTCTCCACATCAGGTCATGAATGAATGGACGCATGATCCGAAGGAGCTGCTGGAAACCTACGCCGCCGCCGTGCGTAGCAATATGCTCGAATACTCGATCTGGGCGGGCAACTATGCCATGGTGGTGGCCAAGCAGCATCGCGATGTTTTCAACAACGCGGGCTGGACCAAGCAAGACATACGGGAATATATGTTCGAGCGCTGCCGCGTACGACGAAAGCAGTGGCGCGACGTTGGCAAAGCGTCCATTGCCTCACTCAAGGACGAAGAGAAGGAGTATTGCGCCTTGCGCTCGCCGGACGACTTGCTCGTTGTCGCCGCGGGTGGGCCGGCGGGCGGCTTCGGGGTGATTGCGCCCCCCTGGATAGGCAGCAGATCTCTGGCGGTCACTGTGCAGGTGTCCGACTGAGCCGCATGACGATTCCCCGCATAGCTAGACGTTTTACACATCGCTAGACGTTTTACATAAAGGAGAACACCATGACACTGCGAGTTCTAGACCCACGCGCGTCAGCGGAAGGGGGTGCGCTTCGCCTGGCCCCGCCGCTCAAGTCGCTTGCGGGTGCGGTGATCGGGATGATTGATAACGGCAAGATCGGCACCGCCCAGTTTTTCACGCATCTGGCGGAAATCCTCCGTTCGCAGTACGGGGCGAGGGAGTTCTTGCGCGTGCGTAAACCCGATGCAACCAAACCCGTTCCTCCCGACCTTTTGGCGAGCATTGCCGGCGCGGACGCTGTCCTCGCCGCCATGGGTGACTGAGGCTCTTGTTCGTCGTGCAGTCTGCATGACGCCATTGAAGCTGAGCGGTTGGGGATTCCCGCCGTCGGCATAATGACTGATCGCTTCGTGCGTAGTGCGGAGTTGATGGGTGAGCTTAACGGCTTGCCGGGGTATCCATTTGCTGTTATCGATCACCCCATTTCCAACAACAGCGACGAGGTGCTTCGTCAGAAGGCTGAAGTAGCGGCCAAACAGATCGTGTCTCTTCTGACCGAGCGGGCCTCATGATGCCGCCGTATGAGTACTCCCTCATCAACGAGGGGATGACGCGCACGGTAACGCTTACGTTGAGAAGAGGTGCTCTGTGGGTGCACTGACGCATTTGCGCGTACTGGATCTGACACGGGTCCTGGCTGGCCCCTGGGCCAGCCAGATTCTGGGTGATCTGGGGGCTGACATCATCAAGATCGAACGCCCGGGCCAAGGCGATGATACGCGTGCATGGGGGCCGCCCTGGATGGATGTGCCGCACCAGGAATCCATGCCGCAATCGGCCTATTTCGCCGGTGCGAATCGCAACAAACGTTCCATGGCCGTTGATCTGTCTAGCCAGGAAGGCCGTCAGATTGTCAGCCAGCTTGCCGCGGAAAGTGATGTCGTCATCGAAAACTTCAAGGTTGGCGACCTGAAAAAATACGGGCTTGATTACGCAAGCTTGTGCGAGGCCAATCCTCGCATCGTGTACTGCTCCATCACTGGTTTCGGACAGTCAGGGCCTTATGCGGAACGCCCTGGATACGATTTATTGATTCAGGCGATGGGCGGATTGATGAGCATCACTGGACGTCCCGATGAGGAGACGGGCGGCGGGCCGCTCAAGGTGGGCGTCGCGGTCGCCGACATCCTGACGGGGCTTTATGCCACGGTCGGCATACTTGCCGCGCTCGCGGAGCGAGATCGATCTGGAATAGGCCAACACATTGATGTTTCACTGTTGGATGTGCAGGTCGCAACCCTTGCCAATCAGGCTATGAACTACCTGGCAACGGGAGAGCAGCCTCGTCGCTACGGCAACGCCCATCCGAATATCGTGCCCTACCAGGATTTCCCGACTTCAGACGGCTACGTCGTTGTCGCGGTGGGAAACGACGGCCAGTTTGCGCGTTTTTGCGACGCCCTCGGGGCGCCGGAGTGGGCTGACGATCCACGCTTTCGAACCAACACCGCACGCCTGGCGTCGCGGCAAGTGCTTATTTCGTTGATCTCTCAGCGCATGCGCGAAAACCCGTCAAGCCACTGGCTGCGTGTGCTGACCGACCACGCCGTACTGTGCGGGCAGGTGAACGAACTGCGAGAGGTGTTCGACCATCCGCAGGTCATACACAGAAAAATGAAGGTGCCCATTCCAGGTTGCACAGAGACCGAAGCGGCTATGGTGGGCAGCCCTTTGCATATGTCGCGCACGGGCGTCGAATATCGCAGGGCACCGCCCACACTCGGCGCACATACGCATGAGGTGCTGAGCACCGTGCTGGGTTTGAACCCAGAGACGATAGACGGTTTGCGACAACGCGGTGTGATCGGTTTGCATGAGGCGTAGCACTCCCTTATGCAAGAAGGGATGTCATACAAGAAAGCAAGATAGATGAAAGCAAAATAACCATCGGAGACATTATGCAATCCCAAACCCCCAAGCGGACGCTCTTCACGCGCCGCCACTTTCTTGCAACGACATTGGCCACGGTGGCCAGTGCAACAGGTGCGGTAGCCTACGGCGCCAACCCGCGCGGCAAGCCGGTGCGCGTCGTCGTTCCCTTTCCTCCGGGCGGCCCTACGGACATGATCGCCCGCATCGTGAGCCTGGCCATGGGCGAACAGGTGGGCAGCGCTTACGTCATCGACAACAAATCCGGCGCGAGCGGCATGATAGGCGCCAATGCCGTCGCCAAGGCGCAAGCAGACGGCTCAACGCTTCTGATGAACGTCTCCGCGCACGTCATCAACCCGCTGATCTATAAAGAAGTGCTGGACGATCCCTTGAAAGATTTCACGCCGATCACCAAGCTTGCTTCCACGCCCATCCAACTGGTCGTCAGCGCGGATTCGCCCTTCAAGACATTCGAGGATCTCGTCACGGCCGTTAAAGCCAATCCCGAGAAATATACGTTCGCTTCCTCAAGCATCGGCGCGCCCGGTCATCTGACGGGAGAGCTTTTCAAACAGGCCATTAAACGCAACATTACCCACGTGCCGTATAAAGGGTCGGCACCGGCCCTGACCGATGTCATCGGCGGCCAAGTAAGCTATATGTTCGACTCCATGCCATCGTCGATCAACTTCGTGCGCAGCGGAAGACTGCGGGCCCTGGGCGTTACCGCCCACGAGCGGGTTCCCAGCCTGCCCGACGTACCGACATTCGCGGAGCTCGGCTACCCCACCTTGAATCTAAGCACGTGGTACGGCCTGTGGGCACCCGCCAATACCCCTGAGGCTATTGTGCAGGCGGTGTACGCCAACGCAAAGAAAGCGTTGACCGCCGCGGCTGTCATCAAGCAGCTGGAGCAGATACAGGCCTACCCCGGCGGCGAGGATCCTCAGGCGTTCTCGAACTTCTGTCGTGAAGAGACCACGCGTTACGCATCCATCATCCAGGCGGCCGGCATAAAACCGGTATGATCGCTGGCGGCCAGCTGTAGTGGCGGACGGAGGACGGTGGACGGCGGACTTGGGCTTTGCCGCCCACGCTCACGCGACGCGTGCCATGGGATTGGCGAGTATCATTTCAGCCATTCAGGCGGGGATCATGCCGTTCGATGCGCTACTGGGATGGCATTGGCGACTGCCTGGCCCGGGCGTATGCAACGCTGGAGCACATTGATAATGATTGACCACCTGGATCACCTGGTTCTAACTACCACGGACGAGCAGGCCTGCATTGATTTCTACAGCGGCTTGCTGGGGATGCGGCTGGAGACATTCGGCGGCGGGCGCAAGGCGCTTATTTTCGGCAGGCAGAAGATCAATATCCATGTCAAAGGCCATGAGTTCGAGCCCAAGGCTCACACGCCCGTTCCGGGCGCGCTGGATTTATGTTTCATCGCCAGCCAGCCGCTGAATCAAGTGATTGCCACGCTGCACCAGCGCGGTGCGCACATTATCGAAGGCCCCGTCATGCGCACCGGTGCCACAGGCCCGATTAGGTCAATTTATCTGAGAGATCCAGACTTGAACCTGATAGAGATATCCGAACTGTGTGCATAGTTGGCTGCTTGCCGGGCATCCTGGTGCCCGGCGCCAACAAAGCAACGATGGCGAGCCGCCGCTCTGAACGTCCAGGATGCCCGCCGCAGCTTACGCCATCGCGTTTATTAGGCCGCATGATGGTTTTGATGGTATGAGGGGATTGGTCCGTCTGCATACCCGCTCTTCAAAAGTATTCGAAAACGGAATAGTGCATTAACACACAATCTATATTGTTCACCGGACTTGCGCCACTTAATATGCGCAGGCATAAGCACATTGATTCCGGAGACTTTCATGCGATTGGCCCGCGCGCTGTTCTTAACCTCCCTTCTGCTCGGTGGCGGTGCCGCCAGTGCACAGAGTTATCCTGATGCTTCCGTAACCATCGTTGTGCCATATAGTCCTGGCGGTGGAACAGACATCATGGCGCGGTTGATCGGACAGGAACTCAGCGCGGAGTTTGGTGTTTCCGTTGTCATCGACAACAAGCCGGGCGCCTCCGGCAATATCGGCACAAACTATGTGGCCAACAGCAAGGCCGATGGCTACACCTTGCTATTCACGTCGAGCGGCCACGTCATTAATCCATCCTTGTTCAAGAAGCTGCCATTTGATCCAGTCAAAAGCTTCGAGCCTGTTGCCCACTTGGCCAGTGGGCCGAGTGTGCTCGTGGTGAATGCCCAAAGCGGCTACAAGTCCACCGCTGATCTTGTGGCAGCGGGCAAGGCAGGCAAGGATCTCGCGTTCGGCTCGGCCGGCCTGGGGCAGCCGACACATCTCGTCGCTGAAAAGTTTGGCGTCGCCACAGGCTTGAGACTGCTTCACATACCTTACAAAGGCAGTGGCGCTGCCGAGATAGCGGTGGCCGGCGCGGAGATAGATTTTCTCATCGACAGCATCCCCGCGGCGCTGCCTTTCATCCGTTCCGGAAAAACCCGCGCGCTGGCAGTCACAGGACAACAACGCTTTCCCATTGATGCGTTGACCTCGGTGCCGACCCTGGCTGAAACTGGCCTCGGAGATTTCAGCTTTGTCACATGGTGGGGTGTCCTTGCCCCCGCACATACCCCTAAAGACCGCATTGCCACCTTGAGCCGCGCGCTTGAAAAAGCGATGCAGTCGCCTGCACTTAAACAGCGCTTTATCGAAATCGGCGCAACTCCCGAGGTCATGGCACCCGAGGCATTCAATGCGTATATCACCACTGAACTGCGCAGCTATCGCCAACTGATCTCAGACTTGAACATCCAGGCGCAGTAGGCGGCCGCCAGCGCCGCCAGCACCTGTCTCACGTTCGCTGCGGCGAGGCGTTCGGACGCGTGCGCGTTCCACCCACTACCTGATCACGTACAGCAATACAAAGGTTCACCATGCAGCCCAGCTATCGCGTCGGCATTGACGTCGGCGGAACATTCACAGATCTTTTTCTTCTTGAAGAAACTTCCGGAAGAACCTATAGCCATAAAGTGTCATCAACCCCGTCGCACCCCCACCTGGCACCGTTGCGTGGTCTGCAAGAACTGTTCGGGCGAGTCGGCATACGTGGGAATCAAGTTTCTTTCGTAGGCTTGGGGACTACTGTTGCGACCAACGCACTGCTTGAATGGAAAGTCGCGAAAACCGGCCTGATTACCACGAGTGGTTTTCGTGATCTGCTTGAGATTGCGCGACAGAAGCGCCCCGCCGTATACGATCCGCTTCAGCGGAAACCCCAGGTTCCGGTGCCGCGTGAGCTACGGCTGGAAGTGAATGAGCGCATGGGCCATGACGGTCGCATCATTACGCCTCTGTCTGAAGCTGATGTCAGCCATGCCGCGGATACATTGCGCCAAGCCGGGGTCGATAGTGTCGCCATCTGCTTTCTGAATTCATACAAAAACCCGGATCATGAGCGCAGTGCTGCGGAAATTGTGAAATCCGACTGGAAAGATGTGCACGTAGTGACCTCTTTCGATGTGATGCCGGAATTTCGGGAGTACGAGCGTTTTGTGTCAACCGCCATCAATGCTTCGCTCATTCCTGTTACCAGCAGCTATTTCGAGAAATTCAGTCATGCCATTTCGGAACTGGGAATCAAGGTCGCACCGAAAGTGATGAGCTCCAGCGGAGGCGTGTTCAGCCCCGAAATGGGAGGGCGGCGCCCTATTGATACGCTGTTCTCCGGCCCCAGCGGTGGTGTCAGCAGTGCTGAGTACATGGGCGCGCTGACCGGTTGTGGCGACTTGATCACCTTCGATATGGGTGGAACCAGCACCGAAGTGTGCCTGATTCATCATGGCAAAGCACAAAAGACCTATCAGCGCAGCATCAAGGGGTATCCGATCCGGGTTACATCCCACGATATTCACACGATAGGCGCCGGCGGCAGCAGTATTGCTCATGTTGATGAAGGTGGTTTGCTCAATGTTGGCCCTGAAAGCGCGGGGGCCAACCCAGGGCCTGCGTGCTACGAAAATGGCGGCAACCATGTTACGGTGACCGATGCCAATGTTGTGCTGGGGCGGCTGAATCAGCATTATTTGCTGGACGGGGCGTTGGCGATCAATGCCACGCGTTCGCATGAAGTGATCGCCAACGATATCGCTCAAACGAAAAACACGGGAGTGATCGCGGCCGCAAATGCGGTGGTTGCGTTGGCCGAAGCCAATATGGCCCAGGCGCTGCGTGTGGTATCGGTCGAGCGTGGCATTGACCCGTCCGGCTTCACGCTGATCGCGCTGGGTGGCGCGGGCCCGCTGCATGCCGCATCCGTTGCGCGCGAAGTAGGCATGGCTCGCGTGCTGATTCCGCGCAATGCGGGCGTCTTCTGCGCGCTTGGCGTGCTGACCAAGGACATTCAACAGAATCTGAGTCAGACGATTTTGCTTCAGCAGTCCGATCCCGCTGTCCATAAGATCATGAATCACACCTTCGTCTCCATGGAGGCACATGCGCGTGGCAACCTCGACGCTGATTACCTCGATCTTTCGACCTTGTATTTTGAACGCCATGCCGATGTGCGCTACTGCGGACAGAATCATGAAATTACGGTTGCTGTCCCCAGCGGCCCTATTGATTGCGACAGCATCGAACACATACGTCAGAACTTTCATTGCGCACACGAAGACCTGTACGGCTATCGACAACCCGAAGGGCACATCGATATTGTCACCCTGCGGCTGGATGCCATCGTACCCGTTCCGCGGCCTAGCCTGGAGCAAGGCCAAGCCGATACGGCGAGCCTGCCCGCCGCAATAAGCTTTCGAGAAACAGTCTTTGACGGCGAATCGCGAGTGCGTTGCCCGGTATATCACCGGGATATGCTTCAGCCGGGACACCGATTGACCGGACCCGCCATCATTGAGCAGATGGACAGCACCACGATCATACCGCCGGGATTTTATGCCTGCGTGGATCCGTGGCTCAACCTGGAAATAACCTGGGAACGCGCCTAGGTGGCGCCGCCACTGTACTCTTTGGATCACGAAACATGCAGACCGGAACAACCGAGATAATTTCAAGCGCGCTGAATGCGGGTACAGCGGAAATGCTTGCCAGCCTTATCAGAACCGCCTATTCCCCCAACATCAAAGAGCGCGGCGATTGCTCGACCGCAATTTGCGACATTGGAGGGCGCACACTTTCGCTGGCGGCTAATGCGCCCGCGCATCTAGGCGCGACACTCAGACTGGTACCGCAGATACTCAAACGTTTTCCTGCGGACGCGCTGCGGCCCGGCGATGTGTTTCTGGCCAATGATCCTTATATCGTGGGCGTTACTCATCTGAATGACTGTACCGTGGCCGTCCCCGTCTTTGTTGGCGAGCAGCCCGTCGCGTTCGCCATTGCTGTGGCGCACCACTCTGACGTCGGCGGGCGCGTGCCCGGCAGTGAGGCAGGAGATTCGGTCAGCATTTTTCAGGAAGGAATACGAATTCCGCCGCTGCGCATCTACACGGCAGGCGTTCGCAACTCCGATGTGATTGAGTTGTTCTTGCTGAACTCGCGCACGCCGCACTTCAGCCGCGGCGACTTGGCTGCGCAGGTGGCGGCAGTGGAGCGCGGCGCCGGCAGGCTGGGGCAGCTGTATGCCAAGTATGGCTGTGATGCCATGGGCAGCTCGATCGACGATATGTTGAACAGTACCGAAAAACGTGTCACGGAGCGTATTCGAAACAGCATGCGCCCCGGTACGTACTCCGCAACTGACTGGCTGGATGAAGACGGCGTATCCGACGAGCCCGTCCTGCTGGCCGCCGAAGTAACTATTGACGAGGGGCATATTCTGGTGGATCTGTCGGGCTGCGCTCCCCAGATAGGAAGCGGCAAGAATGTACCCTGGCCGCATACCCTAGCCACCGTGTATTACATGCTGAAAAGCTTTGTCGATCCCCGTGGGCCGATCAACGAAGGCTTGTTTCGGGCGGTGCAGGTGCTCGCACCCGAGGGGCGGGTGGTTAACCCGATTGCGCCGGCGGCGGTTAGCTCGCGTAACGTTACCTCAATGATTCTGGCTGACGTACTGATGAACGCCATTGGTCAGGCATGCCCACCTAGGCAGATGGCGTTCAACGGGCCGTTTCAGGGGACGATTCTTTCGGGCAATGACCCTAGAACCGGTGCGTTCTTCATTGATTATGAGAATTTCTGTGGAGGGCAGGGCGCAAGTCGTTATGCCGATGGCATGGATGCCGTGCACGTGCATATGACCAACACCTCGAACTTGCCGGTTGAGTCGATGGAATTGGAATTCCCCGTGATTGTGGAACGCTATGCGCTTGCGGAGAACTCGGGCGGCCCGGGTCAGTACCGAGGTGGTATGGGTATCGTGCGCGATCTGCGGCTCTACGGAGAAGATATGACCGTGGCGCTGCGCAGCGCCCGGCAGAAATTTCATGCCAAGGGCATAAACGGCGGCCGACCCGGCGCATTGGGCGCGTTCATTTTGAACCCTGGCACGGCCCGGGAACAACGGCTGCCATCCACCAGCTCAGCGACACCCTTACAAAGAGGTGACCTCTTACGTATAGTGACACCAGGTGGAGGTGGTGCGGGCGAACCCGCATTGCGGACATCCCAAGCCATACGTTCTGATTGCCTGCAAGGAAAAATTTCGGCAGACGCCGTGGTAGACCACTATGGGCAAAAAACATCTTGACGTCATGGACCTCCAAATATTTCAGGCGATTATGTCCGAGGGCAACGTCTCGCGGGCATCCAACAGCCTGCGGTTAAGCCAGTCGGTTGTCAGCAAAGGACTTTCCAACCTGCGGCTGATTTTCCGAGACCCACTGTTCGTTCGCTCCGGAACCTGCATGCTCCCGACGCACAAGGCGCTGGAGATCCATCATAACGTCAGCCAGTCGGTCAGCCTGTTGGAAGATATTCTGTCGGATCACCCCCACTTCGAGCCAGGCTCGGCGACGGTGCATTTTTCGGTGGGTATCTCCGATTATGGCTCGTATGTGCTGCTCCCGGACTTGATCAAGTCGTTGGCGAAGAGTGCGCCTAACGTCACGCTGAAGACGATAGACATCAATACCTATACTGCAGAAGAACTTTTGCTCACCAGCAAGGTTGATCTATGCCTGGCGTCGGATGCGTCGTTCACACACCCCATCCGTCACGCCGAGCTTTTTCGGGATGAATTCGTGTGCCTTATGCGCGCTGACCACCCGTTGGCGAATGCTGCCATGGGTGTCAATGAATTCCTGGGGTGCAAACACTTGGTCATGCCGCGGCAAGGCGGCGGCGCCACAGGCGTGGTTGAACAGGCGCTTGCCGCGCTGGGCAGGCAGCGGCAGGTGGCGGCTCGGGTTTCTTCATTGCTTTCCATACCCGATATTCTTGCTGGCACAGATCTGCTTTTGACAACGACCTCCAAGGTCGCAATGAAGCTTCAGAAACATGCCGATCTGGTTCTCTGTCCGCATCCGCTTTCTTTGCCGACGCTGCGATTCACGCAGCTATGGCATGCCAGAAGCGATCGCAGCGCGTCGCACAGGTGGCTGCGTGAGCAAGTATATGCGTGCGCGAACCACTGCGCTGCCGCGCCTCATTGAGGTGCGGCAACACGCGCATATGCCCATACCGCTTGTGAAAACTCACGAGCGTTTTAACTTCAGCACCTGGAGAAAGATCATGTCCAATGTTCGCCGTACATTTCTGATTCGCTTGATCGCCGGAGGCATCGCGCTTGTGGGGCTTGCTCCCACAGTTACAGTCGCGCAAACCAGCTATCCCGATCGATCGATTACGCTGGTTGTGCCATACCCCGCAGGAGGCGGGAGCGATAACGTGGCGCGTCTGGTTGCTGCCAAGCTGGAGCAGACGCTGGGCCAACCCGTTGTTGTGGAAAATCGCAGTGGCGCAGGCGGAAACATCGGTACGCGGCTGATCGCCAATGCCAAGCCTGATGGCTATACCATTGGGCTGGCCACGCCGGGGCCGGTTAGTGTAGGTAAGTCGCTGTATACGAACCTCCCCTATGACCCGACAACCGCACTGATACCTGTAATTCTGCTGAACGAAAGTCCCTTGATTATGGCGGCGCACGGGAAGTTGCCCATCACGGACAATCAATCATTCACGAGATGGGCTGCGGCGCGGGGCGATGGCATCAATGCCGGCATCGGAGGCACGGGCTCGGTTAATCACCTGATGACAGCACTCTATCGCATCGAATCAGGTACGCGTTTGGTCGATGTACCCTATAAAGGCGGCGCTGAAGCAGTTACTAATACCATTGCAGGACATGTCGACGTGCTGTTTATTCCAGTTTCCGCCGTACTTTCGGCCGTCAGCGTCAAGCAGCTTGTTCCGCTGTTCATAACGTCGGCAGCGCGCAGCCCGCTGATGCCCGACGTTCCCGCGGCCCCCGAAATGGGTTTGAAAAACGTTGTAGGTAGCGCATGGAATGGCATAGTAGTGCCAGCGGGTACGCCACGCGAGGTAGTCGAACGCTTGAACAATGCACTGAACGCCGTGTTGCAGCGTGACGATGTGCGCGAATCTTTCAGAAAACAAGGTCTGGAAACCAAGGGTGGCAGTGCGCAAGACTTCAAAATATTCATTGAAGCCGATGCCAAGAAATGGCGCGAGGTGATCACCACCGCTAAGATTGAGAGGGTTTGACCATGACACCCACGAAGTGCTGTCCCCCTGGCCATTTGCGTGAACGCATCGCCATCCTTGAATCGGAATGTGTGGATCGAGGGCTTGATCTGGTCATTGTCTACGGCAAGGGGAGTAACCTCGGGCCTGCGACTAAAAGCCACGGTTATATGCGGTACCTGTGCGACTGGAACGGATACCAGAATGACTCTGTGCTGATTCTGACGCCTGGCAAGTCCCCGGTTCTTCTTGTTGCGGGCATCTTTCTTAAATTCCGCGCCGACCGCTATTTCTGGATAGAAGACACCCGATTCATAAAAGCCGCAGACACCGGCGCTTACCTGGGACGTCTATGCGCAGATATATCGCGGCCCACGGGATCAATTGGCGTCATCGGCTTTGGCGAGATGCCTGCCGCTGCATGGAATGCCTTCAATGATAAAGTGCCAGGCCTAGAACTTGTGAACTTGGAAGGGTTTGTAGATCGGCAACGATTGATAAAAACGGATGCACAGTTGGGGCGGCACCAAGCCGCCGCGGCACTATGCGACCGGATGTTTGAAACATTGCGCCAGGAAATCAAGACACCGCGGCCCAGCTTTCAACTACAGGCGGAACTGGAACGTACCGCGCGCTATGCCGGTGCGGAGTACTGCATGACCTGGCTGACTGTTGGCCCCCAAGCGGATTATTGCCGTTTCTTCAACGATGAGTGCGAGCGAACGCCACAGCCGGGCGATCAGGTATTGCTGGGCATCTATCTGATGCTCGATGGACACTGGGGGCATGCTATCCGAAGCGGAACGATGGGCCGCGCTACAAGAAATCAGGACACTGTTTTCGTTTCCGCCCAAAAGATGTGGGAGGCCATGAAGCAACAACTAATCCCTGGCGCGGATCTGGCATCGGTTCATCAGGCGGCAGAAGACGTCATCATGGGCGATTATCCAGCATTGAGCGGCCAAATCTTCCGGTTTCGCCATGGGCACGGCCTGGGGCATTCATATGAAGATCCCATAGCCAGCCTTTCGTTCCCGCAAGCGTATGACGGCGGAGCGCAACCTCAATCGTTTGCTGCGCAGCCGGGCATGTTATTTGAACTGCATCCGAATCTGTTCGTGCCAGAACTGGGAGGCGCCGCCATTGGTGACATGGTTGCTACGCTGGAAACCGGCAATCGTACACTGACCAATTACCCCCGGGATCACATCAATTGGCTTGAGTGAGTGCAGCCTGCCTTGTATCGCCAGCCATACAGGAAGTGTCACAACCACGTGTGTTCTTTGTATGGCGGGGCTACGCCCGAACTATAGGGGCGGGCTGCGCTGATAGTCACCATTGCTGCCCCAAAAAATTGCCGCTAGATGTTGAGCAGCCGCTTGGCATTCTGGCCAAATGCGCGGGCGAGCGATTCGGGCCTGAACGGAAGTTGGGCGAAATCCTCAACAGTGGCCTTGAGGTTGCGCAAAGGATAAGCCGTGCCGAATAAGTACTGATCTTTCATAAAGGAGTTAGCCGCCTCGATATAGGGGGCAGTCCCGGGACGAAACTGCATGGAGTCGGGCGATACGTAGACGTTAGGATGCTTCATTGCAATGGCCACCGTTTTCATTACCTCAGGCCACGCACCATGCACGATAATGATCTTTAGATTTGGGAACTTTGTGGCCACACGGTCAATAGGCGTGGGGTCGGCATAGCTGACATCTGCGCCCGCAAGCGGGCCTGACATGATCGCCACTGGACAATCCAGCTCTATGCATTTTGCGTAAATTTTGTCCAGGCGTTCATCATCAGGGTGCCCAGGAAGCGCCCGGCAGGGTTCGATGAATATCCCTTTCAGGCCTCTGCGGCCGACGAACTCGTCGATTTCATCAATAGCGTTGTGCAACACGTTCGAGACGTCGATGCCCGCAAAACCTACGATTCTGTCTTTGTACGTACTCTGAAGTTCGCAGATATGGTGATTGGACAGTACGCCAGCGGGAAAATGTAATGTACCCATGTTCACAGCTGGACTATTGCGGCCCATTGCAACGCCTACTGAAATGCCGGCCTCATCCATTTCTTTAATGAACAGATCTACCGAGTCCGCCATGAACGCAGGTGAGGGCTTTGCGCCGCTGCGCGCTTGCAGGCTGGAAACAAAATCCTTTCGAAAATACGCATTGAACTCTGGCGTGGGAGGGCGGCAGCGGAAATCAACGATATACATTTCTTCTCTCTCTTTATTGCATCTGAATATTGGCGCCTTTTATCACCTGTGCCATACGGGTTCGCTCTTCCGCCAAATATGCCGCAAGCGTCTCTGGGGAACTGTTATCAGGTGTGAGCCCCTGCGCGGCGAGGCTCGAAATGACGCCGTCCGTGCGAAGGGTAATGCCGGCGTCGTGACGCAAACGCTTCAGAACCTCACGCGGCGTTCCGGCGGGGGCCAACAGCATGAGCCTAGAGGTAATGTCGAAACCGGGGAAGCCCGATTCCGCCAGGGTGGGAACATCGGGAAGTGCGGCGAGCCGCTGCGGCGTGGTCACAGCAAGCGCGTGCAAGGTACCCGCGTTGATCTGCCCGATTACGGCAGTCGTTGTCGAGCAGCTAAGCGCGACTTCGCCCGCCACTAGCGCGCTCATAAGCTGTGATCCACCCTTATACGGAACATGGGTAAAGCTTACGCCAGCGCGCTTGGCGAGCAACTCTATACAAAGATGGGCGCCTGTGCCGATGCCGCCGGTGCCATAGAATGTCCTGCCTCCCGCAGTGCGCGCCTGCCTTATCAACTCATCCAGCGTCTTGTATAGACTGGATGTCACGACGAAACCCGTCGATGCGACACCGCTTACCGGCACAAGATCGGTGCCGATGTCATAGTTGAGCTTGCTGTAGAGTGACGGGCTTGTCGTCAGCGGCCCGCTGGATCCCAGCAATAAGGTATGGCCATCCGGTGCGGATCGAGCGACATAGTCTGCGCCGAGATTACCCCCGACGCCGGGACGATTCTGCACCACAACAGCCTGCCCAAGAAGCGGAGCCATGCCTTGCGCCATCACGCGCGCTGCACTGTCGGTGGCTCCGCCCGCAGGAAACGCATCCACGATCAGTACGGGCCGGCTAGGGAACTCATCTGCCAATGTGATACACGGCAACATTGACGTCGTTAATAGCATGCCTAAAACGATGTGTTTGAGCTTGAGCGTGCGCGCCATTGCTTTCTCCCTGGATTCAAGTCTGGTATGGCTAGCCGTGCTGGTTGCGGGCCATCATCGGGTTAGCGACAAAATCTTTGATGAGGCTCGATGCGGTCGCGCTGTATACTTCTTGGCGCCCTGTAAGATTCTCGAGCACGTGCTCCAGATGCTTGATCCGGTGCGGCTGTCCCATTAACCATGGGTGTAACGACAGCGAAAGGATTCTCCCTCCCTGCCTGCGCGCCTCTTCAATCAGCATATCGGCTGCATCGATCACCTGCTGTCCCCAAGAGACTTCCGAGTGCAGGTTGTCCATGATGACTGTCTTGTCCTCAAGCTCCGCGGACAGCGGCATCGCCCATAACTCACCAGCACTCGTATGAAAGCGGTAGGGCATGTCATCATTGACCCAATCGCAGAAATACTCAATGCCTTCCGCTCGAATAAAATCTGGCGTTTTCCAACTTTCAAAACGACCAGGTGACAGCCATCCGCGTACGTGGGCGCCGTGATTGCGCAACGCATCGATGGTGCGTCGTATCACATCTTTTTCGACTGCTTCATCCAGGCCGGTCGCATGGGGTGTGTCCATATTCCAGGAATGCGCAATCACCTCGGCACGCCTGTCGACGATCTCGGTTAGTAAACGCGGATAGCGCTGCGCCATCTGCCCGTTTATTGCGAAGGTGGGTTGTATGCCATAGCGATCGCAGGCCCGGAGTATGCGGAAAACACCGACCCGGTTGCCATAGTCGCGCAGACTGAAATGCCGCAGATCTGGATACGGCATCGTCATATTGCCGGAGACAGCCACCGGTTTGAGCGCCGGATTTAGAGGGTAGCATTGCAATGACACATTGACCCACAATGCAAGCATTTTTCCGTCTGGCCACGCGACCTTCGGTCGGTCTGCAAGCATCGACCATTTGTAGCGGTCATGATCCATGCCATATTGGCGCGATGGGTGTTGTCGGATCCCCTTGCTCTGAGTCATCAGAGAACTCCTTGGGGCACTTTGGAAATAGCCCGCGAACTGTCGCCGTAGTGATGCTGAAGATAATATTCAGCAATCTCGCGCCCCGTCGTAATCCAGACGTCAGGATGGCCGGTAATATATTCAAGCGCTTCTTCAAACGCCTTGATCCGATGTGGGCAACTCACTTGATAATTGTGGGTTGGAATACACATAACGGTGCCCGACTCTGCGCCCTCCTGATACAGACGATCGAAGCAATCCTTTAGAATCTGGCCGTAGCGCCGTGGTTCCAATCGGGAGACGGTCAACGCTATCGTGTCGTTCATCTCCAGCGAGTAGGGCACGGAGATAAAGGGTTTTCCGCTGCGTGTGTGGATGGGCGTGGGTTGATCATCATGGAATAGATCGCATGTATAGAGACCGCCGAGCTCGGCAAACAAATCGATCGTGACTTCGCTGTGTGACAGCGCAGGCGCGAGATACCCCACAGGCCTCTGGCCGACATGGCGCTCGATAATGTCCATAGACTCCTGAATCATGTTCCGCTCCTGTGCTTCCGAGAGCCCATATGTATAGCGGGTGTTGTAGATCCCATGCGTGAAGAATTCCCACTCGCGCTCGCGGCACATTGCGACGATCTCGGGATGGTGCTCGCATAGCGCCGCCGATAGTGAGACTGATCCGCGTATCCCATATTTGTGCAGCAACTGCATTTGTCGCTGATGACCCACTCGGTTTCCGTAATCCCGCAGGGAGTACCCGGGCACATACGGTGCCGCATGGGGCCATGGCGCCCGATATGAATTGGACGGGGGATCTAGCTCATAGAACTCGATATTCGGTGCCACCCAAAATGCCACTCTCGCCTTCTTTGGCCAGACGATGCGAGGGCGCCCTTCGTAGGGCCAGTAATCGTAATAGCCCGGATCGCTTTTCATCGGACCTTCCCTTCCAGCCATGCTAGAACCTCGGCAATATCGAGGACATCCGCATACTTCAGCATCATGTCAGCAAGGTTGGCAAAGTGCGGGCTTTCATGTTTATCAGCTACGCATTGTTCGGGCACGATCGTTCGATAGCCGCGCGACAGCGAATCGATGACCGTCGCTCTCACGCAACCCGACGTGGAGCCTCCAGTTACAACCAGCGTGTCGACTTTGTGCCAGGTAAGCAGCGACTGTAGTGGTGTCTCGAAGAATGCCGATGCCATACGTTTGTTGTAAATGATATCCTGGTGCCGATCAATTTCAGCGCGACTGTCAAACTCCGCGCGTCGGCTTCCCACCTTTATGTTCTGCAAAGAGTCGGGGGTGTTAGTTCGAGTTCCCCATACACCCGCGTCTTCTCCGGAAGGCAAATAGGCAACATAGGTCCACACCACAGGCCAATTCAATGCGCGAAAGCCACGCGCCAGCGCATTCACATAATTGATCTGCCCAGGATCCGTTTCATACGCGCTATGAAACTCGTCCACCCGCGTGTAGGCATTTTGAAAGTCGATATTGATGAGTGCGGCCTTCTGGCCAAACCCGAACCGCGCGCGGTGAGGGTTTGCCTTGACTTCGTACCATATCTCACGTGCTGTCTTGCTCGATAACTCCATCGATCGCTCCCGCTTCATTACATTCCGGTGTGGCTGTCCGAAGCTCAGCTACCCCATTTCGCTATGTTGTCAGTGCACGGTAATCGCGCCTTGCCGAATTACTTGGTTCCACTTCGCAAGTTCCGTTTCCACAAATTTGTGAAACTCCTGTGGCGTGCTGCCTACTGGCTCGATTACCTGTTGATCCAATAGCTTGCGCACCTCTGAGTCCTGCAGTACTGAAGCGATGTCCTGGCTCATGTTATCGATGACGCTTCGAGGGGTTCCGCCCGGCGCCCAGAGCGAAAGCCATGAGCTGACGTGAAAACCGTGAACACCTGCTTCGATCATGGTCGGAATACTCGGCAGTCGTCCGATCCGCTTGTCGCTCGGTGTGGCTAAAGCCCGGAGCTTCCCGCTCTCTACCAGAGGAATCAGTCCTTGGGCCGAATCAATCATCACCTGAATTCGTCCCGCCACAAGCTCCGCTGTCGCCGGGCCAGCGCCCCTGAACGGGATGTGCACAATGTCGGTTTTTGTGGTTTGCTTGAACAGCTCACCTGCCATGTGTGGACTGGTCCCCAGGCCTCCAGATCCGAAGTTCAGCTCGCCCGGGTGGGCTTTAGCATGCGCAATCAGGCCCGCTATGCTGTCAACGGGCACGGTGGGAGAAACCACCACCAAGAACGGCAGTTCGGCCAGTAAGGAAACGGGCTCCAGTGTCTTCATTAACTGATACGGGACATGCTCCTGCAGCGCTGCATTGATGACAATAGATGTGCCTGCAAGCAAAAACACCGAGCCATCGGCTGGCGCCCGAGATACGAACTCAGCGCCAATGTTTCCGCCGGCTCCCGGCTTGTTTTCAACGATGACGGGTCGCTGCCATCGTTGAGCAAGTTTTTCAGCGAGCACTCGCGCAACCATGTCGGTCACGCCTGCTGGCGTGAATGGCACCACGATCTTCACCAGTGGCGCGGGAGCCGCCTGCACTGCCTGTACGGCACCTATATTCAGCACGACAAGCAATGACGCGAACTGCGCTGCAAGCCACGCACACACGAATCGCGACGGGTTCCGTTTCATATGTTTCCCCTTGTAGGCATCAATACCAGCGGCTTTTGGCGCCGCCTATTGTGTTCAAATATCGAGCTTCATCAGCCGCGCAGCGGTCGACCGGAATATTTCCTCAAGCACCTCCTCCGGCAACCCGAGGCTCTGGTAGCCCCGCACGGCAATCTCCAAGGGTCTGCTCGGGTAGGCCGAAGCAAACACGAATCGTCGCCGTGCGATGTTTCGGGCTGCCTCCGTATAGTCCTGATGCCCTGGCATACCCACGTGATACATATCCGGCATGAGGTATACGTTCGGCCTGCGTGCCGCTACGCCACACATTTCAGTGACATAGGGCCAGCATCCGTGCGATACCACGATTTTCAACTCGGGAAACTTCGCCGCAAGCCTATCGACCTGCAGGGGGCCGCCGAAATGCACGCCTGCTCCGCCCATCGGGCCCAGCGTCAATACCGCTGGGAAATCATGCTTCAGGCAAAGTTCGTAAAATGGGAACAGCCGCTGATCGTCCGCAAACATCTGTTCCTCGTATCCGCCAGGATCAAGCGCTATGCCTTTGAAGCCATACTCTCGAATGAAGGTTTCCGCCTCCTGCACGCTGGCTTGGCCCCGGAATGGATTGGCACCTGCCAGGGCGTAGAAGCGACCAGGATACTTGGCGCATACATCTGCCATGTCTGCGTTGCTCACTTCGCCGCGAAAATCCGTGCATTGGCGGCCGTTCATGACACCTGCGGCGATTCCTGCACGATCCATCTCTTCGAACATGAGGTCAACGGAGTACGACCTCACGGAATCTGCAACTGGCACTCCTTGTATGGCATTGAAATGCGTATAACCTTGTTCATTCCATATCGCGGTTTGGAGATAGCCCTGCACGGGTGGGCGCAGGCGAAAATCGATGATGTGACTCATGGTTTTTTGTCAGTTGAAGGAAAGCTGTTGGAAGATTCTTCTAGTTGCGTCACGGACTCGGCGCCCGCAACCCATATTATTGTTTCCCCATCCTGCGCGCCGGATAGCAGCATGTCGTACTGATAGCGATCTGGGCGGAATTGCCCATACAGCAACATGACAGGCCGATCGTTCTGATCGAATACGATGCGACGAGCGGTCAACAGGGCTGCCCCAACGCTGACCTCCAGCAACGGAGCCACGATGGAATCAGCCAAACGGGCCGATAGGGTTTGCCGCACCACGCCGATCTGGACACCTGCCTTTTCCAGCAAACCCATGACGGTGTGGTCGCGTAATGCGTCTGCATCAATGTGTTCACCCAAGACGGGTGGCAGGTAAGTGATGATGAACGAACGAGGCCCTTGGCTGATGCTGCGTACCCGTACTATCTTCTTGACCTGATCATTTGGGCTCAGCGCCAGCGCGTCCGCAACAGCATGCGAGGCGCACACGTAGCCGCACTCGATCACACGTACGGTGGTATTGCGCGTAGCGGTTACGACGTTTGTTAGAAAGCCGCTGCCATTCTGTATGGATCGAGCGGCATGCCCCTTGCGGTATTTTGGGCTCGGCCGCGTGACTTTGCCGCGTCCGCGCTCAATAATGCCTTCCACCGCCAACTGTTCCAAGGCTTTACGGATGGTCACGCGAGCAACGCGGAACTGCCCGGTCAGATCAAGCTCACCCGGCAACCCGTCTTCATAGTGCCCCTCTTCCACCTGCTCTTTAAGCAGGAGGTAGATGTGGTGGTACTTTGGTAGTGGCAAGTGCGTAGACATGCCTGCCACTCTATGGTTATCAACATGTATCGTCAATGGGACAAGTTGCGAACAAAATGTTCCATAGGGATATCGATACTGTCCATCTGTTCAAGTCGTTTGCATGCCGAGAGATCCGATTCTTTCGAGATTAGACCGTTATCGCGAAACAGAATTGGCAGAGCGTTCTATTGATCCACGCTGTGAAGTTTCTGACAGACGGGCGGGCTAGCCTGAATAAAAGCATTACCCAGTCACCGGAACAGGTTGTATCTGTCTTCTGTAATTGTTGAGTTGCCACACGAACGCCTGCAAGGCTTTACAGCGGCGCATCCACCAGCATAATTCTCCCCAGCGTCTCCCTGAGCGCTGCGGGCAGCGGCGTAGGCTTTCGGGTTTCGCGGTCGACGTATACGTGCACAAAATGCCCGCACGCTGCCGCCGCCTCTTCGCCTTGTTTGAACACCCCGATCTCATATCGCACGCTGCTGTTGCCCAGATGTGCAACCTTCAGGCCGATATCCAGCGTGTCCGGAAAGGCCACTGATGAGAAATACCGGCAGCCGGTCTCGACCACCAAGCCAATGACTTGGCTGCGCGCGATATCCAGCAGCCCGTTATCGACCAGATAGCGATTCACCACCGTATCGAAGTACGAGTAGTAGGTGACATTGTTCACGTGCCCGTATACGTCGTTGTCCATCCATCGCGTGCCCAGGGACAGGAAGAACTTGAAGGCGGTTCGTTTGGGTGGGTTTTTGTCTTTCATGGATGAGAATAATAGTCTTGGGCTGCGCACGGGTACAGTGGCAGTCCGCTCGCGCGGAGGGACAGGTAGCTTGGTCTAGGGCATACGCTTTCTCCCGTTGCACGCCATGTAGCAGAGCTATCGTCCCGTGACCGCCTCCCCGTGCTCCTTGCACATCTGCACAAACGCTGCTGCTGCCGGCGGGCTTGTTCGTGTCTTGGGCCGGCTGATGCATATTGTCCAGTAAGGTGTCGGGGTATGCTGCCTTGTAGTGCATCAGGATGCCGGGCAATGCGTGGGTGGCGGTTGACGGCGCTACGGCAATCCCAAGCTGTCCGTGCTTGCCGGCCACGATTTCCCTCATGCGCGCGCCGATGATTTATTCCAGCCGGCGGATATTTGCGCTCAAGGCCGGCTGCGAAAGATGGATGAGTTCCGCGGCGTGATTGAAGCTGAATGTACGTGCGACGGCAAGAAATGCCTTGAAACCGACACGATGCCCCTTTCGGCAACTAGCGCTGTGTGCCGGCTATGATCGACCCTTATCCCTCTTCCGCAGAGGGCAACGCATCCAGTATTGCTCTTCCGCCGTCTAGGATGTCGTGGCGAATTGCAGCTTCTGCCATGTCTGGGTCGCCCTGTGTTAATGCATCTAGCAGGGATTCGTGGGGGTGTGCCCCGTTGGCGGCGGGGCCTGCTTTCTCGTACAGAAAATTCAGATAGGGCCCGGTTCTGGCCCAGAGTGACTGTATCGTGGCAACGAGTTCGTGGCGCCCGCTGAGTTCGTACACGGAAAAGTGGATGGCACGGTTCAGCCTCAGGGTTGTACGATAATCCCGGCGCTTCTTGGCGGCCATCATCTGACGGTGGAGCACGGCGATGGCGCCGATCTGCTCTGCGCCCAATCCGGTTTCGACACAGCGCTGCACAGCGCAGCGGGCAGCCAAGCCCTCGAGTGCTACACGCATATCACGTAGCTCAATGAACTTCTCACGATCCAGCATGGGCACCGTGACGGACCGGTTCGGATTCATATTGAGTGCACGTTCGGCCACGAGTTGCAGCATTGCTTCGCGTACGGGGGTTTGGCTGACGCCAAGCCGCTCAGCCAGAACGCGCCCCGTCAGTTTTTGTCCCGGCAGCAGCTCACCTCCTGAAAGCCATTCGCGCACAGTTTGATAGACGGTGGCGGAAAGGCTGAGGTGGGTGATTCGCCCTTCAACAGGCGCTGGCAGGGAGTGCTGTACGGAAGTCGACAAAATATGCCTCGTTTGCTTTGCCCAGATTCTACTCCATGCATGTCTTGGTTGACAGAATTATATATTTTATAGAATATACGAAAAACCACTTAGATCAGGAGACAAGTATGCGTTCCCCCGCCGCCGAAATAGCGCTTCAATCCCGAGGCCTGCTCTATCCGCACAGCGTTGCTCACCGGATCGCGGAGAGTCTGGCCCGGCATGAAGTCACGCACATGTTCGGCCAAAGCCTTCCCTCGCTCATACACTTGGCTGGCAAGAAGTTTGGTATTAAACAAGTTGCTTACCGGCAAGAAAACACCGGCGGCTACATGGCGGATGCTTATGCGCGCATAAGCGGCAAGGTGGGGGTGGTGACGGCCCAGAACGGCCCGGCTGCGGCCTTGCTGGTGGCACCCATGGGTGAGGCGCTTAAGGCGTCTATTCCACTCGTGGCCCTGGTTCAGGATGTGAACCGCGACCAGACAGATCGCAATGCGTTTCAAGAGCTGGATCATGAGTCCATGTTCCGGCCTGTGACGAAATGGGTGCGCCGTGTCATTGATCCCAATCGCATCGATGATTATGTCGATATGGCCATCACTGCGGCAACCTCGGGTCGCCCTGGGCCTGTGGCGCTACTGCTTCCGGCGGATCTTCTGCTGCAGGAGCCCACGACGGCCAAAAATGTACGCAAGAAGGCGTTGGGTCGATATCCCCTCGACAGAGCAGCCCCTGATGAGGCAAGCATCAAGCAGGCTGCCGACTTGCTTGCAAGCGCGCAACGCCCCCTTGTGATTGCGGGGGGCGGGGTGCATTTGTCGGGCGCGGCGGAAACATTGGCGCAACTGCAAGAACTCGCGCATCTGCCGGTTGCTACCACGGTGATGGGCAAAGGTTCCGTGGATGAGCAACATCCACTTTCAGTGGGCGTGGCGTCATACTTTATGGGACATAACGGCAGCACCCGGCACTTGAAGCCGCTTATCACCGATGCCGATGTTGTCGTCCTCGTGGGCAATCGAACAAACCAGAACGGCACGGATTCATGGGCTCTTTATCCGCGCAATGCCCGGTACATTCACATCGACATCGATCCGCAGGAAATCGGGCGCAACTATGAGGCAGAGGTGCGTCTGACAGGCGATGCCCGCGTGACGCTTGAACGGCTAATTGCGGCACTCAGGGACACCAACCTGGCGACGAGAGCGTCCGCCCGCGCATTGGTTGAGCAGCAGATCGCCGATGGTAAAGCCGCGCATCGCAAGGAAGCCGCCGACTTGACAGGGAGCAATGCGTCGCCGATTCGACCAGAACGCGTCATGGCCGAGATCGATCGCCGCCTCACAGCCAACTCTATCGTGGTGGCAGACGCGAGTTACTCCTCCATTTGGATCGCGAACTATTTGCAATCGCGTCGGGCCGGCATGCGTTTCATCACACCACGCGGCTTGGCGGGGCTGGGATGGGGACTGCCCATGGCGTTGGGGGCGAAGGTCGCCGAACCGGATGCTACGGTCTTTTGTGTGGTGGGCGATGGCGGTTTTGCACACGCCTGGGCGGAGCTCGAAACGGCAGTGCGCATGCGCCTGCCGGTGGTGTTGGTCGTGCTCAACAATGGAATTCTTGGTTATCAGAAGCACGCGGAAAACATCAAGTTTGGGGAGTTTACCGATGCCTGCGCATTTGTGCCGGTCGACCATGCGGCGATTGCGCGTGCAGTCGGCGCGGTTGGTGTGCGCGTTGAAAACTGCACCGATCTTGGCCCCGCACTGGACGAAGCCGCTGGCAGCGGCCGCGTTACGGTGATCGACGTGGTCACTGATCCGGAAGCGTTCCCGCCCGTAACCTGGTACGAAGCCAACTGACGGGCGACAGAAGCCTGTGGGGTAGAGGAGGGCGGCTATGCAAGCGACGCTTCAGTTGGTGATATCGGGTCTGTTGTTGGGCGGCATTTACGCGCTGGCCGCAATGGGTTTAAACCTGATTTTTGGGGTTGCCAAGGTGGTGAACTTCGCCCACGGGGAGTTTCTAATGCTGGGGATGTATGCAGCATATGGGTTCTCCGTGTATTTCGGTATCAACCCATACTGGGGCGCAGTGCTAGTGTTCGTGCTGGGGGCGCTGGTCGGTGTGGTGTTCTATTTGGGGCTGATACGATTCACCATATACAAAACCGAGCTCACCCAAGTGTTTGCAACGTTGGGCGTCGCAATACTGCTGCAGAATCTCGCGTTGATGGCCTTCTCCGCCGATTACCTTACTGTGCAGGTGTTTTCAGCTGGCAATGATTCCATCCCGTTCATGGGTGCATATATAAGCACGACCCGCCTCATGTCGTTTCTGTTTGCGATGGCGGCCATGGCCCTGGTCATGTTGTTCCTGAAGAAAACCTACATAGGCAAGGCCATCGAGGCAGTGTCTCAGGATCTGACCGCCGCCCGGCTGGTAGGGATCAATGTTCACAAGGTGTTGATCGTGGCTTTTGCGATAGGTATTGGCCTCACCGCGCTTGCCGGATGTGTACTGGTGCCGAGTTTCTATGCGTTTCCCACGGTTGGCTCCAGCTTCGTGCTGATCTCCTTTGTGGTCGTCGTGCTGGGCGGGCTGGGTAATGTGCCGGGCACCGTCGCAGGGGGCTTGCTGCTCGGTGTGATCGAAACGATCGCGGGGTACATAGAGCCCGACTTGAAAGAGGCCACCTACTTTGTTCTGTTGATACTGCTGCTTGCGTTCCTACCCAGCGGGATGTTCGGCATCAAAGGCGCGGAGAAGGAGGGGCTGAAATGACCTGTTCCTGGCTGGATTGGAAGCGTGCGGACGCCATCGCCGCAGCTGGGCTGGCCGGGGCAGTGATTGCCGTCCCGCTGTTTCTGGATGACAAGTTCTTCCTCAACCTGGTCTTCCTGGTATTTTTGTACGCTGGCCTGGCATCTGCATGGAATCTGCTGGGCGGCCTTGCGGGCCAGTTTTCGCTGGGGCATACGGCCTTCTTTGGCATCGGTGCCTATGCGTCCACACTGCTCTACACCATGGCTGGCGTTTCACCGTGGTTTGGCATGTGCCTCGGCGTACTGTTGTCGCTTCTGCTCGCGTTTCTGATTTCATACCCGGTTTTCAGGTTGCGGGGCGTGTTCTTTGCCATGGCGACAATTGCAATGGGAGAAACCGTCAGAATCACGCTGTTGTGGGCCCGCGCCAGGCTGGATCTGCCCTATGGGTTGAGCGTCAACTTCGAACCCGCGTTCGCCAACATGATATTTGCCGACACCCGTGGCTATGCGTGGCTCGGCGGCGCATTCATGCTGCTCAGCTCGGCCATCTGCTACATGCTTATGCGGACCCGGACAGGTTTCTATCTGCGAGCCTTGCGTGATAACGAAGAAGCGGCGCAGTCCGTCGGTATTGACTTGCGCCGCTACAAGTTGATCGCCTTCTTGCTGAGTGCGGGGCTGACGTCGATTGGGGGCACGCTGATGGCGCAATATGTGCTCTACATCGAGCCGGCTACGGTTTTCAGCCTGACCATATCCATCGACGTGGCGCTGATGTCCATTCTCGGCGGCATCGGTACCATCTTCGGCCCGCTCATTGGCGCGGTGGTCACTTTGCCGCTGCAGGAGTTTCTCAAAGACTGGCTGGGCCCATACGGCGCCGGGGCGCACCTGGTGGTCTATGCGCTGATCCTCATCGTCATCGTCATGGTGCTTCCCGAAGGCGTGATGGGTGTATGGCGCAAACTGCGCAGATTCTCGGTAGGAGGCCGACGCCATGCTTGATGTTCGCAATGTCGTCCGCCGTTTTGGTGGTCTCACCGCAGTCAACGATGTGTCCATGGGAGTTGCCGAGAACGAGATCGTGGCGCTGATCGGACCGAACGGTGCGGGCAAGACAACCCTCTTCAACTTGATTGCAGGGGTATTGCCCGTAGATCAGGGCGCCATCACATTCAATGGGTGCCACATATCTGGATTGGGCAGTGCCCGGATCAGCCGACTGGGCCTGGCACGAACGTTTCAGATCCCCCAGCTGTTTGCAAGCATGACTGCACTCGAAACGGCGATGATTGGTGCGCTAACAAGAACACGGTCTATAGACGAAGCGGGCAGGAACGCAGCGCAGGTGCTAGACCTTGTGGGGTTGGGAGACAGAAAGAACGATGCGGCTTCCACGCTGACCATCAGTGGTAAGAAGCGCCTCGAAATCGCCCGCGCGCTGGCAACCCGGCCGAGCATGATTCTTCTGGATGAGGTTATGGCGGGCCTGAATCAACCAGAGGTGCACCGGCTGCTGGATCTGATACGCAAGCTGCGTGAAGGCGGCATGACGGTGCTGCTCGTGGAGCACAACATCGAAGCCGTGCTGAATGTAGCGGATCGTATCGTTGTTCTGGACCAGGGAAAGAAGATCGCCGATGGGCCTCCCCGCCAGGTATTGGGTGAAAAGGATGTGATCGGCGCATACCTGGGGGAAGCGTATGCCTTTGCTTGAAGTCAGTGGCCTGCATGTCTCTTACGGAGACACCGACATTCTGTTCGGGGTGGATCTGAACATATGCGAGGGCGAGATCGTTGCGATTGTGGGGTCGAACGGCGCAGGCAAGACAACGTTACTGAAGGCGTTGGCCTGCCTGCATCACGGCAAGCAGGGCGTGATCAAGCTGGACGGAACAGATATGTCTGCCATGCCGGCGCACCGTGCGGTGGAGAGTGGCGTCGTCTATGTGCCGGAAGGGCGCCGCCTGTTTCCGCGGCTCAGCGTACGCACCAATCTAGAGCTAGGCGCCTATGCGCAGCATGCGCGCCCGAAGATGCTTGAAACCCTCGAAACCGTCTATGGCCTGTTTCCCAAACTGGCGGAGCGTGAGGGGCAACTGGCCGGCACGTTATCCGGCGGCGAACAGCAGATGTGTGCGATTGGAAGAGGCCTTATGTCTCGGCCACGCCTGCTCCTGATTGACGAGGTGTCACTGGGGTTGGCGCCGGTCATTGTCTCGAAGGTGTACGAGGCGATTGCGGAAATCCGCCGTTTAGGAACGTCTATCATCCTGGTCGAACAGAACGTCAGGCTGGCGTTCCAGGCGGCCGATAGAGGGTATGTAATCAATCATGGAAAGGTTGCACTGGAAGGCCCGAGCAAGGACCTGAACGACAACCCGGAAGTAAAGAGGGCCTATCTGGGGATGTAGTACAGCCCCGCTGCACAAGACCCCGATAAGGGGCCATCAACAACAAGGGAGACATATATGTACAAGAAAGTGCTGCTTTACATGGGGCTCGCCATGGCGTGCGCCGCAGCGCCCGCACAGGCGGAAATCAAGCTCGGCGTTCTGCTGCCGTTGACGGGGCCCTTGGCATCTCTGGGTAACGACGTCAACATGGGCTTCGAACTGGCGCGTGATCTGATCAATGCAAAGGGTGGTGTCAACGGCGAGAAGGTGACGTTCGCAACCGCGGATGTGCCTGGCTCCAACGAGGCGACGTCGCAGGCCAATAGGCTCATTACCCGCGACAAGGTTAACGTGATATTGGGCTCGTACGCGAGTTCGATCTCGTTTGCGGCGAGCCAGGTTGCTGAACGCAATGGCGTCATCTATATCGAACAGGGGGCTGTGGCTGACGATATCACCAAGCGCGGATTCAAGAATCTGTTCAGATTCATTTACCCCGCAACAGAGCTGGGGAAGGGCGGCGCGCAGTATGCCACAGACAAAATTGTGCCCCAATTGGGCATTCCGCTCGAAAAGGTGCGTTTTGCGATCATGAACGAGGACAGTTCGTACGGCGCAGCGGTGGCCGAAGGGGCGCGAAAATGGTTGCAGGAAAAAGGCGCGCAGGTCGTTGCGCAGGCTGCGTACAGCTACAAGACGACGGACCTTTCCTCGATCGTGCAACGGCTGAAGTCTGCCGAGCCTGACATACTGATCGCCTGCTCCTATACGCCGGACGGAATTCTCTTCTGGCGGCAGGCGCGTGAAGCCAATCTCAATCTGAAGGCGTTGGTGGGGAACGGCGGCGCGCATAACATACCTGACTTTGCGAAGGCTCTGGGTAATGACGTGAACGGCATTTTTAATGCGGGCACATCGGCTTACTTCAGCGCCGAAGGCCTCACGCCTGAAGCAGCTGCGCTATTCAAAACCTTCCATGCCGAATACGAGAAGAAGTTCAATCGCAAGCCTTCGGCTCACTCGGCGATGGGGTTCAACGCTATGTGGGTTGTGCTGTCGGAAGTTTTGCCGGCCGCGGGCGGAACCGACCCGAAGAAGGTGCGCGAGACGCTGCTGGCGTTGGACAAGCCCGTGGGGTCGACCATTGTGGGATGGGGCGTGAAATTTGATCCAGCCACTGGAAACAATACCCGGGCGTTCCCGATGATCGATCAATGGCAGGATCAGGAGATCAGGACAATCTTTCCTGAGACCTTCGGGCTGACCAAGAAGATCACTGTTCCGCTTCCTGCCTGGGGAGAACGTGCAAATGTCGGGCATTGAAAACGTAGGGTGCGGAACAGGGGAGTAACTATGCTTGCTGTGAGGAAAATCGGTCCTGTTCCGGGCATCAGTGTCGAGAACGTGGCGGCGCCTGCTGCACCGGAAGTGGATGAAGTGACGATAAAGGTTCATGCGGCGGGAATTTGCGGCTCGGACCTCCATGTGTACGAATGGAGCGCGGGTTACGAGTTCATGCGCTCACGGCTGCCTGTGACGCTGGGGCACGAGTTTTCCGGCAAGGTCGTGGCCATGGGCGCTGGTGTTGGCAGTGTTTCCATGGGGGATCGGGTGGCCGTCATGCCGACCAGTAGTTGCCTGCGTTGTGCGCGTTGCCTGGCCGGCAACGCGCACCTGTGCATGGACCGCAAGACGGTGGGGCTGACACGTGACGGCGCCTTCAGCCAGTACGTGAATGTGCCGGCCATAAGTTGTATCAAGCTCGCTACTGGCACCGACCTTGTCCTTGCCGCATTGATCGAACCCTTGAGCGTTGGTGACAACGCAGCTGAGGTTGGTGGCGTGGCCTCTGGTGACACAGTTATTGTGCTGGGGCCAGGGACGATTGGCCAGGCCATCATACGCGCGGCGCGATGGCGTGGCGCCACGCGTGTCATTGCTGTTGGCATGAACGACGAGGCCAGGCTGCGCACCGCAGCGGCAATGGGTGCGACAGACGTCATTGATCTGGCAGCGACGCCTTCGCTAAAGGAAGGCGTGCTGGCGCTGATGGATGGTGCCTTGGCTGATGTTGTGATAGAGGCCACAGGTCGCGCATCCAGCATCTCTGACGGTCTGTCTGTACTGCGCAAGGGTGGGGTATTGGTCACCGCGGGTATTCACTCACAGCCTGTCTCCTTTGATTTGACGATGTTCGTTCGCAACCAGCAGCAGTTGCGCGCCGCACATGGGTCGCGTCGGCGATCCTGGGAGGTGATCGCGCAACGCATCGCTAACGAGCCAGAGTCTGTGAGGCCAATGATTTCAGCCGAGCTTGACCTCAAGGATGCGGAGGAGGGTTTCCGGCGCTGTTTGGAACGTGAAGTTTCGAAGGTGATACTTCGGCCTGCGGGCGCCTAAGTGACGCTTAAGTGACGCCTAAGTGACGCCTAAGTGATGCTTAAGTGGCGCCTGAGTAGTGCCTGAGTAGTGCCGTGATGCCATAGCACGAACATCTGAACGGCATTAGGGTTGGATAGGGAAACCAAGCAAAAGGGGGCATTTATGCTGGAGCGTTGGAAGGTTCGTCCTGAGAATTCGAACTGGGGGGATTTCGGGCCTGATGATGAAATTGGAAGGTTGAACCTGATTACGCCCGACAAGCGGGTCAAGGCAGCCAGGGAGATCCGAACCGGGGAGGCATTTTGCCTGAGCTTGCCGCTGGACCTGCCGGGTGGTACAGACCTGAACCCAAATCGCAAACCGCCAGTCAGGCACGTGGCCATCCGTAAGCAGGGTTTGCCTAGCGTCAACTACCCCTTGCATTTGGAAGATGCGCGTTATGTTGACTGCTCATGCGATGATTCCGTTACCTTGTTCACGCAGTACTCAACCCAGTGGGATGCCCTTGCGCATGTAGGCCAGCATTTCGACGGTATGGGTAACGGTAATGCGCAGCCAACCTATTACAACGGGTTTCGCGGTGGCCTGGACATCCTTGGCCCGGATGACAGGCAGGGGCCTGTGGCGTTGAGGCTGGGCATTGAAAAGATGGCGGAAACCGGGGTGCAGGGTCGCGGCGTGTTGCTGGACCTGCATGCGCATTTCGGCGACGCCCGTACGCTTGTGGGTATGGATCTGCTGAAGCAGGTTATCGACAAGGATGGTGTCGTTATCGAGGAGGGCGACATGTTGTGCCTGCACACAGGCTTCGCGCAGAAGCTTGTCGATATGCAGGGCAAGCCTGACCCTTATGTTCTGCATCATAGCTGCGCGGTTCTGGATGGACGTGATGAGGCATTGAAGCAATGGATTGCCGACAGCGGGATATCAGTATTGATTGCGGATAATTTCGCGGTTGAGGCATACCCTTACGATCACGGTGACTGTGTCAGTTGCGAAGGTTTGCCCCTGCACCAGGCGTGTCTCTTCCGTCTTGGTATCAATCTTGGCGAGTTGTGGTATCTCACACCGCTTGCCCGCTGGTTGCGCCAGAGCAAGCGGCACCATTTCATGTTGACGTGCCCGCCCCTCAGATTGCCAGGGTCTTTCGGATCTCCTGTAACTCCTGTTGCAACGGTATAAGAACATGGATGCTATTCAACAAAGGACCACGCCGAGAACAGCGTTCGTTACCGGCGCTGCACGCGGCATAGGCTTTTCGGTAGCTGAGCGACTGTATGCCGAGGGCAACAATTTGGTGCTGCTTGATGTTGACCTAGAGCACGCGCAGCAAGCCGCTTCGCGTCTCGATAAATCGGGTACTCGTGTATTGGCGATCGCGGCGGATGTGTCGAGCCAGGAGCAGGTCGACAACGCGGTGCGGCAGTCGCTGGATCGATTCGGGCGTATTGATATTCTGGTCAATAACGCCGGAATATCACCCAAGCACGATGGCAAGAGTGCGACGGTCGCGAGCGTTTCGGTTGATGAGTGGCGGCGGGTCATTGATGTGAATCTCACCGGTGTATTCCTGTGCGCTCAGGCGTGCTTGCCGTCGATGAAATCCAGTAGGTGGGGCAGAATCGTCAATATGTCTTCCCAAGCGGGCAGAACGGTGTCGACCATCGCGGGTGCGCATTACGCCGCATCGAAGGCGGGCATCATTGCGTTCTCCCGCACCCTGGCCGCAGAGGTCGGGGTCTTTGGCATTACGGTCAACTGCGTTGCGCCAGGCCGCATCATGACGCCGATGGCGGCGGAAGCGGGGGAGGAAGCCAATGCACAGTACCTCAAACGGATCCCGGTTAATCGGCTCGGTCTGCCGCAAGACATCGCCGAAACGGTGACGTTTTTAGCGTCGGATGGCGCGGGGTTTATTACCGGTGCAACGATCGATGTAAATGGTGGGTCTTTTATGAATTAGTGCTGTAAGGGTCCTGCACGGAAAACGTTTTATCCATGCAGCGTTGTGCATACGAAGAATTTCACGAAAACAGTGAGGAGACATAAATGAAAACGCTCAAGGTACTTAACGCTTTACTCTGTGGCATCGGCTTCGCCTATGCCTCGCAGGTATCCGCTGAAAAGTTCCCGTCCAAGGAAGTCCAAGTGGTCGTCAACTATGGTGCGGGTGGCGTTACTGATGTGGCAACGCGCTTGCTCGCGAAGGCGCTCGAGAAACAGATCGGTACGTCGGTCGTGGTGGTCAATAAGCCTGGGGGGCAAGCCACGCTGGGGCCGGCTTTTGTGGCCAGGCAAAAGCCTGACGGCTATACCCTGGGGGTAATTACATACTCGGCCATCGCTATTACGCCGCACCTTATCGACGTTCCCTACACTGCCAAGGATTTTGACTTCATTGGTGGGTTTGGCCGATATCGATATGGTTTTGCGGTGCAGGCCGACTCGCCATACCACTCGGTCAAGGACTTCGTGGAGGCAGCCAAACGCTCGGACAAACCGCTGTTCTTTGGTGTGCCGGGGGCGCCCAACAACATAGCGTTCTTCGAATTAGCCAGTGCTTCGGGTGCCAAGCTCGAACAGGTGCTCTACAAATCAGGCACGGAAAGTGTGAGCGCTGTCGCTGCCAAACAGGTCGACGCGACAATTCAAACCCCGTCGGAGATCAAACCGTTCGTTGAGTCCGGGAAGGTTAGGCTGCTTGCCTCGGTTAGCCCTGATCGATGGCACGACCGCCCCGATATGCCTACCATGGGCGAGGCGGGCTACAACATCAAGATTGAATCATGGCTGGGCCTCGCGCTGCCAGCGGGAACCCCCACCGCAATACGTGCACGGCTTGAAGCGGCGCTGAAGGCGGCCGCCGAGGATGCGGACCTGGTTGCAAGCCTGAGCAATATGGGGATCGACCCTGTCTGGCTGTCAGGAAATAGCTATGCGAAAAAACTGTCACAGGGCTACAAAGAAATGCGGCCTCTGCTGGAGCAAACTGGTCAGCCCTTGATTGCGGAAAAGACGGTGCGTTAAAGGAAACCACTAAGCTCATTCCGCTACGCCCCTAAGGCGCACTCATGCAGCAAGGCTTCCAGCGCATGCACGGCCGCGCGGGGTTCGCCTTGCTTGCGTACGCTGAATAGCTCCACCATGCACAGCGGGCTGTCCTCTGCGAGGGGCCGGTACTGGATTTCTTTGCTGTACAGCACCTGCGCGGAAGCCGGCACGAGTGCCAGGCCCACGCCGGCAAGCACCAGTGCGAGTACGGTGGGTATGGCGCTTTCGGTAACAATGGTGGGGTGAACCTGGTAGTGCGCGAACAGGCTGTGCGTGCGTTCGCGGAAATACATGGCGGTGTGGCCTTGATAGTCGATGAACGGTTGCCCATGCAGGTCATGCACTGATAATGTAGGTCGGCGTGCCAGGGGGTGCCTCGCAGGTAGCGCGACATAAAAGGGTTCGCGTTCGACCAGGTTGAAGATCATGCCTTCGATGCTGGCTGCCGCGGGCCTGCGCAGCAACGCGATATCAAGCCGTGAATCGTGGATGTGTTCGATCAGGCTTTGTGAATGCCCTTCGTGCAGGATGACGTCCAGCCCGGGCTTGGCGGCATGTACGGCACCCAGCAGGCGGGGCAGCAGCCGGTAGGCGACGGAGCTGCTGAATCCCAACTCCACTTTCCCACTTTCGCCGGCGGCGACGCGCTGCAGCTGCCGTATTAGTTCAAGGCTGTCCGCATTGTGCCGCCTGGCCCATTGCTGAAGCAGTTCGCCCGCCGGCGTAAGCTGTACGGCACGGGTGCTCCGGGTAAAAAGCGCTACGCCGAGTTCAGCTTCGAAGCGCCGTATCATCTGGCTAAGCGGTGGTTGGCTTATGTTGAGCCGCTTGGCGGCATTGCCGAAATGCAGCTCTTCGGCCACGATCAGAAAAGCGTGCAACGCGCGAGAATGAAAAAACACGGCGGTCTCCAACTATTATTGTGTTCAAAATAGATATTAATACGTCTATTTAATAGTATTGGACGACAATATCGAACACCGTTACGCTGTCACAGAATCCATACCTTTGCCAATGCGCCGTTGCGAACGAATCGCATCATTGTTCCAAGGAGGCCTGCGCCATGCGTCGATGTTTTGCCCCTTTTCGGGCGCTGGGCGGTGCCTGCCTGCTTGCGGTGCTGCTGGCCGCGGCGGCCGTCGCGCAGGCGCAGGCCGCCTATCCGGCCCGCCCCATTACCTTGATCGTACCTTTCGGCCCCGGCAGTACAACGGACACGCTGGCTCGGGTGGTTGCAGATGGCCTTGCGGCGCGCCTGGGTGGTACGGTGATCGTCCAGAACAGGCCCGGCGCGAGCGGCAATATTGGTGCTGCCGAGGCAGCTCGGGCAGACCCCGACGGCTACACACTGCTGGTGGGGCCCACCAGCACGAACGCGGTGAATCCAAGCCTGTTCAAGAATCTGCGCTTTGAGCCGCTCAAGGATTTCCGGCCCATCACCAACATCGCAAAGTCGGCAAATGTGCTGGTCGTGCATCCTGATGTCAATGCGCAGGACGTGCGGGGGCTGATCAAGGTGGTGCGCCAGCGCGAGCTGTCGTATGCCTCGACAGGTAATGGGGGCAGCATGCATTTGTCGGGCGAACTATTCAAAAGCATGGCCGGCGGCAAAATGCTGCATGTGCCCTATAAAGGCGGTGGTGATGCCTTGGCCGACTTGCTTCCCGGCCGCGTCCAGATGATGTTCTGTAATGTGCCGCTGTGCCTGCCGCATATCCGGTCAGGCAAGCTGCGTGCCCTGGCGGTGACCACGGCGAAGCGTTCAACGCTGCTGCCCGATGTGCCCACCATGGATGAGTCTGGTCTTACCGGTTACGACGTATCAGGCTGGTTTGGCCTATTCGCGCCGGCTGGCACCGATGATGTGGTGATCGAGCGCTTGAACAACGCGGTGCAGGAGATCCTGAGGGCACCGGCAACCCGGGAAAAGCTGCTGACGCTTGGTGCCGAGCCGGATGGCGGTTCCAGCCAGGCGTTCGATGCGTTTGTACGACGCGAACACAACAAATGGGCGGCATTGATCAAGCAGGCGGGGATTTCACTGGAATGACGACATACCTGGAATTGAATGAGCTGGGGGCGCTGGAGACGGCGCTCGCGATCAAAAACGGTGAAACGACGGCGACAGCGGTTGCGCAGTCGCGCCTTGATCTCATCGAGGCATGCAACGACGAGGTCAAGGCCTTTGTCGCGATCGATCCGTCCAAGGTGCTGGCGGAAGCCGCACGCGTTGATGCGGGGTCGTGCCCCGACGGCCTGTTGGCTGGCGTACCATTTGCAGTCAAGGATGTCATCGATACCAGCGATTATCCGACCGCCTACGGCTCGCCTATCTACACCGGGCATCAACCACGTTTGGACGCGGCATGCGTCAGGCTGGCGCGGAGGCAGGGGGCGGTGGTCATGGGCAAGGTGGCAACCGGCGAGTTTGCGACACAGACGCCCAGCCTTGCGCGCAATCCCTTGCGCACTACACATACGCCCGGCGGATCCTCCAGCGGGTCGGCCGCTGCTGTGGCGGCTGGCATGGTGCCGGTGGCGTTTGGCACCCAGACTACCGGATCGATCGTGCGGCCCGCCGTTTATTGCGGTGTGGTGGGTTACAAGCCCAGCTTCGGTATGATCGGCGCCGCAGGCATGAAGACGCTGAGCCATACACAGGATACGATTGGCGTCATCGCGCGCGATGTGGCCGATGTAGCATTCTTTACGCTCGGCCTGCACGGTACGCGTCCTATCATGCAAGGTGTGTCCAGGCCGCGGATCGCGCTGTGCCGCTCGCGCCAATGGGATTACATTTCTTCCGACACATATAACGCGATCGAAAAACTGGCTACGCGCATCGAGATGGCGGGCGGGCGCGTGGAGCAGCTCCGTTTGCCTGAAGAGCTGGAGCTGCTTGCCGAGAGCCAGCCGCGCTTGTTTATGTTCGAGGCACGCCAGAATCTGGCTTACGAGTACGAGACATGTCGCGAGCATTTGAGCCCGCGCCTGCGAAGCCGGCTGGAGGCAGCCGACACTGTCTGCATGGAAGAATATATGTCGCTGCGACAGCAGGTAGAGCGGGGACGGCAGCAGTTCGCGCACCTGACGCGCGGCGTCGATGCGATCCTGTACCCCGCCGCGGCCGGCGAGGCCGAGGCGGGCCACAATGAAGCCGGCGATCCCCGTTTTGGCGCGTTGTGGACCATGCTGCATGTACCCACCGTGTCGTTCCCCTGCGGCACCGGGCCTACCGGCCTTCCGCTGGGGGTGCAACTTGTTGGCGGGTTTGGGGAAGATGCCTATCTGCTGGCTGTTGCCAATACGGTGTCGGGGTTGGTCTAGCGCCGTTGTGGCCGTCGTGTGGCCAGGCCAAGGCGGCCGCCGCGCTACACCACCCGTACGAGGTCCGAGCTGAACTGCGCCATTAATCGGCCCGCTGACTCCGATGCGAGATATGCAACCGCTTCGGTATTAGGGTTGCGCGAGGATTGCAGCCACACGGCGGCGTAGTCTGTCGGTGGAAATATGGGGCTGGTTTTGAGCATGACCAAGCTGCCAGCGGCAAGCTCTGACTGCACGAGTGCTGCAGGCAACACGGCGGCGCCGATTCCTCTGATGGCCATATGAATCGACGTGCCCAACGAATTGGACGTCATCAGTTGGCGGATATCGTGCATGTGCGCGCCAAAGAAGGCGTTCGTACGTGAGGCGTTAAGGGTGCCGGCGGCGTAGGTAATGATGGGCAGCATGCTCAGATCGGCCGCCGTATAGGTGTAGTTCGAGCTCGAAACCAGCGAGGGCGATGCGACCCACACCATATCCAGGCTACACAGCGGCTGGATCTTCAGATGATCCTTTACATTGAAATGGTTGGCCATCAGGCAGATATCGATACTGCCGTCGGCCAACATGGCCAGCTTGTCGTTGGTGTCGCCCGTGAAGACTTCGAGGCGGACGTCAGGGTGTTGTTCACGTAGCTGCTGGATGATGTCGGGCAGCAGCAGATGGGCCATGCTGGATGCCAACCCCATGCGCACCAGGCCATCGAGGTTCTTGGCGGGGCGATGGCGACTCATTAAGGTTTCATACCGGCGCACGACCTCTTGGGCGTCGGCGACGAACGCCTCTCCCTTTGGCGTCAACGTCACTTCGCGCCCTTGTCTTTCAAATATCCGAAACCCCAACTCCTGCTCGATCTGCTGGATACGGCTGGATATTGCCGGCTGGGTCAGGTGCAGGCGCTCTCCCGTGAGGCGGAAGTTTCTGTAGTGCGCGAGCCAGACGGCTGTCTCGAGGAAGCGAATATTCATGGCTGGGGCCGGGATGGCGTGGCGATTTATGACTCAATAAAAATAACTGTTTGGACGCCGCCGCCGCCGGTCTATAGGATGTGGCTTCTATTCAGAAAAACGTTGACGAGCCCATGACAAGACGCGGCGCTCGGGTTTATTTTCCAAAGGGGCAAACATGAATTCTTTCGGCCGATACCTTGGGCGGCAATTGGCCTGCCTGATAGCAGCAGTGGCGGCATTTTCAGCCCACGCCCAGGACAAACATTTCCCGGACAAGCCATTGACTATCGTGGCGCCCTACGCCGTCGGCGGAACGGCCGACGCACTGGCGCGAATTGTAGCCGATGTACTGCGTAAAGAGGCCGGGCAGCCAGTGGTGGTGGAAGTAAAGCCCGGTGGGGGCGGATCGATAGGCGGAAAGCAGGTGGTGCGCGCCCAGCCCGACGGCTACACACTGCTGCTGAACTCCAGCGGAGTGAATTCGGTTGCGCCCGCTGTTTATAAGGACTTCAAGCCGAACGAGACCCTGGCGCATGTAACGGTGCTGGTGGATGTCCCGTTCGTCATGGTGGTCAATAACAACTTCCCGGCCAAGAACCTGTCCGAGTTTATCGAGTATGCGAAGAAGAATCCGGGCGTGGTGCGTGTTGGCAATGCCAGCCATGGCAGCCATGGCCACCTTACCCAGGTGCTCTTCGACAAGGCGGCGAGTATTCAGTTGGCTTCCGTGCCCTACAAGGGCAGCTCTCAAGCTATCACCGATCTGTTGGGCGAGCACGTTGACGCAGTGATCACAAACGTCGAGGCGTTGAAGCAGCTTATCGATTCGAATCGTATTCGTCCGCTGTTCATTACAAGCAAGGTTCGTTCGCCCGCACTGCCGCAGGTTCCAACCGCCACAGAGTTGGGGTTGCCGTTTGAGTCGGTGGCCTGGTTCGGCGTGTCGGCGCCCAAGGATACGCCGCCTCAGATCGTCAATGCCCTGTACGGCATGCTGACCAAAGGTTTTGAAGACAAGGTCGTGCGCGACCGGCTGATCCAAGCGGGCATGACACCGGTTTTTTCCACGCCCGAGGATACGACGGCGCGCCTGCTGGCCGAAGGCAAGGTGCTGACTGCGGTTGCCGAGTCGCTGGACAAGTCTCAGAAATAGTCTTACCAATCTGGAGAAGCAACATGCTGCCTTATTCGCTCTGGTTGTCGGAGCCGCACTTTGTCTATGTCGAGATCGCTCATACGTGCGGCGTCCGCAACCTGGTGATCGATATCGAACACGGGATATTTCCCTTGGATGCACTGGATCGCTTCCTCGCATTCACCAAATCCAAAGGGATGCGTGTTCTGGCAAAAGTGGCGGGCCCGCAGCCCGAGGCCATTCAGCAGGCGCTGGACTGTGGCGCCGACGGGGTGATCATTCCTCATATTCTTGACGCTGCGCACGCCGCCGAGATATGTGCGGTCGCAAAGTTTCCGCCACGTGGGGTGCGCAGCTATTTCGGCGGACGTCCCGTGAACTACCGCCGCCCCGATAGCTCGTTCTATGAGAATGAAGATCGCCGCATCCGCTGTTATCCGCTGATCGAAACCCCCACCAGCCTGGAAGACATTGAAGCGATTGCCGCCCTGGACGTGGTGGATGGCCTGTTTCCGGGGCCCAGCGATCTATGCCTGTCCAGCGGCCGCGGCAGCTACCGCTTCGACGAGGTTGACCAGGCCGCCATTATCCGCTGTGCCAATGCGGCACGCCAGAACGGGAAAACATGGATCATGCCCGGCTGGACACCTCAAGAGCGCGCCTTGGCCGTCGCCCACGGAGCGGAGGAGGTGGTTGTGTCTACCCAGTTCATGCTGATCAGAACTGGCATCGAGAACCTGCAACGGACATTGCAGGCGGAAGGAATTGCCTGAGTACGGCGATCGCCTCCCAGGAACAAGGAATGCCATGAAAGACGAATTGAAAGTTACCCTGATTCAGACCAACTCCGGCGCTGATCGCGCCGCAAATCTGGATCAGGCTGCCCGTTTGATGGAAGCGGCTGTGCAAGCCGATCATCCGGATCTCATCATCCTTCCCGAATACTTCGATTTCTATGCCGGCGAGAAAGAAGGGAAGTTGACGCTGGCGGAAGATGCGCCGGGCGGATCGGCCTATACGCGGATGCGCGATTTCGCCATTCGGCACAAAGTGTGGGTTCATGCCGGTTCGCTGGTGGAGCGGATTCCCGGCGACGCGCGGGTGTACAACACGACCGTGGTGTTTGACCGTGAGGGTCGCGAGGTTGCCCGCTACCGCAAAATCAACATGTTCGATATCGTGGCGCCGGACGGTACGCAGTATCGTGAGTCCGCAACTGTGAAGCCCGGTACGGAGATCATGACTTACGACCTCGAGGGGTTTCGCATTGGCGGGGCAATCTGTTTCGATTTGCGCTTTTACGCCATCTTCGAAGAGATGATGCGGCGCAATGTAGACATTATCGCGCTCCCCGCAGCATTCACGTTGCAAACCGGCAAGGATCACTGGGAGGTGCTTTGCAGGGCGCGGGCGATTGAAACGCAAACATATTTTCTCGCGCCTGGCCAGACCGGCACCCATCTGATCAACGGCGAACGCCGCATGACGTACGGCCACTCGCTGGTTTGCGATCCTTGGGGGCATGTGGTGGCCAAGGCATCCGATGGCGTGGGGTTTGTGTCCGCCCGGCTCGAGCGCGCCCAGATTGCCCGGGCCAGATCGCTGATCCCCATGCACGCAATTCAGGAGGCGTCATGTACACGCTGAGGGAGATGCCGCCGCCGCTTCCCACCGAACTGGCCGAGCTGCTGTCGCGGGTCGAAACCGCGACGGTGGGCCATTGGCATCTGTACGGTTTCATGGATCCGGGGGTGCAGCCTATGCTTCCCCGAAAACGCGTCGTTGGCACTGCCGTGACGGTCGCGATCCCGGGTGCCGATTCCACCCTTCTGCATCACGCCACAGGGCTGTTGCGCCCCGGCGATATCGTCGTGGTCGACCGTATGGGTGATCAGCGGCATGCCTGTTGGGGCGGTGGTGTCACCATTGCGGCCAAGGCCGCCGGTGCACTCGCCGGCGTGGTAGACGGGCCTTGCACCGATCTACCCGAAATCCAGGAGTCGGATTTCCCGGTATGGTCGCGCGGTATCTCGCCCATTACAACGCGTCTCTACAATCTTGGCGGCGGTTTGAATATTCCGGTTTCCTGCGGTGGCGTACCGGTATTGCCCGGCGATGTCGTGCTGGCCGATGAGAGCGGCGTGCTGGTGTTGCGCCGCGACGAAGCCGAGGCAATCGCCCGCGAAGCGCTGCGGCGCCAGGCAAACGGCGCCGAACGTGAAGCTGCCGTGCGGGCCGGCGCGAAACTCGGTGAGCTCAGCGGCGCCAGCGCAAAGATACGCTCGGCGATGTCCGCCGGGGGGTGACGAACGCCTTCATACAAAGACGACATTCAGAACGAAAAGGCTCGCCAATTACGCATGCCGCTCCCGATTGAAGTACGGGCGCGGCATGCGTTTTTGAGCCGTCGTCAGGGCAACAAATAGATTGGTTTACGCTGCAAAGAAAAATAATCCTGCTGGAACTTTATATGTGGAAAATAATTTCGCCTGCGCTGTGTTGGTGATCAATATTGGTAATTAATTTTCCTTCCCCTCTTGCTATTCTGTTTTCATCGATTAAGAACGGAGAAAAAAATGATCGAGATTGGAAACGAGGATGTGGAGACGTCGTCGTTGCTGCGAGGGCTCGTGGAACGAGTGGAGGCGGCGTGTATGGGGGCGGTGGCAAGTTTGCCGGCGGAAGTTGGCGGCGCGTTGATTGAATGCAGTGCGGCGGGATCGCTGCTGCGGCCCGAGCATCGTATAGGCTCTGCGTCGTCGTATACCAGGCATATTCTGCATGCCGATCCGAAAGGGCGGTTCGCCATCGTTGCGCTGGTATGGCAGCCAGGGCAGTACACGTTGGTGCACGGGCACTACACCTGGTGCGCCTATTGTGTTGTTCAAGGCAGCCTGCAGGAAGAGCAGTATGCATATGATCGCGTTACGCAGCAAGCGCAGCTCACACGAACGGTTGATCGTTCAGTCGGCGCGTGTGGCTACGGCCACGGTGGAACAGAGCAAATACATAGGCTGGGCAACGGGGGCAATGAACCTGCGGTGTCTATACATATATACGGCGTGGACGGGGAACGCGTGTCGACGCATGTAAACAGGCTTGTCAAAGCCGCATAAGGCCGTCCATCCGCCTACGTGACGGCGGTGTCTAACTGGCAGGTAATCAAGGGCCGCGAAGAAAGGCTCGGGAATAGGCTGTACGTCCGATTCGAACAATTACAACTCACAGCAATCAACAATCGAGGAGTCAAGAAAGTGAATAGATATACGCGTCTAATTCGATATGCAGGCTTTGCCTGTGCGATGGGCTTTTTGGCCGCGCCGGCCTGGGCCCAAAATTTCCCCGAAAGCAGTCGTCCGATAAAAATTGTTGTGCCGTACACCGCTGGCGGCTCCTCGGACTACGTGGCGCGTACGCTTGCCGCCAAGATGTCCGAAAACATGAAACACACGGTCATGGTGGAAAACCGCCCCGGCGGCAGCACTGTTATTGCGGCAGATGCCGTGGCCAAGTCCAAACCGGATGGCTACACCATGTTGCTGCTTGGTGAGTTGACCCACGCATCCCTGACATCGTTGAACAAAGAGCTTCCGTTTGACCCTTTGAAGTCTTTTGCGCCGATCACCAACATCGTTGAGTCACCGCTGGTAGTGGTCGTGCATCCTACTGTACCTGCCAAGACCCTGAAAGAGTTCATCGCATACACGAAAGGAAACTCCGGGAGCGTCAACTATGGCTCCGCTGGTCTGGGTAACACGCTGCATCTCGCTGGGGAGTCTTTCCAGACCGCCACTGGCGTCAATATGACGCACGTGCCATACAAGGGGGCGTCTCAGGCTGTCGTGGATCTTCTGGCCGGCCGCATACAAGTCATGTTCGACTTGCCCCAAACGCCGTTGCCCAACATCAAAGAAGGCAAGCTCAGGGCGCTGGCGATCACCGGATCGAAGCGCCTGGATGCGCTGCCCGACGTGCCTACTACCGCCGAGGCTGGTGTGCCTGAATATACCTTCACGACTCGAATCGGCCTGGCGGCGCCGGCCAATACACCGGATGGCGTAATGAAGGTGCTCTACACCGAGATCGTCAAAGCGCTTCAGGATCCGAAGGTAAAGCAGGAGCTTGCGAATAAATCAATGTTTGTGTTGACGAGCGAATCATCCGGCGCGTTCAAAGCAACATTGGAGAAAAGCATACAGCAGGTGACTGACATTCTGACGAAGGCCGGCGTGAAAGCGGACTGATCGCGTGGAGTCCGAGCGATCGAGAAATTAATAGTTCATGTCTTGACGTATTTACGAGGAGATGCAGTGAATAAGAAAGCGAGATTTATGGCAGCAGTCAACGGCGGCCCCGTTGATAGGCCGCCCGTAACAGCATGGGTGCATTTTCTGTCCGATCATCTGGATAGCACCCGCGTCGCGGATTTACATCTGCAATTTATGGATGCGTACGATTGGGATATCCTGAAAGTCATGAATGACTATCGCTATCCTGTCCCGGAGGGCGTGGATACGCTGGAGTCACCTGAGGACTTCCGCAAGTTCACACGACTGAGCATGGATGAGCCTTGTTTTGCGATGCAATTGGACTGCTTGCGCCAATTGCGCAGCAAGCTTGGCCCCGATGTGCCTATCCTGGAAACCGGATTCGAGCCTTATCAGCAGATTGTTCGCAACGTTGGGTTTGATCAGGCGGAGAACCTGCTCTCGCATAAATCCGCAGTGCTGCCGGCACTCGAAGCTGTGACAGAGACCATGTGCGATTACGTAAGAGCTGCCCGCGATGCGGGTGCCGATGGACTTTTCCTGTCGATCAACGGTGCGATCCCGGAAGGCATGGCGCGCGGCGTTTCCAGCGAGCAGCATGAATATTTCCAGAAGCCGTACACGCTGGAGGTACTGAAAGCGGCAGAAGGGATGGTGCGAGTGCTGCACGTCCATGGCAACAACTTGCAGATGGATCGCATCAAAGACTATCCCTACGAGGTATTGAGCGTATCAGACAGGCTAGGCGGCAACCCCAGCTTGGCTGACCTCAGGAAAATGACGGACAAGTGCATTATGGGTGGACTGGATGAAACGCACATCCAGGAACGTTGCCTGCCCGAGCTGGCCCGCGAGATTGATGACGCCATAACGCAGGCGGGGCGTGAGAAATTCATTCTTGCACCCGGCTGCACGATCCCTTCCTTCAGCCCCCAGCGCAATCTGGCCTTCGTCAGAGAATACAGCAAGACTGTTTAGCTGTAGCAAGGACGCGGCCTCGCCTGCCAAGCGGCTCGCCGAGCGCTGGTTGGCGAGGCGCCCGCCCCGGCTGATCGGCGGCGGGGCGAAGCGCGCATGTTTGCGATCAGCGATTTAACTGTCGAAGCAAGGCGCTTGCGACCGCATCGGCATCCATCTTGAACGTTTTCAACAGATAGGGTGTGGTGCCACCATATGCAAACGTATCGCGCAGCCCGATTCGCTCAAACTTTACGCGTGTGCCATCCTCAGCCAGCATCTCCGCAACGGCTGAGCCCAGGCCGCCTATGATGGAGTGATTCTCAACGGTGAGCACGGCGGGTACGCTGCGCGCAAGGCCGATGATTTGTGTGTTGATGGGCTTGAGGCTGGAAACAGCGCACACTGCCACTTGTATGCCTTGCAGAGCAAGCGACTCTGCCGCTTTCTCTGCGATCGGAACCATGAGGCCGCTAGCGAGCAATAAACCGTCCGCTCCGCTGCGAAGCAACGTCAGGCCATCCTTGGGCGCCGGGTAGGCACGACCCTCGGCTGCGGGGTTTGCGCGCGCGAGGCGCAGGTATACCGGCCCTTCAATACGCAACGCCTCCTCTACGGCCTCGGCTATCTGGCCCGGTGCGGGCTCCAGGATATGCACATTGGGCAGGGCGCGCATGAGTGCGACGTCGTCTATGGCCTGGTGGCTCACGCCAAGCAGCGTATCCACGCCGGGAATGAAGCCGACGATTTTTGCGTTCAGGTTCGGGTAGGCCAGCTGCATCGCAATCTGGTCATAGCTGCGGCGGGTTGCGAAGACGCTGAACGTATGGATGAAGGGGATCAACCCGCAACGCGCCATCCCTCCCGCCATACCCGCCATGTTTGCTTCGGCGATGCCCACTTGGAAGAAACGGTCTGGAAATGCCTGGCGCAGCAACCCTGTTTCGGTTGGTCCGGTCAGGTCGGCGGTAAGCGCCACGATACGCGTGTCGCGTCGCGCTGCCGTCAACAGTGCCTGGCCGTATATCTGGCTGGATGCCGTATCGCCACTGCGATTAGTGAAATCTTGAACTTCTAGAAGCTCGTTGTTCGTGGCCATATGATCAACCCTCCGCGCCCGAAAGTTCGTTCAGTGCCTGCATCGCTGTGCTTGGAGGCAGCCTCAGGTTATGGCCCAGTATGCCTTCGAGCGATGGCGCACCTTTGCCTACCAGCGTGCGTGCAATGATGCAGTGTGGCATGCCCTTCATCGTTCGCGCGGTATCGAGCGCGCGCTGTATCGCGGGGATGTCGTGCCCATCGATATCCTGGGTATGCCAGCGAAAGGCCTGCCATTTGTCGGCCAGCGGCTCGTTCGGCTGTACCGCGTTGACGTGTCCTTCAACTTGCATGTCGTTGGCGTCGATGATGAGACATAGATTGTCGAGTTGCCAGTTGCCAGCCGCTGTGGCGGCCTCCCACACCTGCCCCTCTTGTAGCTCGCCATCGCCGAGCATGACGTAGACGCGGCTGTCACTGCCGCGTTGCTTGAGCGCTGCGGCCATGCCTGCCCCTACAGACAGCCCCTGCCCCAATGATCCGCAGGTGGCTTCGATCACCGAGCCCAGTCGTTCCGATGCGTTGATCTCCAGGGGAGAGCCATCTTCGCAATAGGTGTCGAGTAATGTGGTGTCGATGAGGCCGCGGGCGGCGAGCGTGGCATAGAAAACCGCCGTATTGTGCGCCGTGGAAAGGATAAAGCGATCTCTCCCGGGCCAGTTTGCATCCTCGGCGCGCAGCCGTAGTTCTGAAAAATACAGAACCGTGAATAGATCGGCGGCCCCCAGGCCCTGCTGTACATAGCCTTGCCCTGTTCGTGCCACCATGCGCACCACTTGTTTGCGCAGCGCAAGCGCGATGCCCGCGAGTGCTTCAGGCGCCCTTGTCGGGGAATGGGACAGCTTGGCGGTTGCGAAAGACGTATGCATGGCAGATGCCCTTTTCAGTTCTTTTATTGCCTGGCAACGACACCGAACGCGTGGTCGGTGACTTGCAGCGCGTGGTCGATGTCCTGTTCGGTATGGGCCAGACACAGAAACATATTGTGGCGGGGATGTAGATAGACCCCTTGCCTGATGGTTTCAGACGTAAACACGCTGCCTTTGGAAAAATCCGCATCATCGTCGAACAGAATAAGCGGCATCTGGGCTGGACCAGTCTGGGTTATCGCCACGCCATGCCGAACGGCTTGTTGTGCCAGGCCGGCGCGCAAGCGCATGCCCATGCTTTCCATGTGCTCGACGGCTTGATTCTGCTCTAGTACATCCAGCGTCGCCAGCGCGGCCGCCATTGCTACACCGCCCATCCAGAAAGATCCCGTGATATAGATTCGCTGAGCTGCGCTGCGGAATTTATCGTTGCCCGTGACGGCCGCCAATGCATATCCGTTGGCAATGGCTTTGCTCCAGGCGCATAGATCAGGACGTACGCCCAGTGCCTCCCAACTGCCGTGCAAGGACAATCGGAAGCCGGCACGCACTTCGTCCAGTACCAGGGCGGCGCCTTTGGCGTCGCACAGCGCACGCGCAGCTTGAGCAAAAGCCGGATCGGGCAGTGCCTGCGGTTTGCCCAGATCATGCCTGAAAGCAGGCAACAGAATGGCGGCGAAGTCGTCGCCCGCCTCATGGACGGCCTGCTCCAGGCTCGGGATATCGTTGAATGAAAAGTAGATGAGATGAGCGCGGTCTTCTTCGGTAACCCCGGCAACTGAGGGGGTGCACCAAGGCGCCGCACCGTGATAGGCGCCGCGGCACAGCAGAATCTTGCGTTTGCCGGTGCCTGCGCGGGCCAGCGTCAACGCAGCTGTCGTGGCATCGGTGCCGTTTTTCTGGAACATGGCCCAGTCTGCATGCGGCAACAGCTCAACCAGCCGTTCCGCCAACTCGACGAGTCTGGCCGTAGGGCCATTGAGGCAGTCGCCCTGCAAGGCTTGCCTGTGTGCTGCTTCGTCAATGAGCGGATGGCGGTGGCCGGCAATAACGGGGCCCCAGCTACACATGAAATCGATATATTCGCGCCCGTCGGCATCCCACACTCGGCAGCCTTGCGCGCGTTCGAAAAACTGCGGATAGCCCTGCGGCAGCGACAACGCGTTGAGGTGGCCATACATGCCGCCGGGAATGACGGACTGGGCGCGTCTGCGCAGCGCGGCGTCGGTATGCACACGATGGTCGGGTTGAAGCGCTACCCGGGTGTTAGCGGCCATGCTAGGTTCTCCTGACTATCTTGTGTGTGATTCAGGCGCGGAGCAGATAGGATTATCTTGATACATGATATATGATGATTTACGGCGAAGTAAAGCGGATGTGTGTCTGCATAACGACGAAGCTGAAAGTATGCGAAACGTGTCGCTAGCTTGTGCGACGCTGTGTTGTCTGCTGCGGCGGCCCGGTATTGTCTATGTACTCACGCCTCAGGCTTGCGCTGTTTTGGCGATCTGCCTGCGGATTTTTTTATGGGCTCGGCCGGCAGCGTGTCGAGCTTTTTGAGGTGTTCGACAAACTTGCTGCCGCCTTCGATCAGGTCTTGCTCCACCGCGTGCCGCAGTGCCAGGGCGTCGCCGTCGCGCAGTGCCTTGATGACGCGCATGTGCTGATGCTCGCCCGCATAGGTGGGATGGCCGTTGGGATACAGATGATTGAGGAGTGGGCCCGCCTGAATCCAGAGGCGTTCGAGGATCTCGGTGAGTTGCGGCATGCCGGAGCGCCGATAAAGGGAAAAATGGAAATCGAAGTTCGACTGCAACGCTTGCGGGTAGTCTTTTTCTTCTTCTGCACGGATCAGCGTGCTGTGAATACGCATCAGCTCATCAATGAACGCTGCGTCGATGTGCGCCAGTGCCTCGGTGGCGGCGAGCGGCTCCAGGATTAGGCGCAACCGGCGGATTTCCATGTATTCCGCAAGGCTGAGATTGCGCGTCAGGAAATAGTAGCCGGCTTTCATTTCGATGGCGCCGTCGTTGGTGAGCAGCAGCATGGCCTCGCGCACCGGTGTTTCGCTGACGCCAAGCTGCGTCGCCAAGTCGCGGATCTTGATGCGTTCGCCAGGCTGGAAGCGGCCCGACATGAGCCTGTCGCGCAGTGTTCGGTACACCTGGCCCGTAAGGCTGGTGCGGACAATATCGGAGGTAGTGGATGCCATGGTTCTATGCGTTGCGCCGGGTTGCGGCCATTGTAGAAAAACTCTCCACCCTTTCGGTTGCTGACCTAGTAGAACTACTGATATGGCGCGTCTCAAAGCTAAATATATTATATATCGTGTTTAACGCAGTCATTTCATCCAAGCGGGTGAGATCGGGAGGGCGGTAATGTCGTTCGACGTGGAAATCCTGCGTGACCGTTGGGGAGTACCGCATGTCCGAGCCGGCAGTATGGAGGCCGTTTTTTACGGCAATGGCTATGTACATGCGCAAGACCGCCTGTGGCAGATGGATGCAGCGCGCAGGCGTGCGATAGGCCGTTATGCAGAGTGGGTAGGCGCCGCGGGTGTAGCGGGCGACGTCCTGGCGCGTCGGCTCGGAGTGATGCAGGCATCTCAGCGAGACTACGCTCGGCTGTCGCCGGAAACGTGCCGTATGCTCGACTGCTACACGCGCGGCGTCAATGATGCGATGGCTCAACTTGCATTGCCTGTGGAGTACGAGCTTCTGGAAGAAAAGCCAGAACCCTGGGAGCCCTGGCATTGCGTGGCCGTCATGCGTCAGCGTGGCCTGCTGATGGGTTCGCTTTGGTTCAAGCTGTGGCGCGCGGCGGCGCTGCGAACCATAGGACCGGATTGCATCTCTCTGCTGCGTTACGACGATGGCGGACGCGAACGCTTCGTGGCGCCCCAGACCGACAGCGATGCTGCGCGCTGGGTAGCTGCATTGCGCGATCTTGGCCCCGCTGTCGAAGCCTTGCTGGCGGCCGGCGCGCCGCTCGATGCGACAATAGCGGGGTCGAACAATTGGGCGCTGGCGGGGGCGCGGACATACAGCGGTAAACCTCTGGTTGCGGGCGACCCTCATCGGGTGTTTGAAGTGCCAAGCATGTATGCGCAGCTTCATCTTAGCTGCGATGTGTTCGATGCCATCGGATTCTCGGTGCCCGGCGTGCCGGCGTTTCCGCATTTCTGCCATACAGAGCAAGTGGCTTGGTGTGTTACGCATGCCTTCGCGGATATACATGACCTGTATCTGGAACGTTTTGATACGGCAGACCCGATCCGTTATGAAACCGAAGACGGGTGGCGGCAGGCTGAGTTGAGAACCGAGGCGGTTTATGTGCGAAACGCCCAAGAGGTAAGCGTCGATGTGGTGACGACGCGCCACGGGCCGCTGATTGCAGAGCCTACAGCCTCAGGTTATGGCGTCGCTTTGCGCTCTGCGCAGCTCGACCCTGTAGATTTGTCGCTCGATTGCTTGTTGCCCATGCTGCGGGCGCGGGATGTGAATGCGTTCAATGACGCATGTCGCCCATGGGGGGTGATAGACCACAGCGTGGTCTCGGCGGATACGAGCGGACATATCAGTGTCAATGTACGTGCCAAGGTGCCCGTGCGGGATCGGCTCAATGGCTGGCTTCCGGTGCCCGGTTGGACTGGTAGGCACGAGTGGCGAGGCTACATTCCATGGGAAAGAATGCCGAGGGTGATTGACCCGGAAGATGGCAAGATCGTGACGGCCAACAACCGCATTTCGCCGGAAGAGCATGGCGACTATCTTTGCACCGACTGTCATCCTTCGACGAGAGCGCGCCGGATCTCCGAACGATTGGATGCGCTTGGCTCGGCCACTGTTGATCATATGCAGGCTGTGCTTGGTGATGTGAGCAGCGCCAGGGCACGCGAGATTGCAGCCCAGATTGCGGCGACGCCTGTGTCTGGCGAGGCGGCGCGGAAGCTGCAGGACATGTTGTCCGGGTGGGATGGCTGTATGACGCCCGACGCGCTGGCTCCGAGCGTCTACTACTTGGTACGGCAGGCGATGACGCGCATTCTTGCCAGCCGCTCTGGTCTGGATCGTGCGCGGCACGATCTATTTGCCGTAATGGCCGCGCCGGGTGTCATCCCTGTTAACCAGTTGTGGTGGACGCTGCCCGAGCTATTGCGCCGAAACGATACCAGCTTGCTGGGTGGCGCGACATGGCAGGATGTGATTGGTGAGGCGCTGGCTGATGTCGCCCAACACAAACAGCCGCTGAAACCCTGGGGGGTGTTACATCGCCCGATTTTTGCGCATCCGTTGGCCGGGGCACATCCTGAATGGCAAGAGCGGTTGGCGCTCCATTCCCATGAGGTTGCGGGCGATGGCGATTGCGTGAATGCCAACGGCGCGTATCCGTCGGGCGGGCCCAGTGCGAGCTACGGGCCGGTGGCACGATATGTTTTCGATACAGGCGATTGGGACAACAGTCGCTGGGTTGTCTTCCATGGCTCGTCGGGTATGCCCGCAAGCCCACATTACAACGATCAGAACGAAGCGTGGGCGCGGTGCGAGCTTGTGCCTGCGCCTTTTACACGGGCCGCAGTCGATGCCGCCGCCATTGCGCGAAGTGTGTTGCAGGTGCGGGATATTAAAAAGAACTGATCGTCAGCTGTCTACCAGCGCGTTGGCGCCGCGATAGCGCATGATGTCCATTCGAGAGGAAGAAAAGATGAAAATGCATAGAGAGCAAAGAACCCTGGGCATGACGGCTGTTCTGTCTATGACCGCATTGGTTGCTGCATTATCCGCCGGCTCGGTGCTTGCGCAAGAAACGCCCAAACGCGGAGGCACTCTGGTTTACGCCAGCCTTTCGGGCCCGGGTACGCTCGATCCGCAGATGGCCGCGAGCATGGTGGATCTGGAAGTGATCCACCATCTGTTCGAAGGCTTGGTGGGCATGGACGGCAAGTATGGCACGCAGCCTATGCTTGCCAAGAATGTCGCGGTCAGCGAGGACGGCAAAACCTATACATTCGTGCTGCGAGAGGGCGTCAAGTTTCACAACGGTAAGGTCATGACCTCCGAGGATGTGAAGGCGACGTTCGAGCGGTATGCGCGCATCAGCCCCAACAAGGCGGCGTTGAAGGATGTGGTGGCATACGAAACGCCGGATGCCAATACGTTCATCATCAGGCTGCGCGAGATCAATGCGGCGTTCCTGGATGTGTTGAAGACGCCGGTTTATCCGTTCGTGATTCTGCCGGCGGATCAGCGTGAGAAGGCGCCCCGCGATATCGATGTCGTCGGCACGGGCCCCTTCATGTTGAGCGAATGGCGTAAAGACAGCCATCTGATCATCAAGCGTTTTGACGGCTACGTGGCGGATGAAAAGTCCAGTGGGCCCGATGGCTTTACCGGCAAGCGAACGGTATACGTCGATGCGGTGCGCTTCAATTTCGTCCCTGAAGCGAACGCGCGCTTGGCTGCGATGCAGACGGGTGAGGCGGCTTTCACCGCATCGATTCCACCCGAGCTCACAAGACGCATCGCGGGGCAGAAACACCTTGAAAAGGTAACGATCTACCCCTATTGCCAGCAGTATCTGATCGTGCATTCACAACAGCCGCCAACGGACAATACGTTGGTGCGGCAGGCAATACGCACGGCGGTTGATGTGGACGACATCATGAAAGTTGTGGGAGAGGCGCGCAAGAATCATTCCATGGTGTATCCGGAAGGCGCCTACTATGGCGGGGATATCACGGCAGGGCGATACGACCAACACGATCCGAAGAAGGCACGGGAGCTGCTGGCGACGGCAGGCTACACGGACCAGCCCATTGTGCTGCAGACAAACAGTAATTATGACTACATGCGCAATGCCATACTGGTGCTGTCCGAGCAGCTCAAGGCGGCCGGCATGAACGTCAAGATTGACGTCACAGACTGGACCACTAATGCATCGAATATGCAGACGGGAAAAGGAAACTGGAACGTCTCGACCACCAGTTTCTGTTCGAATCCAATTCTGGGCCCACAGCAGTGGCAGGGGATGATCTACAACTTCCCGCACGTCAAGAACGACACCGTGCTGGACGATTCCTATAAGAAGTTCTATTCGTCTCCCAAGCTGGAAGATCGCAAGGACGCCTGGCTGACCATCGAGCAACGCGTGTTGGACGAGGCGTACATGATCAAAGTGGCGGATCGCGGAAATGTACAGGTCGTCAATACACGCAAGGTTGGCGGGTTCACGCCCTACTACATGAACCATTTCTGGAATGTGTGGTTGCGGTAGAGCCGTGTTGATGCGTCATGAATAAATTCATTTTCCGTTTTGCGCAAGCGCTGCCTGTCATGCTGATCGTGGCGGTGCTGACCTTCTTCTTGATGCACTTGCTTCCGGGCGATCCCGCAGTGATTATTGCGGGTGACCAGGCCAGCCCCGAGGCAATCGAGGAAGTGCGCCGTGCGCTTGGCCTGCACAAGCCGGTGGCCGAACAGCTCTGGCTGTGGATGGTTCATTTGTTTCAAGGCAACTTCGGCGATTCGCTGATTCTGCATCAGCCTGTATTGGAGGCGGTCGTGGAGCGCTTGCCAGTGACGTTATCGCTGGCGGCTGTTGCGTTCGTAATTACCGTCCCGATAGGTATTGGGCTGGGCATGATTGCCGCATACTGGCGCGACTCCTGGTTTGATTCCGCAGTCATGGGGTTCGCGCTGCTTGGGGTCTCTGTTCCCAACTTCTGGATCGCGACGTTGTCCGTCATTCTGTTCAGCGTGAATCTGGGCTGGCTGCCGTCGGCGGGCTATGTCCCGCTGTCGGACGGGTTCTGGCAGTGGCTTGCTGCGTTGGTTCAGCCGGCTATGGTGCTGGCTTTGTTTCAGATCGGCTATCTGGCCCGCATGACACGTTCCGAGATGCTTGAAATCCTGGATCAGGATTTCGTACGTACGGCCCGCGCTAAAGGCGTATCGGAGTTCAAGACGGTCGGCAAGCACGCATTTCGCAATACGCTGGTTTCGGTGGTTACGGTAAGTGGGTACATCTTGAGTCTGATGGTAGGCGGCTCTGTCGTGGTGGAGCAGGTGTTTGCCCTGCCGGGCATTGGTCGGCTATTGGTTCAGGCGATTCTGGCACGTGATTATCCAACCGTGCAGGGCACTATGTTGCTGCTGGGATTTGCCTTCGTCCTGATCAACGTCATGATCGACATTCTTTACACCTATATCGATCCCAGGGTGCGCTATGACTGAGATGGTTGCCGAGTTGAAAGCCGCTGCAACGGTGCCGCCGCGTTCCGCAAGATCTGTTGTGGTGCGCAGGCTTTGGCGGCATCGTTCCTTTCGTGTCGGCGCGCTTATTTTTATGCTGATCGCGGCCAGCGCGTTACTGGCGCCATTCATTACCTCGGGTGATCCGATGGCCATGAAGATGGCGGATCGCTTCCATGCTCCCTCGTGGGAGTATCCCTTCGGAGCGGACATGTATGGCCGAGACGTGTTCACCCGGGTTCTATATGGCGCGCGGATGTCGCTGTGGATAGGGCTTTCGGTGTCGGTGTTGGCAGCGATCGGAGGGGCGTTGATCGGGATGGTCGCGGGCTATTTTTCGCGGCTGGATTCATTATTGATGCGCGTCATGGATGCTCTGCTGGCATTTCCCGCTATTCTGCTGGCAATAGGCATCAATGCGGTATTGGGGCCGCAGATTCATAGCGTGATCATCGCGCTGGCAAGCGCATATGTTCCGCGTACCGCCCGTATTGTGCGTGCGTCGGTGCTGGTGATTCGGCGCATGGATTATGTGGATGCCGCCCGTATCAGCGGTGCTGGTGCGTGGCGGATCATCTCCCGGCACATCTTTCCAAACACATTGGCGCCGCTCCTGGTGACACTGACGTTTATTTTCGCTTACGCGATACTGGCCGAGGCAACCTTGAGCTTTCTAGGCATAGGCCCCCCACCGCCTTTCCCCAGTTGGGGAAACATTATTTCGGAGGGACGGGATTATGCCATCGAGGCATGGTGGATCATGTTGTTTCCCGGGTTAGCCATCAGCCTTGCCGCATTTGGCATCAATCTATTGGGCGACGGCTTGCGCGACGTGCTGGATCCGCGGCTCAAAGTGGAGGGGGGTTGATGGAGACGCCATTGCTGGAGGTCGTAGGCCTGAATGTCGATTTTCGAGGAGACTCGGGCTGGACGCGTGCCGTAAGCGATGTCAGTTTCTCATTGGGGCGCCATCGTTCATTGGGGCTGGTGGGTGAATCGGGCAGCGGCAAGAGTGTGTGCGCCCTGTCCATCTTGCGGCTGCACCATAAACGCATGGCGCGTATGCCGGGCGCCGAAATCCGCTTCGAAGGCCGCGATCTGCTCGCCATGCCTGAGCGCGAGCTTCGCCAGGTGAGGGGTGCGGAGATCGCTATGATCTTCCAGGATCCCATGACTTCCTTGAATCCAGTGCTGACCATCGCGGATCAGATTGGCGAAACCCTGCGTATACATCAAGGGCTGGGCGGTGCGGCCGCGCGACGTCGGGCGGAGGCGCTGCTGGATATGGTTCGCATACCGGATGCCCGGCGCAGGCTGGATGAGTATCCGCACCGTTTGTCGGGCGGGATGCGGCAGCGCGTCATGATCGCCATGGCAATCGCATGCAGGCCAAAGTTGTTGATTGCCGACGAACCGACAACCGCATTGGATGTCACCATACAAGCGCAGATTATGCAGTTGCTGCGGGAGCTCCAGGAAGAGATAGGCATGTCGGTCATACTTATTTCGCACGATCTTGGGCTGGTTGCCGAGTTCGCAGAGCGTGTGGTCGTGATGTATGCCGGACAGGTGGTTGAGCAGGCGGATGCAAGGGCGCTGTTCGATCTGCCCATACATCCTTATACCGAAGGCCTGCTCAAAGCTATTCCAGATCTGGAGAATGAGCGCGAGCGTTTGCTGGCTATTCCAGGGAGTATTCCCGCGCCGGGAGCGTGGCCGAACGGGTGCCGTTTCGGTGCGCGCTGCGCATTTGTGCAGCCCGCCTGTATCGCGCAAGCGGTCCCTATTGTTTCCATGCCAGAGGGCAGGGCACTGCGTTGCCCGCCACGTCAACGCATGTTGGAGGCAGTATGCTGAATGCGCCGATTGTGGAGGTTTCCAGGCTGACGCGAGATTTCGAGCTTGCCCGCCGCAAAGGTGAGGCCACGCTGCGAGCGGTGAATGATGTCAGCTTCGATATCAAGCCTGGAGAAACGGTGGGGCTGGTGGGCGAGTCCGGTTCGGGAAAATCGACAATAGGCCGGATGGTGATCGGTTTGCTGCCGCCCTCCGCAGGTGAAATTCGTCTGTTCGGGCAGGCGATCACCGGGCCTGATGGGCGTGAAAATCTCGCGACAGTCCGAAAACGTGTGCAGTTCGTATTCCAGGATCCGTATTCCTCATTGAATCCGCGTATGCGTGTCGGTGATGCTGTTGCTGAGCCATTGGATATTGCGGGAGGCATTTCACGCAGCGCGCGTCGGGAGCGTGTGGCGGAATTGTTCGAGATGGTGGGGCTGCCATCCGCGTTTATCTCTCGTTTTCCGCATGAATTTTCAGGCGGGCAGCGGCAGCGTGTAGTGATTGCGCGCGCCTTGGCGCTGAATCCGAGTTTTGTGGTTTGCGACGAGGCGGTTTCCTCCTTGGATGTTTCCATGCAGGCGCAAATTGTGAATCTCCTGATGGATCTTCAACAGGCCCTGGGCGTGAGCTATCTGTTCATTGCCCATGACCTTGCAGTGGTCAAGACGATATCGCACCGCGTTGCAGTGCTTTACGCGGGAGAGGTCGTAGAGTTTGGTGAAAAACGTCGTATTTATTCGTCGCCGCGCCATCCCTATACCGAAGCGCTGCTTCACGCAGTGCCGCGGCCTGTGGTGGGTCGCCAGCGGCCCGTCCCCATAAAAGGCGAGTTGCTGAGTGCACTGAACCGGCCGGTCGGGTGTAGCCTGAGTCCGCGATGCCCGCGCGTCATGGAACGCTGCTATCGGGAGAAGCCACTGCTGCGTGAGGTGGAGCAAGGCTGGCATGTGGCCTGTCATTTACATGATCAAGGGGTGTCCGCATGATTGATGAAATTCCTGATTCTCGCCCCGAATTTGGCACCATCAATCAGCGCCCGCGACAGACTGGTGTCATGCATCCGGATGATGGCTGGCATTTGTCTCATTGGTATGAGGCGCCGCGCGAGAATGCTTCCTTGCCTGAGGTCTATGTATATACGGACGAGATCTCGTACGAGGCAGGTGAGGAAGTATGTTTTCATGCGTCGAGCAACGCATCCTCGTGGACACTTGAGATCTGGCTGGACGGCGCCGATCCTGTACGTGTCCATAAAGCCGGCGCCATTGCGGGTGTTTTCTCACCCATGCCAGAACGCGCCTATCGCGAGGGCTGCGGTTGGCCGGTGGCCTACCGATGGCGCATCCCTGATGATGCGAGATCCGGTTTTTATCGGGTTGCTTCCTGGTGCGAGCGAGAGGACGGATCGCGCTTTCTACAGCACCACTTTTTCGTCGTGCGCCCGCAGTCGGGCGTCGCCCAGCAGCACGGCAGGTTTCTACTTCTGCTGTGTACCGCCACATGGATGGCCTATAACGACTGGGGAGGCGCCAATGCATACGACGGCATTGATGGACCGCAAGCAAACCAGTTCTCGCCCGTGCTGAGCTATCAGCGTCCCTGGACGCGAGGGCTGGTGTGGCTGCCGCCGGGGGCGCCTCGCCTCTGCGACCCGCTTCCTCGGGCACCCTGGGAAGCGCCCAGGTACCCGACCAAGGAGTGGGCCTATACCAATGGCTTTGCACAGTATTTCGCGTCCGCGGGTTGGGCGCAGTTCGAGCGGCATTTCGTCGTGTGGGCGCAGCGTGCGGGCTATGATTTCGACATCATGACGCAGACTGATCTGCATTATCGTCCCGAGCTGCTTGATGCTTATGGGACAGTGGTTATTGCGGGCCACGATGAATACTGGACGCGAGACATGCGGCTGAGCATCGAGCGTTTCGTCGAGCAAGGTGGCCATGTCGCACGTTTTGCGGGTAATTTTCTATGGCAGATCCGCATGGAAGAGCAGGGTCGGCGACAGGTCTGCTACAAGGCGCGTGCGCGGCAGGAAGATCCGGTTGCAGGTGGGCCGGACAAGGCGTTATTGACGGGTGCCTGGGAATCGTTGGCGGTCGGCTGGCCGGGCGCGACCACGTTCGGGGTGAATGGCATGCGGGGTGTCTACTCGTCCTGGGGCGGGTTTGCACCGCGTGCAAGCAGAGGCTTTACGGTTTATCGGCCGCGGCACTGGGCGTTTCAGGGGCTGGATGTGCACTATGGCGACGTCATGGGTGCCCAAGCGGGTATATTCGCCTACGAGGTCGATGGGCTGGAATACACCTTCCGTCATGGTCTTCCATTTCCCACGCACGAAGATGGTGCCCCCGAAAGTGTGGAAATCCTCGCCATGTCTCCTGCTCTGTATGCCGAAGAGATGCACGACGGCGAGGGGTTTCGCTACTACTTGAAAGACAGTGGCCTGGCGCGCAAGGCGGAAGCCTTGAGTGGAGACAGTAGCGCTGAAGCCATCGCGCGACATCAATACGGATCCGGCATGATCGTTTCAATGGTGCGCGGCCAGGGCGAAGTGTTTACGGCAGGCAGCTGTGAATGGGTGATGGGCCTCGTCAAAGGTTGTTACTACACAGAGGGTGTAACGCGCAACGTGTTGGATCGATTCCTCGGAGCCAGCACGCGTCCGTAGGCGTAGGCACTGCACAAGGGTGGCCGCTCACCCTTAACGTGTGTGCTTACTGCGCATTCGAATCGCTGACAGCCCCATTACCTATCAATGCTTTAATTTCTTTCTCTCCATACCCCAGCTTCCGCAAAGTCTCCGCACTATGCTGGCCCAGTAATGGCGCTGGCCGTGGCGTGGCGGCGGGCGGTGTGTCGGCGTTACCGAATTTCACTAGCCGCGCCACGCCGTGGTAAGGGCCTGCTGTTGGGTGTTCGAAGCGGGCAATGAAGCCTTGCTGTTTGACTTGAGCATCGTCGAACATGTCTTCGACGCGGCGTACTGCGGAGCAGGGTACCTGTGTGCCGAACAAGGTTTCCCATTCGCTTGCGGTTCTGGCCCGCAGGGCAGCGCGAAGGATCGGGACGATTTCGTCGGCGCGCTCCGCTCGTTTGCGCACGCTGTCATAGCGCGCGTCGTTGGCCAGTTCGGGCAGGCCGGCCAACGTGCACAGTGACTGCCAGAAGTGGGGTGTATTGGCAGAGAGATAGAGATGCCCCTGTTTGGTGGGATGGATGCCGGTGATCCCGCCCGAACGCATATCGCGGTTCACGTCGGGGGGCTCGCCATCGGCGTAGACAAGGCGGGCCGATTGCATGGCGAGGGCGCTGCCGAGCAGCGAAACGTGAATCTCCTGGCCTGTCCCGGTGTGCTCTCGCTGGTAGAGCGCCGCGCTGACACTTGCGCTGAGCATGGAGGCGGCATAGTAGTCGACGGCCGAGCCGTAGACGATCTCAGGGGCCTCGGGCGTGCCTTGCGAGGCGCAGATGCCGGTGCGCGCCTGCAGTACTTGATCGTAGCCAGCCATATCGGCCAAAGGGCCAGTGGCGCCATAGCCGGTGACAGCGCAATAGATCAGCCTGGGATTGATGGTGCGCAGTGTTGGATAGTCTATACGCAGCCGCGGGGGTACGCTGGGCCGGAAGTTGTGTACCAGGATATCGGCCTGCGCGACAAGCTTCACCAGCACTGCATAGCCGTCGGGGTGTTTCAGGTCCAGGCACAGCCCGGTTTTGCCACGATTAACGCCCAGGAAGGCACGGCTTTCCGAAGGCAGGGTGGATGGGTAGCGGCGCAGGTTGTCGCCATCGGGCGGCTCGATCTTGATGACGTCAGCCCCCATGTCGGCCAGCAGCGCACATCCGTAGGGGCCGGCGATGTAGGCGCTGAGATCAAGCACTTTGATGCCCGAAAGCGGGGCTGGATGGGAGGTGTTCTGCTGCATGGCGTACCTGGTTTTCGCGGGCTATTGCGGGCTATTTTGGGCCGTCGCATCGGCCCGTGATATGGATCATGAAAGTGCGTGAATAACGGGCTTACTTCTGCGTTGTGATGTTCGCTTCGGCGGCGACCTTCTTCCAGTGAGCGATGTCGCTCCGGATCATTTTCTGATATTCGCTTGCGCTGCCGGTGGCGTATTCCGCGCCTTCGCGCACGAAGAAGTTTTTCATCTCGGGCGTGGTAACGATATGCTGGACCGTCTTATTGAGTTTTTCGACAATGGCATCGGGCGTGCCGGCGGGCGCGAGAATGCCCCACCAAAGGTTGAACTCATAACCCGGAACGGCTTTGGCAGCGGGCGGCAGTTCGGGAGCGATAGGGCTGGTTTCACGACTTGTGATCGCAATGGGGCGGGCCTTGCCGGTGGACAGGGCCGGCAGGATAGATGGGCCGCTGGCTACCAGCACGTCGACCTGGTCGCCCATCAACGCTGCGGCTGCTGGGCCCATACCGCGGTAAGGCACGTGCGTCATTTTGATGCCTGCCGCAGTGTTGAGCATTTCGGTGGCGAACTGGTTGCTGCTGCCTGGGCCCGAGCTGGAATAATTGATGGCGCCCGGTTGCCTCTTGGCCAAGGCGATCAAATCAGGCAGTGTCTTGACGGGCAGGCCGTTGCGCACCGCCACGATAAAAGGGCCTTTGGCCATCAGGGCCACGCCTTTGAAATCTTTCTCGGCGTCGAAGGGTAGGTTGTCCTGTATGGCGGCGTTCGTGGTGAAGCTCGACGATACGGCCACCAGCGTGTAGCCGTCCGGCGCGCTGCGCGCCACTTGTGCGGCGCCGATGCTGCCGCCCGCGCCGCCTTTGTTGACGATCACGACGGATGTGTTCAACGCTTGGCCCAGTTTGTCGCCCACTGCGCGTGCAAACGAATCATTGGAACCGCCGGGCGGGTAGGGAACCACCATCGTGATGGGCTTTCCACCGGGGTAGTTCTTGGCCGCGTCCGCGTCCGGGTTGGCGGCCGATGCGGTGCCGCTGGCGGCAAGCGCCAAGGTACTGGCAGCGAGCAGCATGCCGAGTGAAGAAACTGATGAAAGCACGCTCATGGTCATGTCTCCGTTCATGGATGGTGTGTTGGTTATGGGGTATGCGTTATCCGCTATGCGTTGGTTGTGTACGGTTAGTGCATTGACGCCGCGTTGGTGCCGCGCTGGTTGATGTATGGCGTAGCCCTGATGGTTTGGCGCTAGCGCGCGTGCTTGATAATGTCCCGGGCGCGTGCAACAAACGGCGCATCGATCATGACGCCATCGACCAGGTATGCGCCGTTGATGTTGTTCTTCGACGATGCCTCCAGAACCTTACGGGCCCACGCGATCTCTTGTTCATTGGGTTGGAACACATCGTTGGCGACAGCGATCTGGCTCGGATGGATGCATGTCTTCCCAAGAAAGCCCAGGCTTCGAGCCTGCAGGGCTTCCCGACGGTAGCCATCCAGGTTGCCGACATCGGCATAAGCCGAGTCATACACCATGCAGCCCGACTGGGCGGATGCGATGCGCAGCGCGAACATGGTGGCATGTACGTTCCGGTCATCGTAGCGCGCGATGTTCAGCGGTTCGAATAGATCGCCCAGCCCCAGTTGGAGGCCCCACACGTTCGGGTGTGCACCGGCGATGGCGGCGGCATTTGCCAGCGCCGCCGGTGTCTCGATATTGGCGAGTATGCCGATGTTGGCCACACGCGCGGTGCCGCTGGCGGCGTGTTCTGCGCGGTCAAGCAATTCTGCGAAACGCCGCACATCGTCGGCGGACTCCGTTTTGGGCAGATTGATGATGTCGACATTGCGGTGACAAGCGACGCGCAGATCCGCATCGAAGTGCTCACTGCCGAGCGGATTGATGCGGACGATGATTGTCTGGTGTTTGTCGTGTCGACGGGCGGCTGTAAGCAACTCGCCGTTTAAAAAATCAGAGAGCGCCTCGCGGGCGTCCGCTTTCTTCGCCGGCAAGACAGCATCTTCCAGGTCGAAGCTGAGTGCGTCCGCTGCGCTGGCGAGGGCCTTGGGGAAAAGCTCCGGCCGAGATGCTGGAACAAATAACTTGCTGCGCATGAATAAGGTCTCCTGTTGCGTGGATTATGCATACATGGTGCAGCGGCGAGTGCCCTATTGACTCGTATTAAAAGATAGTTAATCTATCGTTTTATGAATACAGACTTTCTTTCCACGCTGGTCGCTGTGCATCGTTACGGTTCCATGGCCGAGGCTGCGCGTCGGCTAAATATCACGCATGGCGCCGTCGCGCAGCAGCTAAAGGCTTTGGGCGAGCAGTTGGGTGCACCCGTAGTGGCTCGATCCGGAAAGACGGTGCATCTGACAGAATCGGCGCATCGCATTCTCGAAACATCGCAGAAAATATTGGATGACGTCGGGTCGCTTTCCGCACTGGCCAACGCGCGGGGCATTCAGGGTGAGCTGCGGCTGGGGGCGGGCAACACCTCGCTCAACAGCACCGTGCCACATATTCTGGCGAAACTCGCGGGGCGCTATCCTGCTTTGAGGGTGTCCATACGCTCTGGGCTGTCGTCCCAGTTTTACCCTTGGGTTGAAACCAACGAGCTTGATGCGGCCATCGCGCTGGAGCCACCGTTTGATATGCCCAAACGTTTGGGTTGGCGCGTGTTGAGCGAAGAGCCATTCTGTTTGCTCGCGCCGGCTCAATACGCAGGACGGGATGCGCTGGCGCTGCTGAGACGCGAGCCCTTCATCCGCTATGACCGCGAAAGCTGGGTGGGTCGGCAGATTGAGCATTATCTGCGCCGCGCGGGCATCGCCCCGCAAGAGCGGTTTGAGCTGGCATCAACAGAATCGATTTCCCTGATGGTTCATAACGGCTTGGGGGTGGCGATTGTGCCCAATGCATGGAATCTCTGGCGCCAGGGTCTGAACGTCATCAGTCTGCCTTTGCCTGGCAATTGCCCGGCTCGCCGGTTTGGCCTGATCTGGTCGCGCTCGTCACCGCGCCTGCAGTTGGCAGAGGTGTTTTTGCAAGCAGCGATTGAGGTTTACGCATAGAAAAAAGGCACAAAGGGCCGTATCGGATGACGGTGCCCGCTGGGTTATTGCACATGCGCCCCGGATCGATGTGTGGGCGTTCCCCCGCCTAGGTTGTGGGCTTCTCGCCCTTCGGGGGGGAGAACAGCATATTCGCGAGCAAGGCATCGTCTATGCTTTCTCCCGTTACCATGCGCGTGAGAATCTCGGCGCCTAGGGACTGAAGCGAGAAAACGATATCAGGGTTGACGCGCTGGATTTTCTTTACGTGAGTAAGGGTGTTGGCCAGTGCAACGCTGCGTGTGCCCGGGCCGCCAGCTTCTTTGGCCGCCAACACAATGAAGGCGTTTTCCGAGTCGTCGCTGTGCAGCGCCATGATGTAGCGTGCATGCTCCGCGCCTGCTTCTTTCAATGCTTCGGCGTCCGTGGCATCGCCCACCAGGATATCTGTGGTGTCGGGATAGTCGTGGCTGGCGCCGTTCGGCACAATGACCGTGGCTTCATGGCCGCGGGAGGTCAGTGCACGGTAGGCGTTTTGGGCAAGCGGCGTGACGCCCGCGATGATGATATGGTTCTTGCGCATAGGTTTGTGTAGCTTTCCGTGTACCAGATGCTGGATTCTTCCGCCGATGACAGGGCCAGCGATGGCGCTGATCGATGTCGCGAACACAGTAATACCTAGGATGATGACGGATGCAGTGAACAGACGGGCGGCAGCGGTGTGGGGCGTGATGTCGCCGTAGCCGACGGTGGACATTGACACAATGGAAAAATAGAACGCCGTGGCTGCATCTTCGATTGGCGGCTTGAACTCGCTACCCAGATACAGCGACCCCAGCACGGCATAAATAAGCAGAGACGTGATGCCAAGCGTGGCAAACAGGCTGCCCGCGGCGACGCTGGATCGGTCGAAGCGTCGCCAATAGAGCAGCAGGATGACCACCAGGATGACCGTGTATCCGACCAACCCGGCATAAGTATGCGTGCGCAGCAGATAATAAATGACGCTGCCGATAAGCAAAAGCAGCGCAGCCGCCCACGCTATACGCGCGCGCAATATCAGGCCCAGCGCCATGACGGCCAGCACCCCGCCCAGCACAATTCGCAACAGCATGGGCAGGCCCAGCGACCCCATGAAAGCCTGCACATTGGCGGCATCGAGCCATCCTGTCCATGACGTCGGGTGCTGCACATAAATGGCGTCCAGGCCTGGCCGCAGCAGCGCCAGCCCGTTGATGGCCACCAGCACCGCCAGCACCCAATGCAGCGGCAATTTGTCGTGCCACGCTTTTATTCTGTTCTGGATGCGGCGTATGTCCATCGGAGATTGTTGGCTTGCGAGTAAGTCAGCCGCGCCCTGGCTGGCGCCTGCCAATGTGGTGGCGCGAACAAAAGGCAGATCCGTTTGCACATGCCGAGCAAAACGTGTCGACATCGTGCACGGATCTGGAGCATCCCTTTAACGGACTTAAGACGAGGCCGGTAGAGATACGACAAGTAAAAGAAATTATTTTACCCGCATCCATCGCCCGCCCGGCGGCTGTTCTTCAGGTCGGCCGTCGCACGTGCCGCAAGGGTCGGTGGTGTGTTTGCGTGATGTGTTGGCTTCGTGAGCTTATGCGTTTTTCCAGCGTTCGCGGAAGTTAGGGCGTGCCCTCTATTTATAAAAAAGCAAGGGTATACCCTAATATTATCATATGATCATATATATAACTAGATGATAGAATTCGTCCGCTATTAAAGGATGCACTATGACGCTCGTTATCATTGGCGCGATTCTGCTGTCTATCGCGGTCGGCTACAAAACCAAGATAAACATTGGTTTCTTCGCCATTATTTTTGCCTACCTGATCGGCAGTTTCGGCATGGGGATGAAGTCTTCCCAGGTCATCGAATTCTGGCCCATTAAAATCTTCTTCATCATTCTGGCTGTCACGCTGTTCTACAACTTTGCGATGGCCAATGGCGCCCTCGAAAAACTGGCCAATCATCTGCTATATGCCTGTCGGCGTTTTCCGGCAGCGCTGCCCTTGGCGGTTTTCGCGGCGGCCACCCTTATTGCCGCGCTGGGAGCCGGGTTCTATACGGTGCTGGCTTTTATGGCGCCCATGACGCTGCTGCTGTGCCAGAAAACCGGAATGAGTAAGGTGATTGGCGGCATGGCGGTCAACTATGGAGCCCTGGCAGGCGCCAACTTCATGACCTCGCAAAGCGGTGTGATCTTTCGCGGCTTGATGGAGCGGGCCGGCGTCAGCGCACCGGATGCATTCGCCAATGCGACGGCGGCCTTTGCAGCGACACTCTTGCTGCCTATAGTGGTCATTGGCGGCTACCTGCTGCTGCGTCGCGGCGGGCTGAATATCCAGATTGCCGCCGAAAAACCGGCACCGTTTGACGGCAAGCAGAAGCAATCGTTGATATTGATTGTGACGCTGATGGCGATCCTCCTCGTGGTGCCAATGCTCAGCATCCTGTTTCCGGACAGTGCTCAGATCAAGTACCTGAACTCGAAGATTGATATTGCGTTCCTGGCTATTATTTTTGCGGTGATCAGCCTGTTTCTGAAGCTCGCTGACGAGAGGAAAGTAGTTGCCGCCGTGCCTTGGGGCACGCTCATCATGATCTGCGGGGTGGGCATGTTGATCGAGGTGGCTATTAAAGCAGGTGTGATCGATGTGTTGTCGCACTGGGTGTCGGCCACAATTCCGGTCATGATGATTCCGCTCGCCATGTGCATCATCGGCGCCATCATGTCGCTGTTCTCCAGCACGCTGGGCGTCGTGACGCCAGCATTGTTCCCGATTGTGCCGGCCATCGCGGCGGCCACTGGCTACAACCCCATGATTCTGTTCGTGTGCATCATCGTCGGTGCGCAATCGTCGGCCATCTCGCCTTTCTCGTCCGGCGGCAGCCTGATCCTCGGTTCGGCACCGCAGGATGCGGACAAAGCCGCGCTTTTTAATGATCTGCTGTTCCGTGCTGTGCCGCTGGGCTTCGCGGCAGCGCTGGTTGCTGCAGTGATTCTCCAGGCTATTCTGTGACAGGGCGAATCCAGACAATGAAAATAGTAGATACGCACGCCCATATCTTTTCTAGGCACGGCGCATTTATTGCAGATGCCCGCTATCGTCCGTCCACGGACGCGACGGTGACCGAATACCTGACCAACCTTGATCGCCACGGCATTCAGTATGGTGTCCTGATCCAGCCCAGCTTCTTTGGCGTGGACAATAGCGAAATGCTGGCCGCGATCACTGCGCATCCCGATCGCTTGAAAGGCATTGCCGTGGTGCCAACGGATATCGATGCAGCGGCGCTGCAGTCGTTGACGCGCCAGGGCATCGTGGGTGCGCGTCTGAACCTGTTTGGCAAGCCGCTGCCGAATCTGCGCGATCCGCGCTGGCAGGCCTTCCTGTCTCGCGCGGGGCAGCAGGGCTGGCAATTGGAACTGCATTGCCCACCTGATTACCTGCGCACATTGTTGTCTGGTCTTGCCGACTACGCAGGGCCAGTTGTCATCGACCACCTGGGACGCGTTGATCCTGCCAAGGGCATCGCGGATGCTGATTATCGAGCCGCGCTCAGCATGCTGGACCCTGAGCGCCATTGGGTGAAGGTTTCAGGTTATTACCGTCTGGGCCACGGCGATCAAGGCGAGCGTCATGCGCATGAAGCATTGCAACTGCTGCTGGAGCGCGGTATGCATGAACGGCTGGTATGGGGCAGTGACTGGCCTCATACCCAGCATGACGATCAGGTACACTACGACGCAACAATAGGCTTCCTAAACTCGCTGATCCCTAACGAGGCTTTGCGTATGCGGGTCCTGGGGGATAACGCCTTGAAACTGTTCGGCTTCGCGCCATGATTCCTTTATCCGTCCATGCACCCGCCCGCAGCCGTTTCCACGTCTCTGGATGATCTCAGCGTTCCACGCTACGAGCGGGTTCGCCTGGCCCTGCAGGCGCGTATTGCAGACCATGTCTGGGACGCCGCCGCGCCCATTCCCACAGAGCAGGTCTTGTCTGCGGAGTTCGACGTGTCGGTCGGGACCATTCGCAAAGCGGTCGAGCGCCTTGTCAAGGACGGGTTGCTGGTAAAGGTCCAGGGTAAGGGTACGTTCATCAAGCGCCCCGATTTCAAGAATTCTCTGCTGCGCTTTTTTCGCTATCGAAACCAGGCTGGCGAACCGGTTGTGCCTACAGGGGTGGTCAAGCAGGTCGACATTGCTGATCCGGTGAGTTTCATCAATCAACGGCTTGGCTTGGGCCCTGCCGATCGCCTCATTCACCTGCAGCGCGTACGATTGGTCGAACATGCGGCGGTGCTGAGCGAAAGCATCTGGCTTCCGTACGCGCTGTTCGCCAAACTGGCCGACATGCCGCTCGAGCGTTTTGGCAACCTGTTGTATCCCTTTTACGACCAGGTCTGCGGCCAGTTTGTGTCGTCCGCAGTCGAAACTCTATCTTTTGTCAGCGACCATACTGACGAGTACCTTGGCAGCAGACGGGGCGAGTTGCTCGTCAAAATCGAGCGCATCGCCCGTAATCTACAAGGCGGTCCAATCGAATACCGCGTGTCTTACGGCCGGCCCCAGAATTTCCGGTATGAGGTACGGATCAACTGACGGTGCCGCAGCATACGCTTTGCGGCTAAAGCTGCTCCATCAATTGGTATTTCAACCGGCGGTTTTATGTTCTTGCAGCCAGCCATTCGTGAACCATACCGGCGATATCATCGCTGTTATTGTCCAGCATCATGACATGAGAGTTTCCTTCGATGCCTTGTTTTTCAAGCCACAGCAGGCTTGCGTTGGCGTGACAGTCGATAAATGCCTGTATTTGCGCTGCGAGTATGCTCCAGCGGTCATCGGCCGCTATATTGCCACCTAGTACGATCAGGGTGGGGAGGGCGCTGAGCGGGCTGCGCTCATGCGGGATGCCGGCCGGTTCAATGGCGACCAGGCTGCGTACTAGATGGGGGTGCTGCCAGGCAAGCTTGAGCGCCAGGGGGCCGGATTGTGAATGGCAGACAATAGAGGCGGGGCCGATGCGTTCCAGCAGGGCCTGAAAAGCAGCAATCATCGCGGCGTTGGTATGCGTCCAGCGCGGCACCATCTGCTTGCAGAACTGGTCAAAATGGTTAACCGGAAAGCGAGTGTTTGGGTATGGCCTTCGCAGTGCGGGGTCGGTGTGGTAGCTGCCCGGGCCGTATCCAATGCGAAAACGGGTGTACACATCATCCGCGGTCTGGATGATCGGCGGTGCCGGCCAGATGGTCGGGGTGGGGGCGAAGCCTGAGCGGCCGCGTTCGACAGCGTCGCACAGATAAACGTCCCAGCCCTGCTGCAGAAAGTAGTTGAGCCAGCCGTCGCGGCCATCGGGGGTGGTTTCCCAAGCCGCGCCGGTCATCGCGCCACCATGCCAGAGCACCAATGGCCCCTTGCCGTTCGGGGCGTGGGGCAGGAAGTACTGCACGTACATCTGCTCGACCACATAGGTGCCGTTCAGGTCGATTTTCACCGGCTGCCCGCCTTCGCTCATGATCTGTTCGAAGCTCGGCTGCCCCGAAAGCTGAACCTGCCGCCCGCCGATATGAAACGAGCCTAAGGCGCGCAGGCAGATAGGGCGGTGTGTGGCACAGTGCGGCATCGAGCTTATTCCGCGGTAATGCTGTTCTCTTTGATCAATCGGGCGTTGTTCCGGGTTTCGGTGTCCAGAAACTCGCCGAGAATGCGGGGTGCGCCGCCGGCCAGATCCACGCCCAGACTGCCCATGCGGGTTTTGACATCGGGGTCGTTCAGGGCCGTGTTCAGGGCGTGGTTCAATGCTTCGATAGCTGCGGAAGGCGTGCCCGCGGGTGCCAGGATCCCGAACCATGGATAAACCTGCATTCCTGGGTAACCCGCCTCAGCAAAGGTGGGGGTATCAGGAATGGCTTTGGCGCGCTCCTTGCCCGCAACGGCAATGGCGTTCAGGCGACCGTCTTTGATGCTGGCCAGCGACGCGGGAAGGTTGTCGAAATACATATCGACTTGGCCGCCCAGCAGATCGCCCGCTACCTGTCCCGCGCCTTTATAGGGGATATGGGCGATATCGACGCCAGCCTCACGCTTGAGCAACTCCAGCGCCATATGCGCGGAGCCGCCTATGCCCGACGATGCCGCGTTCAGTGTATTGGGGTTGGCCTTGGCGTGAGCGATGAATTCTTTTACGGTTTTTGCGGGCACCTTGGGGTTCACAACTAGTACGCTGGGTACGGTGCCGACGAGCATCACCGGGGTAAAGTCTTTTGTAATGCTGTATGGCGCAGGCGTATAGAGCGATGGTGTAACCGCGCAGCTATAGGCGCACATGACCAGTGTATAACCGTCGGCCTTGCTGCGCGCTACATACTGTACCCCTATGCTGCCGCCTGCACCGCCCTTGTTCTCGATGACGACTGACGTACCCAGCGCCGTGCGTGCCTTATCGGCGAGGGCGCGCGCGATGATATCGGGCGTGCCGCCCGCGGGGAAGGGAACCACAATCGTCACCGGTTTCTGCGGAAATGCTTCGGCCGATTGGACGGTCGGGGACGCAATAAGGACTACAGTGGCCGCCACAGCGGCAATTGCCTTGCTCGAGTATCGGGTGTGGTTGAGTGTCATCGTCTGTCTCCGCGTATGCATGTATGGATCAGGGCATTCTAGTCAAGCTCCATATATTTCAATAATGATTGTTTCTGATAACATGCATACCAAAATCGATATGCATAGACGATGCCGTTGCTGTTCCGCAGGCACTGGAGCACGTACCTTGAATACGCCTATACTCTCTTCGTGGGTGCCGTCTGGTTTTTCAATGCTGCGGCGGGTAAGCATGCCGCTGCTGCTGTGTTTCGATTCGCTGATGCAAACGCGCAGCGTTACTGTCACCGCACGGGATTTAAACAAAAGCCAGCCGGCAATCAGTCGCGACTTGGCGCGCCTGCGAGAGCTGTTGGGCGATTCCTTGTTTGTCGTGATCAGAAAACAGTTGGTGCCCACAGAGCATGCGCGTGCACTTCACGCGCACGTGCACGCAGCTTTGCGTCGTCTGGAAGACGCGCTGGGCTCGGATGAAATCTTCCAGCCAGAAAAGCTGTCTGGCGTGGTGAACATTGGCGCTGCCGCACACATCGAGCTTTTGCTTGCGGCACCGCTAACCACGGCTCTGCAGGCCGCCGCGCCACGGCTCACCGTACGCTTTCAGCCAGTGCATGGCGATTTCTCCCCCGATGATCTGGATTCGGCCCGGATGGATCTTGCGATTGGCTTGTTTCAGGACTTACCCGCTCGGTTTCCGTCGCGGGTGCTGTTTGACGACGAGCGCGTGTGCGTGGTGTCCCGACACCACCCGCTGAGCGGCAGGCGCCAGTTGAGCTTGGGTGATTTGTCTCGCGTGAAGTGGCTAGCGTTCTCGCACATGTACGGGAAGCAAACGAATTTTGACCGGGCTTTGGCCAACACCGGCTACGCTATGCGTTTCAGCGCATATGTATCCAGCTTTGGCCTCGCGCCCTATGTTCTGGCTGAGTCCGATTACGCCACTACTATGCCCAAGCAGATGGCCGATAAATACCAACAGCACTTCGACCTGGTGCAGATCAAGCTGCCAAAAGCGCTGCGAACCGCGCGCATGATTATGGCCTGGAGTGCGCAGAACGAAGCTTCGAAACTGAACCAGTGGCTGCGGGACACGATAGTGCGATTGGTGTCGAAGTAGCCACGAGGCAGGTCGGCAGGCGCAGGGCTGCGTAGGCTCACCCTTTGTAGCACTCTCCCGACGGGTGCTCAGCCCATGTTGTACCGCTGCAGTACGATGGAATGAACGACTCTGCAGGTGCATGTGATGAGAATCTTCAGGAAACTTCCGGGATACGGCCGGCCGGGTGAGCCGGCGGGGTTGGAGCGTACGATTTTGCGTTGGACGCCCGGCGCGGCATTGCTGGGGATCGTGGTGTTCATGGGGCCCTCGCTGCTGGGCTGGCTGCAGGCCGGTGGCAGCAGCTCGATGAGCTATTTGCTTTACTTGTCCAAGTACGCCGTGTATGCGGTGGGAACGCTGATTCTGTATCTGAATGCGGTGTTCATGGTGGCCACGGGGGCGCTGATCATCAAGTTGATGAAAGGGCCTGCGTATGTGGCCGACGCCTATCCGCTGACCGATGCGGATCGTCCGCGCAGCATTTCAGAACGGAAAGATGAGGCTGAGGGCAGAAGCGAGCGTCCTGATGTAGGCAACGGCCGATAGTGGCGGGCACACGGCCACGACGCCATGGGTCTTGGCATCTGATATCGGTGTCGATGCGCCGATATTGGCGTGCGCAGTTTACGAGGCAGGCGTCGGCGCTACCGTGGGCTGCGGCGCGCGTGCGCTGTTGACCCTGCAATCGGGGCATTGAGTGCGCCCTGGCGTCAATGCCGCCCACGCATCACCAAAATACTGGGTGCTCGCTTCATTGATGGCAGCGTCATCCAGCCGCCCCGCAGCGCCTGCGAGCATCAGCCTTGCCTGTACATACTCCAGCCGCGCCTGCACAAGATCCAGACGCGATTTGTACAACTGATCTTGTGCGTCGAGGATGTCTGTCAGTGTGCGCGTGCCGGCCTGATAGCCGGCTTCGATCGCTTGCACCGCCTCTGCGCCGGATTGCTCGGCCGCGATGAGCGCGTCGATGCGCTGGGCCCCGCTGAGAACGGCGTGATACTGCTTGGTGACTTCGACGGAGGTGTTTTCACGGGTGGCGGCCAGTTCCTGGGTGGTGCGATCGCGGTTGTGTTCGGCCTGATCTACCTGGGCGCTGGTCAGGCCGCCGGAATAGATGGGCAGATTGAGCTGAAAGCCAACGGCGGTGGTGTGGCTGTCCTGGTTGCGTGTGGCGATGGTTTCATTGCTGACCACGCGGCGAGCCGCGATCAGGTCCAGGGTAGGCAGGTGGCCGCCGAACGCTTTGTCAACCTCCGCGGCGGCGACGCGTACGTTCTGTTTTCCGGTGCGGATTTCTGCATTGTTGGCAAGGGCCGCAGCCTGCCATTCTTCCAGCGTGGGCGGGGACAATGGCCGGGGCTGGAAGCCTGGCGTTAGTGTTGCCAAGCGCTGGGGCGCGGCGCCTACCATTTCTTGCAGCTCTCGTTGTGCGACCACCATGGCGTCTTCGGCCGCGATTAAGTCGGCGCGTGAAATGTCGCGTCGCGATGCGGTCTGGCGGATATCGGTAATGGTGCCTTCGCCGTTGTCGAAGCGGCGCTGGGCGGCGTGCAGCTGCTTCTCGTCGGCGTCCAGTTTATGTTGGGCGAGCCGCACGTTCTCATACGTGAGCAAAGCCTGAAAGTAGCGATTGACCAAGCGGGCAGCGGTGTCTTTCGCCTTGGTGTCGAAGACGGCCAGGCTGTGGTCCGCACGCGCGTGGCCCTGACGGTATTCGGCATAGCGGCTCCAGTTGAACACCGTCTGCGTAGCGCGGATTTCATTGGTTCTGATGGTGTAGTTCAGGTCCTCGCTACGCGTTCCGCCGCCGAAGGGGCTGGGGGTTTCAAGCGTGCCCCGCATCTTGCTGCGGCCCAGCGATGCGCTGATCTGCGGCAGCAGTCCGGCTCGCCCCATTGCACGGTGGGCCTGGCCAGCTTCGCGTTCGCTGATCGCGGCCTGGTATGTGGGATCGTGGTGCAGGGCCGCCTGCCAGGCCTGCGCCAGCGTCAGCGTGTCTGCGGCGGATGGCGTCGATGTCTTGTTGGCGCCAGTCGCAGGTGCGGTGCCGCCGCTGGCGCGGGTTTCCGCCGAGGTCGGCCCGGCTGCATGGCTGGGCGCGTGTGCCAGGGCCCAGGCCAGCGCAGCAAGGGGCAACGCCGTGCGCATCAGTAGCGATCCTCGCATCATTGCTCCTTGAAGGATTTGTCCAGACGATCAAGGAAAGGCTTGAGCAAGTAGCTGAGCATGGTGCGCTCTCCTGTGCGGATCATGACCGATGCCGGCATCCCGGGGCGTATCGTGTTGGCGCTGAGCATATCCACGCCTTCCGGCGTCACTTCGATCTGGGCCAGGTAGTAGGGCGTTCCGGTTTCTTCGTCTTCGAGGCGGTCGGCCGACACGGTGCGCACCTTGCCCGGTATGTTCGGTGTGTGGGCGTGGTTGAAGGCGGGGAAGCTGATTTCCACGTCCAAGCCCGGCGCCATGCGGTCGATGGCGTGCACAGGAACTTGCGCCTCAATCAGGTAGCTGCGGTCTTGGGGAACCACTTCCATGAGTGACGCGCCAGGCGCAATCACGCCGCCGACCGTGTGCACGCTGACGTTTTGCACATAGCCGTCCACCGGCGACTGAATGTCCGTCTGCGTCACGGTATAGTCCAGCGCGCGCAGGCGGTCATGCAAGGTGGCTGCTTCCTTGTGGAAATCGGAAAGCTGCGACTGCACTTCCTTCTGGTATTCCTGTTCGCGCTGCAGGATGCGCAGTTTCAGTTCGGCGATCTGGTTCTGCGTGCGGCTGGCCTCGACCGCGTCGGATGAAAGCGCCGCCCTCAACTGGGCCGCGTTGCGTTCAAGCTCAAACATGCGGTTGCGGGGCAGGTAGCCTTCTTTGGCCAGGCTGCGCACGCCTTCCAGTTCGCGGTTCAGGTAGCCGATCTGTGATTTGCGGCTGGACTGTACTTTGTTCAAGCCGGCCAGTTGTTGTCGCGCACCATTCAAGTTTTCTTTCAGGATGTCGATCTCGCCTCGCAGTGCCTGTTGGCGGGTCTCGAACAGCCGCTGCTGGGCCTGCATGGCACGCACAAAGCGCGGGTCATTGCTAAAGCGTTCTTGCGCGGCAGACAGCGGCTCGACGCGGTCCAGGCCGTCGCGTTCGGCGATCAGGCGGGCCTCGATGGCGGCGGCGGTAATGTACTGGGCGCTCACCGCGCTTTGCTCGGACTGTGCGCGGGTGGCGTTCAGCCGCACTACAGTCTGGCCCGCTTTCACGTGGTCTCCTTCGCGCACCAGTATTTCATCGATGGTGCCGCCTTCTTGGTGCTGGATGGCCTTGCGGTTGCCTGCCACCTTCACTGAACCATTGGCGGTAATGCCCGCATCCAGGGGTGCGAAGGCGGCCCATGCCGCGAAGCCGCCGAAGCCGAGCAGCAGCACGGCCAGGCCCCAGCGCAGCGGCGCGGTGAAGTCAGTATCGACGCGGGGCAGTGCATCGGCGGCGGGTGCGTTTTCTATGTATGCGGTCATGTCAGGCCTGCGGGTTGCCAACGATATGCAGGGGGGCGCCCGGAATGGCGGGGCCCGTGCCAGCGATGTTGCGCTGCCCCGTGGACGAGGCGGCTTTGATCTGTTGCTGGCGCAGCGCATTCAATACATCGTCGCGCGGCCCGTAAAGGGCCAGCGCGCCGTCCCGCAGCACCAGCAGCTTGTCCATGGCGTTGAGCACGTTCATACGATGTGTAATCAGGACAATCGTGGCGCCGCGCCGCTTCGCATCGGCGATTGCCTTTACCAGCGCGGCTTCGCCGCTATCGTCGAGATTGGAGTTGGGCTCATCCAGCACCAACACCGCAGGGCTGCCGTACAGTGCCCGCGCCAGGGCAATGCGCTGCTTCTGTCCGCCAGACAGAGATGCGCCATCGGTGCCCAGCCTGGTGTCGTAGCCGTGTGGCAGATGCAGGATCATGTCATGCACGCCTGCGCGCTGAGCGGCCTCGATCACCCGCTCATCATTCACGGCGCCAAAGCGTGCGATGTTTTCAGCGATCGTGCCCTCGAACAATTCGATATCCTGAGGCAGGTAGCCGATGTGCGGGCCAAGTTCGTCCTTGTTCCACAGGTAGACGTCGGCGCCATCCAGCCGTACAGTGCCCGCGCGTGCGGGCCACACGCCAACGAGTATGCGGGCCAGTGTGGACTTGCCCGCCGCCGATGGGCCGATAACGCCGACCGCATCGCCGGCGGGGATGTCGAAGGACAGGCCCTTGAGTAGGGCGTTCTGGCCGCCCGGCGCGGTAGCGATGACGTTTTCGAGGCGCAAGTGGCCGGTGGGCGCGGGCAGTGTCAGTGTATCGCCGCGGGGCGGCGCGTCGATCAGCATTTCGTCCAGGCGTGCATAGGCCTGGCGGGCGCCGAGCATCTGTCGCCATGCACCGATGGCCTGTTCGACGGGCCCCAGCGCCTTGCCCATCAGGATTGAACAAACAATCATCATGCCAGCGGTGATGCTGCCTTCAATCACGAGCAGTGCACCTGCGCCGAGGATAAGCGATTGCAGCGAGATGCGGACAAAGCGGCTGAAGGTGCTGATGCGCGCGTTGCGGTCGGAGGCCTGGGTTTGCAGCGCGAGCACGCGGTTGTGTTGGCCGAACCACCTGGCGCGCAGGCCCGGAAGCATGCCCATGGCTTCGATCACTTCCGCGTTGCGCAGGTGGTTGTTGGCGAAGGCGGCGGCCGAGATCGACGCTTGGTTGGCCTCGGCCAGCGGCTTGCGCGTGACAACGTTGGTGATATAGGCCAGTACGATCAGCACGAGAGAGCCGAGCAGCGTGATGAGCCCCAGCAGCGGGTGCACCATGAAGGTCACAGCAATATAAATGGGCGTCCATGGTGCGTCGAAGAAGGCGAACAGCGCGTTGCCGGTGAGAAACTGGCGCAGATTGGTCAGGTCTTGCACCGCCTGCGCGGGGTTGCCGCCGGCGCGGCGCAGATTGCGCTCGAAGGATGCGGTGAAAATGCGCTGGTTGAGCATCATGTCGAAACGGTTGCCAACGCGTATCAGTACCTGCGAGCGGGCGAACTCCAGCAATGCCGAAAGCAGGTACAGCCCTACCACCAGCAGTGTGAGCATCAACAGCGTGGTTTGATTGGCGCTGGCTAGAACGCGATCGTACACCTGCAGCATGTAGAGCGCGGGCGTCAGGCCCAGAATGTTGATCACGCAACTGAACGCGGCAAGACTGTAGAAGATCTTGCGAAACCGGTATAGCGCTTCGCCAAGTTCGGTGCGGCGGGATGATGTCATTGATTACCTTGTAATGCGCTTGTCATGCGGCCCGGTGACATGCCGGAAAATGTGCTGATCCACTATATCCGCCGAATGGTTAATGTTCCGTGGCAATGTGTGGCCCGATGTTGCTGTTGCTTCTGTTCCTTACGCGACCCTTATGCCGCGAGATGCGCGCAAGACGGTGCGGACGTTTGTAACAACGGCACCGGCGCGAACATAAGCGGCTGTTTCCACCAGCGCCACAGTTGCGAACGTATAACAAACGTAACGTTTGCGCGCCTGGATATTGCTGCGGCTGTAATAACGTGCTGCTTCACTTTGCTTCTTTTCACCGACCAACCGGCGCCTTGCAGGCGTCGATCTTCAAGGTGCTGGATGTCTGTATTGGCCAATCGTGAACTGCATGCCGGTGACGCGGAGAACGCGTTGCCAGCTTGTGTGCGCGCGGGCCGGGCGGGATGCATGCGGAACATGTTCATGTTTTTGCGAGCCTTGCTGCTCGCCTTGTGCGTCGGTATGGCGCTCAGCGCGCTGACAGCGGTCCTCGCGCATGCGCAGGATGTGCCGGCGGCGCTTACGCTGCAAGGGTCGGCGACACTTTCCGATGCCCGCAAGGGGGCCGGCGCGGCGCCAGCTGCGGCGCAGGCGCGGCCAGCGGTGCAGCCGGACGCGGGCGTGCTCGACCTGTCCCAGGCATGGCGCATGGCGCTGGATTACGACCCGAGCTACAAGGCAGCCATCAGCGAGCGCCTTGCGGCCGATACGCTGCGCAGGCAGGGTCGTGCCGGCCTGTTGCCACAGATCCAGGCGGGCTATGTACGCAGCCGTATCAATGGCGATATCGAGCAGCCCGATTTTCTGGGGCGACGTACGTCGTCGGACGTGAGTTATGACTCATCCAATGCCTACGTACAGTTGCAGCAGCCTCTGTTGGATTATGGGCGATATGCTGGCTACAAGCGCGGCGCGGCCATGGCGCGCGAAGGGGCGGAAACCTTTACCGTGCGGCAGCAGCAAATGGGGGCACGTGTGGCTACCGCCTATCTTGAAGTGCTGCTCGCGCATGAGCGCGTTGCGTTGCAGCAGGCCCGTGTGGCAACGCTGCAGGATCGCCACAAGACACAGCAGGCGCGATTCGCGCGTGATGCAGGCACGGCCACAGATGTAAAAGAGACCGCTGCCAGGCTTGCGGTTGCGCGCGCGGACGAAATCGCCGCGCGGGATGAGCTGCTGGTGGCGCAGCGTGAGTTGCAGGCCATGATCGGGTTTGCACCCGACGCGATTGCTGGGCTGGGCGAAGCCTTTACGCTACTGCCGCTGGAGCCAGCAAACCTGCGGGAATGGCTGCGGCGCGCCAGCGAGAATAATCCTTCTGTGCAGGCTGCGCGCGCGTCGGTGGATGTTTCGCAGGCAGGTGTGGAGCAGGCCCGGAGCGAATACTGGCCGTCGGTGAACTTGGTTGCCAGCTACAGTAATGCGGACAGCGAGAATCTGTCTACGCTCAGCCAGCGGTCCAATACCTATGTAGTGGGCCTGCATGTTGCCATACCGATTTTCACGGGCGGGTATACCTCGGCCAATGTGTCGCAGGCGCGCAATGAATACCGCCAACGGCAGTCTGAACTGGATGCGGCGCGGGAAAAGGCGCTGGCCGATGCCACACGCCAATACAGCAATGTCACCAATGGTGCCGAACGGATCCGCGCCCTGGAATCTGCCGTGGCCTCGGGCAAGCTGAGTGTGATGGCCGCCCGGAAGGCGTTTTCCTACGGTGTGGGCAGCAACCTGGAAGTGCTGGATGAGCAGGATCTGTTGTTCAGGGCCCAGGCGGCGTTGGCACAGGCGCGCCTGGAGTACCTACTGGCCTGGCTGCAGTTGGCACATGTTGCCGGTGAGTTGGATAGCGCGGATTTTGATGCCATCAGCAATGCCTACCTGACCCGGACGATTGCGCTGGATCCCGCCAGACAGGCGGCGGTGGCGCCGCACGCGCGCCCGTGGCCCCGGCCTTCCGCCAGTATTCAAGCCGCCGGTGTGCAGGCTTCCGATATGCAAGTTGTCAGTGCGCAAGACACCTTTGTTGTCGCAGATTCTCTGAGCCTGTCGGCAACGCTGAACTGAGATGCGTAACGAAAGCGGGTGCTGTCTGAGTTTCGTCTGATAACCGTATGATTCTCGTTTGCGTCGCGGGCAGTTGTGCTTCGATATCTCTTTCCCCGCCATCCAGGCAACCAGGCTACCCTGCTTACCGCCATGGGCGTCCATCGCCCTTCCCGCCCCAGGGCGCCCGCCGAGCCCGCCTTCAGGCGCTTGCCCACCGACTGAAAACCACCCGGGCTCATCCACCGGAAAGCCTTCTCTGCTTGTCATATGCGGTCGTCAATCTGACGTACATGCAACGAGGCTTTTCCTGGGTTGCGGCGCCTGTTCTGATACAAACGGCCTAGGCCATCGGTATATGGTCGATTGCGTTGCGAGCCGCATGGATGTGTCTTCTGCGGCTTTTACATTTAAACCAGAACAAACTCCTATCGAAACCGGATTGTCATATGTGCACGTGTGCGCGTTGCTAGCATCGAACCTCCCATTCGTTTGTTGTAAACCCTTCGGGAGGTAGTAATGGCATTACGCTTCGATAACTTCTTTGACAAGGCCCTGACCTCGGACTTCGCGTCCACAGTGAAGGATTCCCTCTTCAGCGCGGTCCAGAATGTTGGCACCACTGCGACAACAGTGGCGAATGTCGACGACATCAAGCTCGGCCCGCCACATGGCGAAGCCAATGGAAACCCCAACGTACTTCGCGCCGATCTCGATGACGCGTCGGGCACGATGACCTTTGTGACCGACTTCGGATCGGTTCCATTCACGTGGAGCGCCGATGCCAAGGCCCAGGCATTCCGTACCGGCGACCGCATGACGCTTGCGTTGACGGGCGAAGTGCTGCTTACCAGCCCCGACGGACAGACGACGTTCGAGATTACGCCGTCGGACCTGCTGCGCCTGCGCGACGGGGCTGGCGATACGGGCCTGACGCTTGAGACCATCAAGGAGGCTGCCGCGCCGCTCATCGCATACTTGGCCGAGCGCGGCATTGTTGTTCAGGGCGCAAGCCTGGATGGCGAGGTGATCAATTTTGATCTGGACGTGTCGCAGTCGGCCGCGCTGCAACCCGGCATCCCGCTGGAAGAGGCATTTACCAACAGCACGGTCAATCTGTCCGTGCTTGCCCAAGTCATGCAGAACATTGCGCTCAAGACTGTGACGGAAGGTGAGATCGACCTGGGCCCCAATTCGCCTATCGGCCAGCATCTGCAGCAGATCATCATCGATGGCGAGGGCACCACGCATGTGGGCCCTATCACTGTGGAAGCCGACGGCGCGGCTACGTTTGACACTGCGACGACCACGACCACGGTCAACAGCGACATCAAAATCATTGAGGACAAGGATGCATCGCTGCCGGGATGGACTGTGACGCTGGGCGGGGGCGACGACGTCCTGGGCGTTTCGGTGGAACTGGCTGACGACACGCAAATTGTCCATACCAGTGCCGAACGCATTCTTGATCTTGGCGCGGGTAACAATACCCTGTACCTGGATGGCGACCTGGGTATGACGATTCTGGCCGACAAGGGCGACAATTGGATTCAGTTTACCGAGGAAGTTTCCAATCTGAAGGATGTCTCCAGCGAAGCAGGCGTGCTGGGCAGCGCAATGCGGGTGGTTGATTTCAATACCGGCGACAATCTGGCGTTCAGCTCACGCGGCGAAGGTGCTACGCCGGGCGAGTTGACAGGCGATGTGCTTACGGGTGCGCACGTGGATGTTGCGGTCGACGCCAACGCCACGTTGATGGCCAAGCTGGAAACCGCGAGCGCCAATGTCGAGGTCGATAGCTGGACGTCCTTCCAGCACAACGGCGATACTTTCGTCTTTGTGCAGAATGACGATATGGCGCTCCAGGCCGGCGACGGCCTGATCCAGCTCGTCGGCTATACCGGCGAACTGAACAACATCAACTTCGTCGTCCCCGCCGCCTGACGGGTTTTTCCGCACAGGTCTTGCAAGAGGCCGGGCCGGCCGCCTTTTCTGCGGGGCGGTCGGCCCATTTTGCATTGTGTGCATACCGGGACGCCGAGCCTGGGAACCACGCGCGGATGTGTGGCCCGCCGCCCATGGGGCGGCTGGGTACGCGGCCGGTGTATCATCCCCTGCATACGGGATATCCCGCTTATCCGACGACAAAGAGACATGACCTGCTATCAACTCGGCGATCGCGCCCCCAATATTGATGACTCCGCTTTCGTGGCGAAAGAAGCCACTATCATCGGCAGCGCGGTACTGCATCCGCGCAGCAGTGTCTGGCCTGGCGCGGTCATACGCGGTGACAACGAGCCTATTGTCGTGGGCGAGGGCTCTAACGTGCAGGAGGGTGCGGTGCTACACACCGACCCGGGCTGCCCGCTTACTATCGGCAAAGGCGTCACCATCGGCCATCAGGCCATGTTGCATGGCTGTACGATCGAAGACGGCGCGCTGGTCGGCATCCAGGCCGTGGTGCTCAACAAGGCCGTGATCGGCGCTGAAAGCCTGGTCGGCGCGGGCGCGGTGGTTACCGAAGGCAAGGTCTTTCCGCCGCGTTCGTTGATCCTTGGCGCGCCTGCCAAGGTGGTACGCACGCTGTCCGACGAAGACGTGGCTGGCCTCAAGAAAAACGCCAGCGGCTATGCCGAACGCGCCGCATACTACAAGACTGCGCTCAAAGCGCTTTGATGCCGCTTCCAGGCCTTGACATGCCGTACCTGATCCGATCACGCCGGAGCGAGGGCTGCCGCTGCCTGGCCGCCGTGTCGTCACGCACCGGGGGGCAGCCATGGCTCCGCACACGGTAAAGGGCACCGGCACCCTGGTCAGTGGCGCGGTGCAGCCGCTGGCCGGTGTGCTGTTGCTGTTGGCGTCGATGTGGGCGTTGTCGGGGCTGGACGCCAGCGGCAAGTATGTCATGGGGGCGGGTGTGCCATTGCTGGTGCTATGCCTGGTCCGGTATGTCGTGCATCTGGCGCTGGTGCTGTTCCTGTTGGTCCCCAGGCGTGGCTGGGCCGTGGTGCAATGCTCGCGGCCCGGCGCGCAGGCGTTTCGGGGCGCCGCCATGCTGGTCGCCACCATGTCCTTCTTCACGACCCTGCATTACTTGCCGCAGGCCGAGGCGACCGCCATCAATTTCCTGGCGCCCCTGATTGTGCTGGCCCTGGCGCCATGGGTACTAAACGAGCCGGCGCGGGTGTCGCGCTGGGTGGCCGCCGGTGTTGGCTTTCTGGGTGTGATGTTGGTGGTTCGCCCCGGTGCGGGGCTGGACCCGGTGGGCACGTTGTTTGGCCTGCTGACGGCCTGTGTGATGTCGGCCCAGTTTATTGCCACGCGGCGCGTGGCGGTCGACGATCCCTATACCACGCTGGTGTGGAGCGGAGGCGTAGGTAGCGTCGTGTTGCTGCTGGCGCTGCCGTTTTATTGGCAAGATGTCTGGGCCACCTTCAGCCAGTTGGGGCCGCTGCACTGGCTCGTGTTGGTGGGCACAGGGCTCTGGGGCTGCCTGGGCCATCTGCTGCAGATTCTTGCCTATCGCCGGGCGCCGGCCTCGCTGCTGTCGCCGTTCATGTACTTTCAGATCGTCAGCGCTTCCACATACGGCTGGCTGATCTGGCGCCAGTTTCCAGACGGGCTGTCCTGGGTCGGCATCGGCATTGTCTGCCTGAGCGGCATTACCATTGGGCTGATCGAATGGCGGCGGCGCAATGCGTAACTTATAATCCGCGCATGACGAAACGCATTCTCATAGTCCGCACGTCTTCGCTGGGCGATCTCGTACACATGCTGCCCGCAGTGTCCGATATCGCACGCCATGTACCGGGCGCGCAGATCGACTGGGTCGTCGAAGAGGGCTTTGCCGAAATCCCCGCGTGGCACCCGGCTGTGCACGAGGTTATACCTGTGGCGCATCGCCGCTGGCGCAAGCACTGGTGGGCAGCGGATACTCGGGCAGAGCGCCTCGCGCTGCGCCAGAACCTCGGCGCCCGCAGATACGATATTGTGCTGGACATGCAGGCCTTGATGAAGTCCGTCTGGTTGGTCCGGCAAACCCATGGCCAGCGCCATGGGCTGGATTTCCGCTCCGCGCGCGAACCGCTCGCTTCTTTCTTCTACGATGTCAAACATACTGTCAAGTTCTGGCAACCTGCCGTAACCCGGCAGCGCGAATTGGCCGCCGCCGCGTTGGGCTACCAGTACGAGGGCGAGCCCGATTTCGGCCTGGACGGTTTCACCGAAGGCATCGCCATCCAGCCCTATGCGGTGATCATGCCCTCGGCCAGCCGCGACGACAAGCTCTGGCCCGAGGCCAACTGGAAGCGCGTCTTTACCTCCCTGCACGATTGCGGGCTAAGCCTGAAACTCTTGTCCGGCAACGCCGCCGAAACCGCGCGCGCGATCAGCCTGGTGGCAGGCGACGCGCAGGCAGAAGTGTTGCCACGCATGTCGCTCACCGAGGTGGCCCGGGTGCTGGCTGCCGCCCGTATCATGGTTGGCCTTGATAGCGGCCTTACACATCTGTCGGCGGGCCTGGGCCGGCCCACCATCGGCATCTACAAGGCATCCACGCCGGTGCGCACGCCACTCGAAGGCCCGGCCTATACGGCCAGCCTGGGCGAGCGCGGCAGCGAGCCTTCCGCCGAAACCGTGCTCAGCGCCATAGCGCAGGCGCTCGATTTCGACGATACGGCGCATGCCGATTTGCCGGGCGGGCGGCTGGATGCCTGAGCGCATCATCCGTCCGTCGAATGCCGGGCACGGGCGGGGTGCAACCCGTCGTAACATACAATCTTTCCCTTGACGGGGTGGGGTCAGTCTTGAACCGCTATCTCTACACTGCACTCATACGGCTGCTGTCGCCAGGCCTGCTGGCCTGGATGGCGATGCGTGCCCGCCGCGCGGGCGGCGACTGGGGGGTGGTGTCGGGCGCGCGTTTCGGCCATTACGGCAAGGCCCCGTTGCTGCAGGCGCCAGTGTGGGTGCATGCCGTCAGCCTGGGTGAAACACGGGCCGCGCAGCCGCTGGTGCAAGCGCTGCTCGACAGCGGTGAGCGTGTGCTGCTTACGCACATGACGGTAACGGGCCGTGAAGAAGGCGCGCGCCTGTTTGCCGGCCCCATTGCCGAAGGCCGGCTCGTGCAGCAATGGCTGCCTTACGATTTTCCTGGAGCCACCCGGCGTTTCATTGCTTGCTACCGGCCGCGTGCCGGCATACTCATAGAGCGGGAGGTCTGGCCCAACCTGCTGCATGCAGCCGAGCACGCCGGCGTCCCCATGATGCTGGCCAGCGCGCGGTTCTCGGACCACGCCTTGCGCCAGAGCCTGCGTCTGGGCAGCGTGATGCGCCGCGCCTATGCCACTTTCGACGCCGTCTACGCCCAGACGCTGCAGGACGCCCAGCGGCTTGAACAGGCGGGGGCGCCGGGCGCCCGGGTATCGGGTAATTTCAAGTTCGACATTTCGCTGCCACTCGACAAAATCGCGCGCGGCCGCGAGTTTGCCGCGCGGCTGCACCGCAAGGTCATCTTGGTGGCCAGCACGCGCGAGGGCGAAGAGCCGCTGTTCATCAACGCTATTCTCAAGCATATGAAGCGCGCCAAAACACAAGGCCGCAACTTGTCCGAACAGGTACTGTTTTGCATTGCGCCGCGTCACCCGCAGCGTTTTGATGAAGCTGCTGCACTGCTTTCGCAGGCAGGGCTGAATTTTGTGCGCCGCTCCGAGTTGCTCGCCGCCGGCGATGCCAGCTCTACTGCGCTGAACGCATGCGCCACTGCCTCGGTGCTGCTGGGTGATACGTTGGGTGAAATGCCCTGGTATTACGCGCTGGCACACGTGGCTGTGGTGGCCGGCAGCTTTCAGCCATTGGGCGGGCAAAACCTGATCGAAGCGTGCGCCCAGGGCACACCGGTTATCGTAGGCCCGCACACCCGTAATTTCGAGCAGGCGGTGGTCGATGCGCTGGATGCGGGTGCCGCCCTGCGCGTGCCCAACGCCGAAGCCGCGCTGCAGCTCTCCCTGCAGCTTATCGACGATGCCCCGCGCCTGGCCCGCATGGGCGAGGCCGGCGAGCATTGGGTACGCCAGCATACGGGCGCAGTCGCGCGCGTGGTGTCTGGCTTGCACGAACTCGCCAACGGCCGGCCGCAGGGCTGAGGCCGCCGCAGTTCAGGGCTCCAGCCCGTGGTACTTGCGACCAAACTCGATCGTGGCGCGAAAGAACCCATCTTTGCTGCCGCAGTCGTAGCGGATGCCATCGTACCGCAGGCCATACACCGCTTTGGCCTTGAGCAGGCTGGCGATGCCGTCCGTTAATTGGATTTCGCCGCCTACACCGCTCTTGGTATGACGCAGGTGCTTGAAGATTTCGGGTTCCAGCACGTAGCGGCCTACTACGGCCAGGGTGGACGGTGCGTCGGCAGGCTGGGGCTTTTCGACGATGCCCGAAAGCCGCGTGGTGCGTTCGTCGGCTGCTTCGCCCGAAATGATGCCGTATTTCTGGGTTTCTTCGTGCGGTACGTCTTGGATGGCCAATACACTGCCATTGTGCCGGTGCGCAGCGTCGACCAACTGATGGGTAACGGAGACCGGCGCATCGATCAGGTCATCGGCCAGCAGTACTGCGAACGGCTCGTTGCCGACGATAGGCGCGGCGCATAGTACCGCGTGGCCCAGGCCCAGCGGCGCGGGCTGGCGTGTATAGATGCAGTTCACATGCGCGGGGATTACATTGCGCACGATTTCCAGCAGTTTGGTCTTGCTTTTGGCTTCCAGCTCTGCTTCGAGCTCGGGCACGTTGTCGAAGTGGTCTTCAATCGCGCGCTTGTTACGGCCCGTAATGAAAATGAGGTCGGTAATCCCGGCCGCAATCGCTTCTTCGACGGCATACTGGATCAGCGGCTTATCGACGATAGGGAGCATTTCCTTGGGCATGGCTTTGGTGGCGGGCAGAAATCGGGTGCCCAAGCCTGCAACGGGAAAAACGGCTTTGCGAATTGGCTTCATCGGTGGGTGTCGGCGCCTTGCGGCACCGCATCAATGGAAAAGAGAGATATTAAACTGTCGTGACGCTTAAGGAGCGCAGCCGCACGAATGCAGCCGCACGAATCCAGCCGTACGAATGCAACCTCACGAATGCAACCGCAAGTATCATGCCTGGGCCTGGCAAAGTGAGCGGCGCTATACTGCCCCCACTTTGTCGCATCGTTTCTTTCCTGTCATGCGTTTTCTGTTTTTACTTCTCGTGCTGGCGAATCTGGGCGTCGCCGCTTATGGCGAAGGCCTGTTCGGGCCCCCGCCCAGCGAAGAGGGGCGCCAGAGCCGCCGCCTGACAGAACGCCAGCAGCACACCATCGCCATCGGCACGCCGTTGCCCGTTACGCAGGCACGCTAGGCGGCACCGAGGCGCATGCGCAATTCCCCGTGGTAGCCGCGGCTGCGCAATGTGTCGGTTGCTGTGTCATGGCTGCAATGCTGCGGGAGCCATGCCGCCGCCGGCTTCTCAGGCCCCGCTGGCCGCCAGCCGCGCCAGGCCATCCAGTACCGGTGTGGCCAGCCAGTTGATTTCTTCGACTTCCAAGCCCATGTCCGCCTGCGCACGCGCCAGCACACGCGCGGCCTCGGGTTCCACCAGATGCCATCCCCCTCCACTGCAGAACACCTGCGGCGCCTGCCCATAGCGGGCCAGCCCCTCGCGCCATTGGCGCAGGAGTGCGCCCGTTTGTGCCGCTGCGATGCCGCTGCTGATGGCTTGGTGCGTATGCTGAGGAAACGCCGCGGCCGGCCCCTCTGCCAGGGGTAGATTGGCCGTGGCCGCTTTCAGGCTGGCGCGCATGAGCTCCGGCCCGGGCATGATGAGGCCGCCGGCAAATACCGGCGTGCCGGTGTCGCCGTAGGCCAGGGTATCGATGGTGGTGGTAGTGCCGAAGTTGGCCAGCATCAGCGGCCGGGTGCCCTGGGCGTGGGCCACCATGCCCACCATGGCCAGCCAGCGATCCGCACCCAGTTGGGCGGGGTGGTCGTACGTATTGCGCACGCCGGCTGTTTCGGCCTGGCTGCTGATCCATTGCGGCGCGGGGGCTGCCAAGGCGTGCAGCGCGGCATGAATGCGATTGGCGGCTTGCTGGCCAGCGACATTGGTGCCGATTGCGCGCGTGATCTCGGGCGCCAGGTTGCGCAGCCATGCGTCCAGCTGGGCCAGACTGTCGTGGCCAATGGCGAGTGCGGCGGGCTCTCGTTCTCCCGTGGTGGTGTCTACCCAGCCAAACTTCACGCGTGTGTTGCCCGCATCGATGAGCAGTGTTTTCATTGTGGATACGCCTGTCGCGGCCGAACCGAAATCTCGCCCACCGTCACCAGCGATTCTCCTGCCGGAGTGCGCAGCCGCAGTTGACCGCTTTCGTCAATGCCGCAGGCAATGCCTGCCTGCACCATGCGGTCGTTGTCTATGACGTGCACATGCTGCCCTGCCAGCGCATCCACCTGGGCATACCGTTCGGGCAGCGAGGAGAAGCCATAGGCGGTGGCGTAGTTCAGGCTGTCGTACCAGGCGCGAGCGATACTGACCACGATGTCGGCATAAGGGACGTGGCCGGCGTCAGGGTCGGCCCGGCAGATTTCGGCCCAGTCGGCGACACTGCGATTCAGTGATTGGCTCAGTGCGCGCGCGTCATCAAGGTTGATGCCCATGCCGATGATGGCCACATAGTGGTCTGGCGATTGCGGCGAGGTGCCGGCACGGGTGGTTTCGACCAGGATGCCGGCCAGCTTGGCTGAATGCCACAGCAGATCGTTAGGCCACTTCATGGTGAGGTTCAGGCGTTGCGCAGGCGCCAGCAATGCGCGCATGGCTTCGCAGGCAGCCAGCCCGACGAGCGGCGAGAGGGTGGGCAGGCGGCGCGGCGGCAGGAAAACGTCGAACGCACAGGAGAACATCAGGTTGGCGCCGGCGCGATTCTGCCAGCTGCGGCCCGCCCGCCCGCGCCCGCGCTCCTGTAGATGCGCGCCAAGGATCCAAGGCCGTGCGAGCTGGCCATGGTCGCTGCGGGCCAGCGCCAATAGGTCGGCGTTGGTGGAGCTGGTTGAGTCCACCCACCTTACCTGCCACGCAGGAGGCAGCGCTGCGGCGATCTGGTGCTGGAGGGTTGCAGGGTCGGGCAAGGCGGGAGGCAGCGAAGTATCCATGAATGTTACACAGTGCGGCACACGATATATGGCATGCAGGCGCCATGTATATCGCATGGTTGCGGGCGCGTTTTGCATGTAAGTGGCATGTTAACGGAAGCGTTGCCTGTGTGGCGTAAAATGGCCGGGGTCGCAAACACCTAACTGTATTCCTCCATGGCGCTACGTACGCAAACCCGCAGCTTCGAAGGCCAGGCCGGCCCCATCGACTGTATCCTCGATTGGCCCGATGGCACGCCGCAGGGCTGGGCGCTGGTGCTGCATCCCCACCCGCTGCATGGCGGCTCCAGCAACAACAAAATCGTTACCACGATTGCGCGCGCCTGTGTGCAGCGCGGCCTGTTGGCGGTGCGCCCAAACTTTCGCGGCGTGGGGGCGTCGGCGGGTGCGTTCGATGCCGCCCGTGGCGAAACAGCCGATATGCTCGGCCTGGCCGAACAGTTCGCTGCCGCGTATCCCGCCGAGGCCGCGGGCAAGTGGGTGTTGGCAGGCTTTTCGTTCGGCACTTCGGTGGCGGCACAGTTCTATTCGGCGCGGGCCGACGCTGAACAGCCCGTGCCCGATGCGCTATTATTGTTCGGTTCCGCAGTCGAGCGGTTCAGGTTCCGCGATGTGCGGGTGCCGGCACATACCATGCTGGTGCACGGCGAGGCAGACGAAGTCGTGCCCCTCGACGAGGCCATGTCGTTTGCCCGCGAGCACGACCTGCCCATGGTGGTGGTGCCCGACGCTAGCCATTTTTTCCATGGCAAGCTGATCATCCTGAAGAATCTGCTGCAGCAAAGGCTGCAGGCGCTGTGATATCCGGTGCACCTGATGCCGAACTTTTACCGCCTGCCCTTGTCCCTCATGATGTTTACCCAACACATACAACCACACTATCTCCGATGACTGTTCGCTCTACCCGCTCCTCCGTCCGGCTCACGCAACTTGCGCTCGCCGCAGCCATTGCCCTGTCGCCCATGTACGTGGGCGCGCAGTCGGCCGCCCCCCAAACAGCGCCTGCGCAGGCGTCCAGTGCCGCGCCCGCTGTGCCCGGCGTGGCTACGGTGGGCGATCTGGCAACTGTGCCGCCGCCATCAGTCAATGCGTCAGCCTGGCTGACGCTGGACGCGAACAGCGGCCAGATCATCGCGGCGCAGCAGGCCGACACCAAGATCGAGCCCGCATCGCTCACCAAGATCATGGCGGCCTACGTGATTTTCGATGCGCTCGAGAAAAAGCGCCTGACGCTGGATCAGAAGGTGCACGTGTCCGAAAAGGCCTGGAAGACCGAAGGCTCGCGCATGTTCATCAAGGTGGGTTCCCAGGTGTCGGTGGATGACCTGTTGCAGGGCTTTATCGTGCAATCGGGCAACGATGCCACTGTGGCGCTGGCCGAAGCGGTGGCGGGCAGCGAAGGCGCTTTTGTGGCACTGATGAACGACGAAGCCGCGCGCCAGGGCCTGAAGGACACGCACTTCACCAATGCACCAGGCCTGCCCGATCCGGCCCACCTGACGACGGTGCACGACATTGCGATCCTCGCGCGCAACCTCATCCAGCGCTTCCCGCAGTACATGCACTATTACAGCCAGAAAGAATTCACCTACAACAACATCAAACAACCCAACCGCAACCGCCTGCTCTGGACAGACTCGACGGTCGATGGCCTGAAAACCGGCCATACGGCGTCCGCGGGCTATTGCCTGGTGTCTACGGCGTTGCGCGACGGCCGCCGGGTGGTATCGGTGGTCGTCGGCGCGCCCAGCGACGCCGCCCGCTCCGAAAGCAGCCTGAAACTGCTCAACTGGAGCTTCCAGAACTTCGATACGGTCAAGCTGCTCGATGCCGACAAGCCCGCCGTCACGGCCCGTGTCTGGGAAGGCACCGCCGAGACCGTTGGCCTGGGTACGCCCACGGCAACCTGGGTGACTGTGCCGCGCGGAAAGGGGCAAGAGATCAAGCCGGTGGCGCAGTACACGCAGCCGCTGATTGCGCCGCTGTCGCAAGGCGCAAAGGTGGGTGTGGTCTCCCTCACTCTCGACGGCAAGGTGCTGCGCCAGGAACCCCTGCAGGTGCTGGCCGATGTGCCGCAGGCAGGGCTGTTCAGCCGGCTGTACGACAAGGTTCGGTTGATGTTCCAGTAAGCGGCAGCACGGGGCGCCCAACCTGCGGGCCGTCGGCAAACCGCTTGTTTATCAATCATTTTTCGGCCAGGTCGGCGATGCCGGCCTGGATTACATTTCAGGGCTACACACTATGATTCCCGATGTCGATAACGACAGCATTGCCTATCTGAATGGCGAGTTCGTGCGCCTGGGAGACGCCCGCGTATCCGTATTGGATCGCGGGTTTATTTTTGGCGACGGCATATATGAAGTGGTGCCGGTATATCAGGGCAAGCCATTTCGCATGGATGGCCACTTGGCGCGCTTGTCGCGCAGCCTGGCGGCAATCCGCATTCCGCTTGAGCACACGCGCGCGTGGTGGGAATCCCTGGTGCAGCAATTGATCGAGCGCAGCAGCTTGGGCGACTGCATGGTGTATATCCAGGTGACGCGCGGTGTGGCCCGGCGCGATCACGCCTTTCCGAAACAGGCTGTGCCCACGGTGTTCGCCATGGTGTCGCCATTCAAGCGCCCATCGGCCGAACTGCGCGCGCAGGGTATGTCGGCGGTGGCCATTCCCGACATCCGCTGGCTGCATTGCGACATCAAATCGGTATCGCTGCTGGGCAACGTGCTAGCCAAGCAGCAGGCGGTGGATGCCGGGGTAGACGAGGTGTTGCAGTTCCGCGATGGCTTCCTCACCGAAGGGGCGTCGTGCAATATCTGGGTAGTAAAGAACGGCACACTGCTGGCGCCGCCTCGCAACAATCTGATTTTGGAAGGCATACGCTACGGCCTTATGGAAACGCTTGCCGCCGAAGCGGGTGTGCCGTTCGAGGCCAGGCCCATTTCCCGTGCCGAGGTGGATGCGGCGGACGAATTGCTGCTGACGTCGGCAACGAAAGAGATCTTGCCGATCACCCGCTTCGAGGGCAGGCCGGTGGGTACGGGCGAGGGCGCGGGCAAGCCGGGCAAGGTTTTTGCCGCGCTGCGGGCGGGCTACGATCGCGCCATTGCCGCGCTATCATGAGCCTGTGCCCTGTTTATTGCCAAGGGTGAATACAATGCGAGAAATTCCGCCCGAAGAATCCCTGATCGAATATCCCAGCGACTTCCCCATCAAGGTAATGGGCAAGTCGCACCCGGATTTCGCCCAGGTCATGACTGAGCTCGTGCTCCAATTCGATCCCGGCTTTGATGCCGCAACTGTTGAAATGCGGCCCAGCCGCAATGGTACCTACATTGGCCTCACATTTATCGTACGCGCCACCTCGCGCGAACAGCTGGACGCGCTCTATCGCGCGCTGCATGGGCATGAAATGGTGGCCATGGTCCTATAAGCGGCAAGCCTTGGCGCAGCGGCCCGCGCCAGAGGCCGATGCGCCGCGCACAGCGCAGGCTCAACCCGTGGTGCTTTCGCACGCGGTGTATGCGGCAGGAGAACGGCTGAACATGATCGAAGTGAAATGGCTGCCGCGGCCCAGCGCCTATCTGCCGGTTTGGGAGGCCATGCGCGATTTCACCGAGCGGCGCGATGCCGATACGCCAGACCAGATCTGGCTGGTCGAGCATGAGCCAGTCTACACGCTGGGGCAGGCGGGTAAGCCCGTCCATGTGCTCAATGCCGGTAGCATCGATGTCGTGCATACTGATCGCGGCGGCCAAGTCACATACCACGGGCCCGGGCAAGTGGTGGCATATTGCCTGGTCGACCTGCGCCGCCATGGTCTGTTCGTCAAAGAGTATGTCGCCCTGCTCGAAGATGTGTTGATCGCTTATCTCGACAGCGCCGGTGTGCCGGGCGCCTGCCGCAAAGCTGGTGCGCCGGGTGTCTACGTGCCGGGCGAGGGGGGCGAGCTGGCCAAGATCGCCGCCTTGGGCATCAAGGTGCGCAATGGTTGCACTTACCACGGCCTGGCGCTTAACGTCGATATGGATCTCTCGCCTTTTCTGGGTATCAATCCCTGTGGCTACGAGGGCCTGGAAACCGTGGATATGCGTAGTCATGGGGTGTCCATGGGGCTCGAAGACGTAGGCAATCAACTGGCCAATCGGCTGGCGGTCGCCTTCAACGCCCGCATGAAGGCGGCACATGCCGCTTTGGTTGGTGGCCACACCGCTTGATGGGTGAAGAGGCCGTCCGATGGGCGAGTCGTGGTAAAACCGGATTCATACAAGCATTACAACTGAGTTAAGGGCTTGTCCGGTGCTGGCCGGCTTGGCGGAGCGCGTGGGCAAGCATGTCGCGTATCACCCATGCGGTGCGGGGCAGCCATGTGTGCATGCCCCACGCCATGGCCATGAAAAGGAGGCCCCAATGCCAGACAGCAATGCACGCCACTCCTCCGCTGCCGCGGAGTCGGCACGCAACCCCGCGACAGCGTCCGCAGCTCACACGGTATCAACCCCGGCGCCTGTGGTCGGTGGCGTTGATGGCGCCGACCCCGCACCCGTGCTGATGTCCGTCACGCAAGGCGTCGTCACGCTGACGCTCAATCGCCCGCAGCAGTTCAATGCCTTGTCCGAAGAGATGCTGGCTGCGCTCGAGCAAGCCCTGGATGATATTGCCGCCAACGACCAGGTGCGCTGCGTGATTCTGGCCGCCAACGGCCGAGCTTTCTGTGCCGGGCATGACCTGAAGCAAATGCGCGCCAACCCGGACCAGGGCTATTACCAAACACTGTTCGCCCAGTGTGGGGGCGTGATGCAGCGCATCGTCAACCTGCCTGTACCCGTCATCGCCCGTGTCCACGGCACCGCTACGGCGGCGGGTTGTCAACTGGTCGCATCCTGCGACTTGGCTATTGCTGCGGATGCCGCGAAGTTCGCCGTCTCAGGCATTAATGTTGGCCTGTTCTGCTCGACCCCAGCCGTTGCACTCACTCGCAATGTGCCACTCAAGAAGGCCTTCGAAATGCTCGTCACGGGCGAGTTCATCAGCGCCGACGATGCCGCGCAAAGCGGCCTTATCAATCGCGCCGTTCCGGCGGAGCAGCTGGATGCTGAAATCGCCCGTCTGGTCGAGGTGATCTGCGCCAAGAGCCCGGTGGCCGTACGCACCGGTAAAGCCATGTACCGCACCCAACACGCCATGGCGCTGCCCCAGGCCTACGATTACGCCGGCAAGGTCATGGCTGGCAACATGATGGCCGACGACGTTGCCGAGGGCATCGACGCTTTCATCCAGAAGCGCCCGCCGGTTTGGCAGGGGCGCTGAGCCGCACTGCCGCAGCGCCGCGCCGGCATCAATACCAGCGTTTGCTTGTTGCCCCATCGTGTCCTCGCCCGCTGCGCAGCGGGCGCGTTGGCGTCGCACCTTGGTATTGCGCGGCACTGCGCTGATGCGGGGCTGTCACCGTTCCCTCCTTCCTGTTGCGCTCAAACAGCCGGTCGCATAGGCGCTCGTGTTTGCGCGAGCGCCTATGCGGCTGGCCTTGCCCATGGCTGTATGAAATGCTCGCCGTGGACATGGAACGAGTACTGTGTCGGCGACGCTAGAGGTGCGGGATTTCACCTATGTGGAAAAAATCCAGCCGTAATTAAACTTCCATTGAAATTATTTAACGAAAATTATTTTCGCCGCAGACCGATCCGGATGTGGAGCGCGCCGTACCGAGCGCGCGGCGAAGGTGAGTTGCGAGCTGGATTTCATTAACGGGTTGCCGCACCACGATCGATGCGGCCGCACCACATGGAGGATTGATCATGCGCATTCAAAAGCTCTGGTCCACTGTCGCCCTGGCCGCTGCACTCGGCTGTGCGCAGGCAGCCGTCGCCAAAACCGAACTCAACGCCAGCATCTGGTTCCCCGAAAGCCAGCCGTTGACGCGCTATGGCTATATGGAATGGGCCAAGAAGGTCGATAAGGCGTCAAACGGTGATCTGAAAATCAATGTCTTCACGGACACCACCCTGCTGCCTGTCGTGGCGCACCTGAGCGGCCTGCGCGACGGCATTGCCGACATCACCTATCATGCCGGCACCTACACGCCGTCAGACCTGCCCGAAGACAACGTGTTGGCGATCCTGGCCATCGGCCTGAGCGATCCGATGCTGACCACGTTTGCCGTGGCTGACTTCTACATGAACGACCCCGACATGCAGGCGCTGTGGAAGCGCCAGAAGATCGTCTTCCTGGGTGCGTACGCCAGCGTGCCATACAACCTGATTTGCAACCGCAAGGTGGCCGATATTGGTGACCTGAAGGGCCTGAAGCTGCGTACACCGGGGCCCGTGCATGCGGAATGGAGCAAATCGGTTGGCGCGGTGCCGGTCAACGTGCCGTCCAGTGAGATGTTCACGGGTCTGGACAAAGGCCAGCTCAATTGCGCGCTGATGGGTGCCAATGAACTGAAGACCCGCTCGCTGTGGGATGTGGCCAAGAATCTGAACACCGCCAATCTCGGCCCTTATTTCGCGGGTTGGGAATGGGCCATGAATCGCAATAGCTGGAACAAACTGACCGATGCGCAGCGCCGTATTCTGCTCGACACGATCGCCGAGTCGACGGTTGAGACGGAGCTTAAATATATCGAGGCGGGTGAACAGGCGAAGAAAGAGGCAGCGGCTCATAACGTGACGATCGTCGAGCCCACTGCGGCTCTTGCGGCGTCCATCACGTCGTTCTCCTCGCATGCGCGCGCCATGGCTATCAAGGAGGGCAAGGAGCGCTTCAAGCTCAAGGATCCCGAAGGTTTGGTGTCACGCTTTGAGGCCACCTTGGCCAAGTGGGACAAGCTCTTCGAGGGCGTGGATCGCAACGACGCCAAGGCGCTGACGACGCTGCTCAAGACCAATCTTTATAACAAGATCGACGCGAAAACCTACGGCAAATAGTCCATGGGCGGATCACTGTCGGCTGGTGGAAAGACCGCGAATAGTTGATGGATGGCTGCTGGATGGCTGCTGGATGGAAGGGATATACAGGGAAAAGGTGTAGAAAATGCGTATCGGTGTGGAAGTTGGTGGAACGTTTACCGATTTGGTGGCCATAGGCGAAGCGGGCATTACCGTGCTGAAAGTTCCCAGCACGCCCGCCAGCCCCGACGAAGGGGCGTTCAATGGCCTGATAGCCAGCGGCATCGCGCTCGATCAGGTGCGCGATCTTGCACACGGCTCAACCGTGGCCACCAATGCGGTGCTGGAGCGCAAGGGGTTTCTGACCGCCTTCGTAACCACCCAAGGGTTTCGAGATATCCTGTCGCTGCAACGGCATGGCCGACGCAATATCTACGATCTGGAATATCAGAAGCCCGAGCCAGTGGTAGAGCGCGCCGACAGCTACGAAGTGGCAGAGCGCATTCTCGCCGACGGGAGTGTGCGGCAAGCACTGGACACCGAGGCCGTGGCGCAGGCGCTGATTCCCGCCTTGCGCGACGGCGGCTACCAAGCTGTTGCAATTTGCCTGCTCAACGCGTACATCAACCCGGCGCACGAACTGGCGCTGCGCGACCTTATCCAGCAGCGACTGCCTGATTTATTTGTCGCGATCTCATCGGACATCACACGCGAATTCCGGGAGTACGAACGCGCCTGCACAACCAGCCTGTCGGCTTATGTGCAGCCGGTGATGGATCGCTACATCACGCGCTTCATGGAGCGCCTGGAGGCCGCGGGCTTCAAGGGCCGGTTCAGCGTCATGCAGTCCAATGGCGGCAAACTGCCGGCCAGTGCGATGCGGGCCAATGCCATCACGGCGCTGCTTTCGGGCCCCGCTGCGGGGGTCATGGGCGCCGCGCGCCAGGTAGCGCGTTCTGGCTATCGTAATCTGATCACGCTTGATATGGGCGGCACGTCCACCGATGTCTGTGTGGTGGTCGATGGCAAGCCACAACTCACCAACGAGTTCTCTCTGGACGGCCTGCCTGTTCGCATCCCCATTCTCGACATCAACACCGTCGGAGCGGGCGGCGGAAGCATTATCTGGATCGATGAAGGTGGCATGCTGCGTGTGGGGCCAAAATCCGCCGGCGCGGTGCCGGGCCCGGCTTGCTACGGCAAAGGCGGGGAGCAGCCCACCGTCACCGACGCCCACGTGGTGCGTCGCAGTATTCTGCCCGAGACCTTTCTGGGTGGGCGCATGCCCATCGATGTAGAGCGCGCGCGCGTGGCGCTCAAGAAAGTGGCCGATCATTTCGGGATGACGCTCGAGCAGGCGGCCGATAGCGCGATCCAGATATCCAATGCCAATATCGTGCGTGCGATTCAGGTGATCTCCACCGAGCGCGGGCTTGATCCGCGCGACAATGTGCTGGTGCCCTTTGGCGGTGCGGGCCCGCTGCATGCGGCCCAGGTGGCCGAAGACCTGGGCGTTGAGACCATTGTCGTGCCGCCCAATTCGGGTGTGATCTCCGCCTATGGGTTGCTGGCCAGCGATTTCATCCAATTCGAAAGTCTTACCCGCCGCGGATTGGTGGACGATGGCGCGGGTGATGTGATCCGCGCGACGTTCAAAGAAATGAGCGAGCGCGCCATTGCCCGCGCGCGCGATATGTCGCTTGAAGGCGAGCTTATCCTCAGCTTTGTGGCAGACATGCGCTTTGTGGGCCAGGCGTTCGAGGTTCCAGTCGAGCTGATGAGCAGTGAGATGGCTGCGCTCGATGGAAAGCGCCTGCGCGATCTGTTCGGTGCCATGCACCAGAAGCTGTATTTTTTTGGTGCGGACGACGACAAACCGATCGAGTACGTGTCGTTCAGGCTGGGCCTGACCGCGCCGCTGAAATCGGTGCCGCAGTTGCAGGAATCCGAGGCTCACTTTACTGAGCCTCGAACAATTGAACTTTTTGACCGTGGCCAATGGCGCCAGGCCACGCTGATCAGCCGTTCGGCCATGAAGCTCGACGAGCAATTGTGCGGCCCTGCACTGCTGGAAGATTCAACCTCAACCTTGCTGGTGCCTTCGGGTTGGCAGGCGCGCCGCGATGCCAATGACAATATGATATTGACCCTCGTGAGAGAAGAAAATGCCTGATACCGTCAATTCATCGAGCCTCGAGTTGTCGACGCTCAACCCTGTGGATTATGCGGTGATCAGCCAGGGGCTGATCGCGGCCGCGCGGGAAATGGGCGTCAAGCTGATTCGTTCCGCCTACTCCACAATCATCCGCGAGGCCGCCGACGCCTCCGCTGCGCTGTTCGACCGCCATGGCAATGTGGTGGCGCAGGCTGAGCTTATCCCCATGCAGCTCGGGCCAATGTCAGAGATATTCCGGGCCTGCGCCGCGGCCGATCCAGTGGAAACTTTGCAGGACGGGGATTTCTACATCACCAACGATCCCTATTCGGGCGGCCAGCATCTGCAAGACGTGTTTATTTACTCGCCGATCTTCCACGAAGGCGAGCTGATTGGCTTCGCAGGCACCGTGGCGCACCACCTCGATCTGGGTGGCGGAAACCCCGGGCTGACGACCGAAGCGGTGGATGTGCACGCGGAGGGCCTGATCTTTCCGCCCACACGCTACAACCATGCGCGCGACTGGGAAGGGCGAGGCCCGCTCAAACGCTTGGTGGCCGCCAATATCCGAGTGCCGGGCCAAACCATCGGCGACTTTGATGCACAGTTCGCCGCTAATTCCGTGGGCGCCGAACGCATGCGCCAATTGTGCCGCAAGTACGGTTCACAAGCCCTTCAAGCCGCCATGACCGAGCTTGTTGATTATTCCGAGCGCCGTTTCAGGAAGGCGCTGTCGCAGCTGGCCGATGGTGTGTATTACGGCGAAGATGCGGTCGATGACGACGGCATCACCGATGAACCGCTGGTGGTCAAGGTTACGGTGAAGGTTGAGGGCGACAGTATAGACATCGACTTCGACGGCACATGCCCACAGGTCTCACGAAATCTGAATTGCCCGTTCTCGTCCACCATCTCGGCCGCGTTGTCGGCGGTAAAGTCGGCGCTGACCAGCCCCGATATCCCATTCAACGAAGGCTTGAAGCGGCCGGTGCGCATTCGCGCGCCCAAGGGCTCACTCGTCAATCCCAATTATCCGGCGCCGGTGCGCGCGCGCATGGAGGCGGGCTATCGCTGCTTCAACGCGGTGCTCAAGGCACTGGCACACGTGGCGCCTGATCGCGTGATTGCGGGTGGCAACGATGCCACGCTGGTCACGTCGCTGTCGCGCCAGGAAGGCGGTAAATACAAGGTGTACCTGGAGGTGTATGGCGGTGGATTTGGTGCATCGCCGCGCACTGATGGCTGTGACGCGGTGGATTCGCCGTTGTCCAACTGCACCAATACGCCGGTCGAGGCGACGGACATGGACTTCGATCACTTTCGCATCATCGGCTACGGCCTGCGGCAGGATTCGGCGGGTGGCGGGCGGCACCGTGGCGGCCTGGGGTTCTATCGCAGTTTCGAGATACTGAAGGATGACGTCAACTTCGCCATGTATGCCGACCGCTTTCGCGTCGCACCCTACGGCTTGTTTGGGGGCAAAGATGGCAGCCCGGGATCGGGCGAAATCCTGCGCGACGGCAAGATCATTCCGATTGGCAGCAAGGACAGCAGGCAGTTGCGCAAGGGCGATGTGGTAACCATCTATACAGCGGGTGGCGGTGGGTATGGTCCGCCGGAAGAGCGCAAGCGCGCGGATATTGATTACGACATTCGCCATGGCTACGTGTCGGAGAAGGCATCGAAAGCCCTTTACGGCTGAGGAGCGCGTATGTATCGCATCGAAAAAGTGGTCCGGGGTTTTGCCTGTGCGCTGACATTCATTGCGGGCGTCAGTCTCATGCTGATGATGCTGCAGACGGTCACGGATGTCGTGCTCAATAATTTCGCCGGCGCGCCCATCGAAGGAAACCTGGAGATTATTTCCGCCTATCACATGGTCCTTGTGGTGTTCCTGCCGCTGGCCTATGTAGAGTTGCGCCACGAGCATATCAACGCAGATCTCTTTGTGCGGCTGATGCCGCGCAAGGCGCAGCGCATCATCTATGTGTTCGGCTCGCTGGTCTCGGTGGCGTTTTTTGGCGTGCTGGGTTGGCAAACTCTGCTTGATGCGATCAGTTCCTACGAGATCAACGAGGTGATCATGGGTTCGGTCTATGTACTGGTCTGGCCGTCCAAGTTCTCGCTGCCGATCGGTTTCCTGGCCATCGTGCTGGTCCTGCTGCTGCATATCTGGAAGACCATCGTCGATCCGGATTTCGAGCCTGTGCCGGAAAGCCCTGAAGCAGAAGGCATCTGAGACGCTGAGGCGTCCAGACGCTGAGACTCCGCGAAGAAACAAGCACGGATAACAAGCATGGATAATGTGACGATTGGTTTTATCGGCCTGACGGCAGGGCTGATATTGGTGGGCCTCAGAGTCCCGATCGGGGTGGCGCTGGGATCGGTGTCCTTCATCGGCATTGCGGCGATCCTTAACATGAAGGCCGCCTGGGGCATGGTGACGGCGGTACCGTTCAACTTCGTGGGCGACTGGAACCTCACGGCCATTCCCATGTTTCTGCTCATGGGCTACGTCGCGGGCTCGACGGGGTTGTCCAAGGGGCTGTTCGAGGCGGCGCGCATTTTTCTGTCGCGTCTGCCAGGTGGCCTGGCGGTGGCCAGTGTAGGAGCCTGTGGTTTGCTCTCCGCCGCCTCGGGCTCAAGCGTAGCGGTGTCGGCTGCATTTGCGCGCATAGCCACACCAGAGATGCTGCGCTATCGCTATGACCCGGGCCTGGCGAGCGGGGTCATTGCATCGGCGGGTACGTTGGGTTCGCTGATTCCACCTAGTATTCTGATGATTCTGTATGGCTATGTGGCCGAGGTCTCGGTGGCCAAGATATTCATGGCCGGCTTCCTCCCCGGCCTGGTGTCGGCACTGATGTTCGCGTTCATGATCATCATCCGCGTCAAACTCAAGCCTTCGCTGGCGCCGCCAGTCGGGGAGCGCTTCACGCGGGCTCAAAAGGTTGCAGCAATCAAGAATGTATGGCCGCTGCCGGTCCTCATCATAGGCGTGCTGGTTGGCATTTTCGTGGGAGTGTTCACGCCGACCGAGGCCGGTGCGGTTGGTGCGGCGCTCTCGATCGTTCTCGCTATTGTTCGGCGTTCGCTCACGTGGGAGAACCTGCGCAAATCCGTGGTGCTCACGCTGGGCGGCACGGCGGGCATTTTCATGGTGGTGATCGGCACCGTGCTGTTGGGCCGTTTTATGGTGCTGAGCGGCGTGCCCACGTTTATCACTACATGGTTCATGGATTTTGGCAGCAGCCAGTTGGCGGTGGTGCTGGCGGTGGCCGCGCTATATCTGATCCTGGGTTGCTTTCTTGATTCGATTGGCCTGTTGCTGCTCACGCTGCCGATTGTGCTGCCGCTGGCGCGCGAGTCCGGCATGGATTTGATCTGGTTCGGCATTATCCTCGTGAAGCTGCTCGAACTGGGGCTGGTGACGCCGCCCGTCGGCCTGAATGTCTATGTGACCAAGAGCGCCTTGGGCAACTTGGTCAGCCTGACGACGATATTCAAGGGGGTTGGCTGGTTTGTGGTGACAGACTTGCTGACGCTTGCCATCCTGGTGGCATTCCCGTGGATATCCCTCGTTCTGCCATCCATGATGCAGTAGCATCGTAAAGTAGCCTGTAGCGGAAAGGAGGATGTGGGTGACTGCCTACAAAAATGAAGGTACCTCGCGGCGCGAAGACATGCACGGAAGCGATGTGGATGCCGCATACATGGATATGACATGGACAGAAAGCATCGGCCAGAAGTTGCGCCAACGGCGCAAGGTGAAGCGCATGTCGCTCAAGGATGTCGCGGGTAAGGCGGGTCTGTCCATTGGCCTGCTCAGCCAGATCGAGCGCGGTGTATCCACACCTTCGCTGCGCTCATTGAATCAGGTCTGCCAGGCGTTGGCGATGCCGGTGTCGTGGCTGTTTGACCGCAATCAGTCCGGTATAGGTGCGGCGGCCGAATCCATTGTGGTAAGGCTGTCGCAGCGCCGGCGTATGGATTTGGGCGCTGGCGGCATGATCAAGGAGATTCTCTCTCCCGATGCGGTCAATGGCATCCAACTGATGCGGTTTGTCATTCATCCCGGTGGCAAGTCGGGCAACAGTCCGGCCCAGCACCCCACCGGCGCCAAGTGCGGTACCGTTCTGGCAGGCTGCCTGGGGCTGGAGGTGAACGGTCACGAGTACGTCATCAAACAATTCGATTCGTTTGCGTTCAAGGCAAGCGAGCAATACCGTTTCTGGGCGATCGGCGACAGCGACTGCGAGGTCATTTGGGCGACGACGCCTGCCTTGTACTGAAACCGTGGCTGTCCGTGCTTGCTGGCGCAGGTGGCCGATGATGAAGAGGGGCGGATGAAATCCAGGCAAGTCATCACAAGAACCGCCGCGTACGGCACGCGGGGCGCAATTGCCACCGCGCGAGAGCTCAGTGCGGCCGCAGCCGCTGGCATGCTGGCAGCGGGTGGAAACGCTATGGATGCGGCGGTGGCGGCAGCGTTTGTCGCCGGCGTCATCGAGCCTATGGAAACCACGCTGGCAGGCTCGGGGTTTCTACTGGTCGGGCTGCCGGACGGCGCCGCGCACAGCGTTGAGTTCGGCCCGCGCGCTCCAATGGCTGCCCGCCCCGGTATGTTCACGATCGATGAGAATCGTGTGGTGGACCTCGGTCTGGGTGTGTCGGTGGTGGTGGGCGATGAGAACATCCAGGGCGCTCGTTCGGCGGGCGTGCCCGCCACAATAGCTGGCTTGATCCGCGCGCATGATTGCTTCGGCAAGCTGCCGCTGAAGACGGTAATGGGCCCCGCGATCGCAGCTGCATTCGACGGTTTCGCGGCCGACTCCTACTTTGCGCTGGAAGCACTTGAACATATCGATGTGCTCCGGCGCGACCCAGGCGCTGCTGCCTTGTTCTTGCCGGGAGGCCTGCCCCCCGCCAGCGCCCACCTCGGGCGCGCCACGCTGGGTGTGCCCGCACTCATCCGCCAGGCGGCGCTGGGAAAAACCCTGGAACAGATCGCCGAGCAGGGTGCCGCAGCGTTCTATGGGGGCGAGCTGGGCGACGCGTTTCTGCAATCGCATCGGGAACGCGGCGGCATTCTTGCGCGCGAAGATCTGCTGGCAGTGAACCCGGTGATCGCAAGCCCGCGGCGTCTGCGTCTGCGCGATTGCGAAGTCCTGGCGCCCTGCGCCCCCTGCGGTGCGCTGACTGAACTGCAGATACTCAACACTTGGCAAGCTTTGTTCCCCGAAGTGCCACGCGGCGGCGACGAAACCGGGCGGCTTGATATGTTAGCGCAGGCAAGCTGGCATGCTTTTGCCGATCGCTACCATTGGCTGGGTGATCCAGATTTCGTACCGGTGCCCGAGGCAGCGCTGTTGTCCGATGCCTATGCACGGGAGCTGGCGGCGTTGATTCGTGCCGGTGCCGTGCCGCCGCGCAGTGCGGGCAGCGGCGAAATGCCCTGGAATTATTTCGCTCGTAAGCCTGCCCATGATCCCTGGCGGTACGACGACTGTGGCCGCGATGGGGTGGTGTGGTCGCCGGAAGGCGCCACCACACCGCCTGCGGGTACCACGCATATCTCGGTAGCCGATACGTCGGGCATGTGTGTTGCCATTACGCATACCGCCGCTAACCACTGCGGCGCCAAGGTGGTCTGCGAACGCACAGGCCTGCTTTTCGATGCTGCCATGGGCTGGTTCAACGCACGGCAGGGCGCCGCCAATAGCATCGAGGGCGGCAAGCGGCCGCTTGCGAACATGGGGCCGGTGCTGCTGATGCGCGGAGGGCGGCCGCTGGCGGCTGTTGGCGCACCTGGCGGACGGCGAATCATCAACGCTGTGGTACAGGTTGTGCTCAACCTCGTTGAACGCGGCATGACACCGGATGAGGCCCTGCAGGCGCCGCGCATCGACGCCAGCGGCAATACGCTGCTGGCGTCTGAACGCTTGGAGCAGGCCATTTTGCCTCTGCGCAGCCAATACGGAAACGCCGCCCTGGTGTCTGAGCAGCATGAAGGCTACGGCTACGAGCTGGCGCGCCCAATTATCGCAGTACTGGACGGTGGCGTGGCCTATGCCGCCGCGGATCCTTTCAGCAGGGGCTACGCCCAGGGAATCTCATGAAGCAAGCGTATTCGGATCGGCCTTTTCCGCCATCCCTTTGGCAGGCTACCGCCTGCGCCGCGCCGGATACGCCCGCGCTTGCCGATAGTGGGCAGGCCGATGTGGTGATCGTGGGCGCGGGCTTTACGGGGCTGTCGGCAGCGCTGCATCTGGCGGAGCAGGGCGTGGATGTGGCGGTGTTGGAAACGGCGCAGCCAGGCTGGGGTGCGTCAGGCCGCAACGGAGGCCAGGTTATTCCGGGCTTGAAGTACGACCCCGATGAACTGCTGCGCAGGTTCGGCGCCGAGCGCGGTGAGGCGATGACTGCAATGGCTGGCTCTGCGGCCGATCTGGTTTTCGACCTCATCGATAAGTATCGGATGCGGTGTGACCCGGTGCGCAAGGGCTGGATACAGACGGCGCATTCGGCGCAGATGCTGCGCACGGTGACACAGCGGGCGGAGCAATGGGCGCGGCGGGGCGCACCGGTCGAGATACTGGAAGGCAAAGATGTGGCGGCTCGCATTGGCGGCGGTCGTTTCACAGGCGGCTGGATCGACCATCGCGCTGGGAGTGTGCAGCCCTTGGGCTATACGCGGGGGTTGGCGCATGCGGCGCTGGCGCAGGGGGCCCGTATTCACGGCAACACCCGTGTGACCAGCCTCAAAAGGGCAGCGGATCGCTGGCGGGTGGGAACAGAGCGTGGCCATAGCCTGACTGCTTCGCATGTTCTGATCGCAACGAATGGCTACACCGATGGCTTATGGCCGGGGCTACGGCGCACCGTCCTGGCCGCACAGAGTTTTCTGGTGGCGACACGCCCCTTGCACGGCAGCGAAGACACGATATTGCCTGGCCGGGAGGTCACCTCGGATTCGCGGCGTCTGTTGGTTTATTTCAGGCGCGATGCAGACGGCCGCTTGGTGCTCGGCGGCCGAGGGCCGTTCGACATGCCGCATGCGGCATCCGAGTGGGCGCATATCGAGCGGGCGGTAACACTGATGTTTCCGCGCCTGAAGGGCATCGAATACGAATACCGATGGCAGGGCAGGCTGGCAGTGACGGCGGATTTCATGCCCCATGTGCATGAGCCCGCGCCTGGCCTGAGTATCGTCCTGGGCTATAACGGCCGCGGCATCGCAATGGCAACCATGATGGGCAAAATGATTGCCGGCCGCATCCGGCAGGGACGGGCCGGTGACTTTCCGTATCCCGTTACACCCATCAGCCCGATCCCCCTGCATGGCCTGCAACGGTGGTACATGGCCGCGGGCGTGGCTTGGTACCGATTGCTGGACGCGCTGTCCTGATCCGGCCCGCGCGTGCGGGCCGGTTGGGGCGTCAGGCCACGCCGGCCTGCTGCGCCTGACGGTCGGCGTGGTAGGACGAGCGCACCATGGCGCCAACCGCCGCATGGGTGAAGCCCATGGCATAGGCTTCGCGTTCGAGCATCTTGAACACGTCGGGGTGTGCATACCGCAGGACCGGCAGATGGTGCTCGGATGGCTGCAAATACTGACCAATGGTCAGCATGTCGACATTGTGGGCGCGCAGGTCGCGCATGACCTCGAGGATCTCTTCGTCGGTTTCGCCCAAGCCGATCATCAGGCCGGATTTGGTGGGCACCTCGGGCTGCAGTTTCTTGAACTCAGACAACAGCTTGAGCGAGTGCTGGTAATCGGCGCCTGGGCGAGCCTGCTTGTACAGGCGGGGCACGGTTTCGAGGTTGTGGTTCATGACATCGGGCGGCGCGGCGTCCAGGATGCCCAGTGCGCGGTCGAGGCGGCCACGGAAGTCTGGCACCAGCACCTCGATGCGGGTGGAAGGCGAATGCTCGCGGACCTGGCGGATACAGTCGACAAAGTGTCCCGCGCCGCCATCGCGCAGGTCGTCGCGGTCGACCGACGTGATCACCACATATGACAGCTTCATGGCGGCGATGCTGCGCGCCAGATTGGCGGGCTCGTTGACGTCCAGTGGATCGGGGCGACCATGGCCGACGTCACAGAAGGGGCAACGGCGCGTGCATTTGTCGCCCATGATCATGAACGTAGCCGTGCCATGGCCGAAACACTCGCCGATATTGGGGCAGGAGGCTTCTTCGCACACCGTATGCAGATTGTGCTCGCGCAGGATCTTTTTGATGTCGTAGAAGCGGGAGCCGGGGGCAGCCGCTTTGACGCGAATCCATTCGGGCTTTTTCAGGCGCTCGGCCTGAACGACCTTGACGGGAATACGCGAGGTTTTGTCGGCCGACTTTTGTTTCTGGGTAGGATCGTAATCGGTGTTGCGCGGACGCACCGTGGGTTGGGAAACAGGCTGATCGACGGGTGTAGTCATAAAAAGAGTTCCTGGCAAGGCGTCGGCCCCGCACGGCGGGCGCCGGCATGCTTCACGCCGTGCGCCCCGGTAATAAGAAGAGACACTGCCTGGCCGGGGCCCGATCGGGGCGCGGGAGGCGGTTTCGGGCCGGCAGCACGCACCGCCGCCGCCCATACCGGGCGACCGAGGCCCTAGTGTAACGCCACGGCGCGGCGGATGCCCAATCGGCGCGGCGATATCGTCGTCTAGCCGAGACAGATCGCCCTGTTTGTTTTGCCGCAAAGACCCAGGCGCCAAAGTGGCGTTCAATAGTTGCAAGCGGCCCCAAAAGGGTCTTGGGGCGGCAGCCCGCCATTCCGGCCAACACAAGGGGGCCGGCCATTAAGGTTCAGGTATTGCAAACCATGTACAGCGCCAACATTGCCTCTGGCATCCCTCGCTCAACCCGTATTACATCGGCCGGCGCCGCCCGCCCGGCTCGGGTTGTTTGTTACGCCGCGCTGGCACTGGCCGCGTTGTTGGCCGGGTGTGACGGCGGTGCGGATGTGGGGACGGAAGGCAGGGCATCCATGCCGCGGCCCAAAGCCGTGCCGGCAACCACGATTCGTGCGGACGCCTCTGCTGGCGGCGCTGTGCCGATGGCGAGCGTCCAGCCTGCCGCGCCGCAAGCCGTGGCTGCCACGCCCATTATCGTGGATGGCCTTGAGTTCGTTGTACTGCCGCCCGCCGAGGTTTTCTATTACCCACCTGGCGAGTATCTCGAGGACGGTTATCCTGTGAACCCGCCGCAGTACGTGGCCACCTTCGAGCGCGACGTGAAAATCGCCCGCCGCCAGGTCAGCCAGGCTGAATATGCGGCCTGCGTGCGTGCCGGCGCCTGCAAGCCGCTCGACCGCGCCTTCCGCGAAAACACCGCGCCCGACCTACCCGCCATAGGCATCAGTTGGCGCGATGCCACGGCGTATGCGCAGTGGTTGTCGCAAAAGACAGGCCACCACTTCCGGCTTCCGGTATATGAAGAGTGGGTCTACGCGGCCGGCTCCGCCTACAAGGAAGACGTGCTGCTGGGTAACTTTAACCCAGCCGACCCCGCACAGCGCTGGTTGGCCGAATACACGCTGGAAACCCAGCGCAAGACGTCTGTGGATCCGGCCGTTCGGCCTTTCGGCAGCTTTGGCGAAAACGACCGAGGCCTATTGGATATGGCCGGCAATGTGTGGGATTGGACCGATACCTGCCACACCCGCCGTAAAATCGGCGGCGATGGGCTGCTTGACGCGACCGGCGACAATTGCGGTATCCGCGTGACGGCCGGCCCGCACCGCAGCTATATCACCGACTTCATTCGCGACCCTAAATCGGGGGCTTGCTCGGTGGGTGTGCCGCCCAGCAACCTGGGCTTCAGGCTGGTGCTCGATGAGTCGGCGCCCGTGCAGAGTACCGGCCCCAGCCTGCGCGAGCGCTTGGGCCTTGGTTGATACGGGGGCGTGGCCCTGTGCGCTCAGCCTTGCGGCGGCGCCTCGGGCGAGGCCGCGCGAGCCGGGTGGCCGCCTTCGGCAGTACGGATGAGTTCGTCCATATTGAGTACCACAATGCGCTTGCGCCCCGAGCTTACGATACCGCGGTCTTTCCAGGCGCTCAGCAGGCGACTGACGGTATGCAGCGTTGTGCCCGTCAGTTCGGCGATATCCTGTCGCGTAATCGGAAACTCGATCTCGATGCCTTCGTCTGTTTGTTCGCCCGACTCATCCACCAGGCGCAAAATGGCCCTGGCGACCCGCTGTTCGACTTCTTCTGTGGACAGCGCGCGGATACGAGAGTGGGCATCCTGCAGCCGCTGCCCCACTGTTTGAAAGGCAAACGACGCAAATTGCGGGTTGCCCGCAAGCAGGCGATCCCAGTCGGAATCGGGCCAGGACAGCAGGAGGCTTTCCTGGACGCCGATGGTGGTGGCGGGGTAGTGGGCGCGGCGCATGGCGTGCGCAATACCGAACACATCGCCCGGGTTGACATAGCGCACCACCACTTGCTCGCCGTCGGGCGTGATCTGCACGACTTTCAGGTGGCCTGTCAGCAATACAAAAAAACGCGCGGCAGGATCGCCCTGTTTGAACACGGTTTCGCCCTCGGCGATACGGTGTGTCTGGGCGTTCTGGAGCATGGCATCCAGGCTTTCATTGGGCAACGCCCGGAAGAGATCCAGGTTCCGGATAAGAGAACGGCTGAGCTCGATGGGCATGGTCTAAAAAATTACCTGTGGAATCAAGCAGATTCTAGCATCTGGCCCCGGCACGCAACAGCCGGATGTCTTTGGGTTTGAGGTGGGCTAAAGGTTCATGTGCCAACCTTATGCGCACCAACCTTATAGCTCACGATCTTGGAATGTTGCAAATTTCAGGGAAAACCCGAATTTTCGTGTCGGGAATTTGCGCTTACGCAAAGAAGGATGTCGCCCCCTCTCTCACAATGGAACCGTCAAATCCATGACGAATTCCTTGAGAGAAGGGAGATTAGAATGAAAGCGTTCCGTACAACCCTGTTTGCAGCGCTGGCTGTCACTTTTATGGCAGGGGGCGCCGTCCGTGCAGATACGGCCGACAAACTGGAACACGTCAAAGTCGATCTCGTGGCGCCCCCGATGGTGCACAAACATGAGCAGAAAGCGACGTCGGGCCCGAAGGTCGTGCAGTTCACGATGACGATCGAAGAAAAGAAAGTAGTGATCGACGATAAAGGCACGACGCTGCAGGCCATGACCTTCAATGGCTCCATGCCCGGCCCCACTATGGTGGTGCATGAGGGCGACTATGTTGAGCTGACCCTGATCAATCCGTCGAGCAACAAGATGCCGCACAACATTGATTTCCACGCGGCCACTGGCGCGCTGGGCGGCGCTAAGCTCACCGAAGTGAACCCTGGCGAGCAGGTTGTGCTGCGCTTCAAGGCTGACCGCACTGGCGCTTTCGTGTACCACTGCGCGCCTGAAGGCATGGTGCCTTGGCACGTTGTCTCGGGCATGAGTGGCACGCTGATGGTACTGCCCCGCGAAGGCCTGAGCGACGGCAATGGCAAGCAAATCAAGTACGACCGCATCTATACGATCGGTGAGTTCGACCTCTACGTCCCCAAAGATGAAGAAGGTAACTATAAAGACTACGCCACGGCGGCCGACAGCTTCAACGACACCATGGAAGTCATGCGGGGCCTGATCCCGTCGCACATTGTGTTCAATGGCAAAGTGGGCGCGCTGACAGGCGAGGGTGCCCTGAAAGCCAAGGTTGGTGAAACGGTGCTGTTCGTACACTCGGTGGCCAACCGCGATACCCGGCCTCACTTGATCGGCGGCCACGGCGACTACGTTTGGGCAACCGGCAAGTTCATCAACAAACCCGAGCGCAACCTGGAAACCTGGTTCATTCCCGGTGGTACCGCGGGTGTGATGGCCTACACCTTCAAACAGCCCGGTGTGTACGCCTACGTTAACCACAACCTGATCGAAGCCTTCGAGAAAGGCGCCGCAGGCCACGTCGTGGTGGAGGGCGAATGGAACAATGATCTGATGAAGCAGATCAAAGCCCCCGCCGCCATCCCGGGTGAAAAGCCGGCCGCCAAGCCCGCTGCCGCGGCGCCTGCCGCCCCGGCCAAGATCGCCGCTGCGCCCGTCGCCAAGAAGGTCGCAGCAGCCGCGGGTGGCTCGACACACGCTGCCGGTGAAAAGCTGTACAAGTCGGCATGTGTGGCCTGCCACAGCACTGGCGCCGCTAATGCGCCCAAGCTGGGCGACAAGAACGCCTGGGCACCACGGCTCGCGGCAGGTGAAGATGCGGTCATGAACGTCGCCTTCAAAGGCAAGGGCGCAATGCCTGCGCGGGGCGCTTCTTCGGCCGACGACGATACGCTGCGTGCTGCGGTTCGGTACATGATCAGCACCGTGAAGTAAGCCGAAAAGCGTAGTATCGGCGGTGTGCCAGTAGCCAGGAAGGGACACGAAAATCATCGGGAAAACACCGATCATGTAATGCAACAGCTCTGGCTACACTCGCTCCATGCCCCAGGCATGGAGCTTTTTTTTGTCCGGGCGGGCCTCATCGGTTATTCCCTTCCGCCTCAGGATCAGTCTTTATGTGCCCATCAGGCACAACGAAGTACGGCAGCGCATTCCTCCAACGCACACTCACAAGCAAAGGAAGGCAGCATGACGATCAAGCTCATACGCGGCACCCTGATGGCAACGGCCCTGGCGGCCGCCGGCCTTGTCTGCAGCGGTATCGCGCAGGCGCGCGACCTCACCATCGCCCTGCGCTCGGAGCCCAGCTCCATGGATCCGCAGTTTCATTCGCTGACGCCCAATACGCAGTTGTCCGAAACCATGTTCGACCCGCTGGTGCGTACCGACAAGAACGCCAAGCCGGTGGCCTGCCTTGCTGAATCATGGACGGTGGACGGCAACGTCTGGACATTCAAGCTACGAAAGGATGTCAAGTTCTCGGACGGCACGCCGCTTACCGCTGAAGACGTATTGTTCACGTATGATCGTGTGCCCAAGGTACCCAATAGCCCTTCATCGTATGCGCTCTATCTCAGTACGGTGGAAAAGGTCGAAGCGCCCGATCCGCACACCGTGAAGATCACCACCAAAGGGCCTTCGCCGGTGTTGCTTGCCAATCTGTCGCTGGTGCCTATCATGTCGAAGAAAGCCGCATCCGGCCCTGCGCCGGAAGGCAAGACGACGGTCGAGCTTAATCGCGGCGATGGCCTGGTGGGCACGGGGCCTTATAAATTCGTTTCATGGAAGCGAGGCGCCGAGATTGTGCTGGACCGCAACCCCTATTATTGGGGCGACAAGCCCGCCTGGGACAAAGTCACCTATCGGCCTATCACCAATTCCGCGGCCCGTGTGGCTGCATTGCTGGCGGGCGATGTAGACGTCATCGAAGATCCACCCACCGATGACCTCTCGCGGCTGAAACAGGACAAGAATCTATACGTGCAGGAAACGCCATCGGTGCGTGTGATTTATATCGCGCTTAACCAGGGCAATGAGCCGCCACCGGGCATGGAGGGCACTAATGGTAAAAACCCCATGACTGACAAGCGTGTGCGCGAGGCGTTGTCGTTGGCCATCGACCGCAAGGCGATTGTCGAGCGCATCATGAACGGGGTAGGCCAGCCGGCGGGCAATTTGCTTCCTTACCCCGCTTTCGGCACGTCCAAGGAGCACGAAAACGCGCCCGCGGCGGATACGGCCAAGGCCAAGAAGCTGCTTGCCGATGCAGGGTATCCCAACGGATTCACGCTGTCGCTCGGTTCGCCGGATGGCCGCTATACCAACGACAAGCGCATCGCCCAAGCGGTGGCGGCGATGTGGGCCCGTATCGGCGTGAAGACTAATGTCGAAACTATGGCGCCGCCGGTGTTCTTCAAGCAGCGCAATGCTTTTGCGTTTAGCACATACCTGGCGGGCTGGTCGGCCTCGTCGGGTGAAATGCTCAACCCGCTGACATCGCTTGTGGTCACCAAAACACCTGCCGAGGGGCTGGGCACCACCAACTGGAGCAAGTATTCCAATCCCGAAATGGACAAGCTTACGCTGGAGGCATCTCGAACACTGGATGACAACAAGCGTTCAGCACTGCTGCAGAAGGCGGGCAATATGGTGATGGACGACTATGGCATCCTGCCGCTGCAGTTCGAGCTGTCCGTCTGGGCCATGAAAAAGGATATCCGTTATGAAGGCCGGGTAGACCAGATGACGCTGGCCCAGGATATGACGTTGGTGAAGTAGCGGAGCGCGCGGCCTGTGCTCTCCACGATTGTCCGGCGCCTGCTGCAGACGATACTTGTCGTGCTGGTGATGTCGGCGCTGGTGTTTGCCGGCTTGTATGTGATCGGCGACCCGGTGCTGATGCTCGCCAGCCCCGAGGCGACAGACGCCGAGCGCGAGGCGATCCGGCAATCGTTGGGGTTGAACCTGCCGCTGTGGCAACAGTACGGCATTTTCCTGGGCAAGGCGGTGCGCCTCGATTTCGGCAACAGCTTCCTGAATGGCGAGTCCGCTATGCGGCTGATCCTGGAGCGCATGCCCGCCACGCTTGAGCTGGCCACGCTTGCCATGCTGCTGTCGCTGCTGATCGGCGTGCCCCTGGGCATCTACGCCGGCCTGAGGCCTCGCAGCGTGGCCGCGCGCGGCATCATGACCGGGTCGGTGCTGGGGTTCTCGCTGCCCAACTTCTGGGTCGGGCTGATGCTCATCATGCTGTTTGCCGTCATGCTGGGCTGGCTGCCGGCGGGCGGGCGCGGGCCGGTAGAGCAGTTTGGCCCGATTGAACTGAGCGTTTTCAGTTGGGAGGGCCTCCAGAATTTGATCCTGCCCGCGAGCACCATCGCGGTGGCCAAGTGCGCGCTCATCATCCGCGTCACGCGTGCGGCGGCGCGCGAATGTCTGCCGCAGGATTACATCAAGTTCGCCCGCGCCAAAGGTCTGCGTGAGCGGCGTGTACTGGGTGTGCATCTGCTCAAGAACATCATGATTCCCATTGTGACGATAGGCGGGCTGGAGTACGGCCAGGTCTTCGCGTTTGCAGTGGTGACGGAAACGATTTTTTCCTGGCCCGGTATGGGCAAGCTGCTGATCGATTCGATCATCACGCTCGACCGGCCGGTGGTGGTCGCTTATTTGATGTTGACGGTTGTGTTCCTGGCGTTTCTCAATCTTGCCGTCGATATCGCATACACCATTCTGGATCCGCGCGTGCGGCTGGGAGGCGGGTGATGGCAGCGTTGAGCGAAGACACCCACGTGCCGCCCCACGAAAGCCAGTGGCGCGTGTTCATGGCGCAGTTCGCAGCCAGCAAGTTGGCCATGTTCGGGCTGGTGCTGTTGGTGGTGTTCATGGTGCTGGCGTTGTTTGCGCCCTGGATCGCGCCCCAGAACCCCTACGATATCGCTACCCTGGATATCTTCGATGCCAAGCAACCGCCGGGCAGCACAAATATGGATGGGAGCCTGACTTACTGGCTGGGCACCGACGGTCAGGCGCGCGATGTGTTGTCGGCCATACTGTATGGCTTGCGTATCAGCATGATGGTGGGCCTGCTGTCAGTGTCCGCTGCCTTCGTCATTGGTGCCATTGCGGGCCTGGTGTCGGCCTATTTCGGCGGGCGCATCGATGCGGTCATTATGCGCATCGTCGATATCCAGCTTTCCTTTCCGTCCATACTGGTGGCGCTGGTGCTGCTATCCATACTCGGCAAGGGGGTGGACAAGGTGATTTACGCGCTGATCGCCGTGCAGTGGGCGTATTTTGCCCGCGCAGCGCGCGGGGCCGCCATTGTGGAGCGCAACCGCGAATATGTTGAGGCCGCCCGCTGCATGTCGCTGCCATGGCACCGCATTCTGTGGCGCCATGTGTTTCCCAATTGCGTACCGCCGTTGATGGTGATCGCCACCATTGACCTCGCCCATGCGATTGCGCTCGAAGCGACCTTATCGTTTCTAGGTGTCGGTGTGCCGGTTACGCAGCCATCGCTCGGCATGCTGATTTCGAACGGCTTCGAGTTCATGATGTCGGGCGATTACTGGATATCCTTTTTTCCTGGCTTGGCGCTGGCGCTGGTGGTGATCGCTATCAACCTCGCGGGCGATCACCTGCGCGACATCCTGAACCCGCGCAACGAGGTATGAGGCCATGGTGACCAACGCCCCTACAACGTTTATTGCCAACGCTCCGCTGCGTGCAGCGCCTCGTGTCGGGCGCGGTGGCGACGCGGCGGAGGCCAGGCATGGCGGCTGACCTTCTGCTCGACGTTCGAGGCCTGAAGACCTGGTTCCATACGCGCGATGGTGTGGTCAAGGCTGTCGATGGCGTCGATCTGCAACTACGGCAGGGGGAGATATTGGGGCTGGTGGGCGAGTCGGGCTCCGGCAAGAGCATTACGGGCTTTTCGCTCATGCGGCTGGTTGATGCCCCTGGCCGCATCGAGGCGGCGCACATGCGTTTCAACGGCCATGATCTGCTCACACTGTCGGACGAACAGTACCGGCGGTTGCGCGGTGAAGAGATCGCGATGATTTTCCAGGATCCGATGATGACTCTGAACCCGACGCTGCGCGTGGACACGCAGATGATCGAGGCAGTGCGCGCGCATCATCGTGTATCGACCAAGGCGGCGCGGGCGCGTGCGGTCGAGGTGCTGGGCATGGTGGGCATCCCGTCGCCGGCGGAACGGCTATTGGTGTACCCGCACCATTTGTCGGGTGGCATGCGGCAGCGCGTGGCCATTGCAATTGCGCTGCTGAATCAGCCGCGGCTGATCATTGCCGACGAGCCCACCACTGCGCTGGATGTGACAATACAGGGCCAGATCCTGTACGAGGTGCAAAAGCTGTGCCGCGAGTCGGGTACGGCCCTGATCTGGATCACGCACGATCTTGCCATTGTATCGGGGCTGGCCGACAGGCTGGCAGTAATGTATGCCGGGCGTATTGTCGAAACAGGCCTCACCGCTGAGATCGTTGGGGCGGCGCGCCATCCCTATACCCATGGTTTGATCGCCTCGATTCCCTCGATCGAGACGCGTGGTCGTCCGCTGTTTCAGATCCCTGGCGCCACGCCGTCACTGCTGAACCTGCCGGCAGGCTGTCCGTTTCGCGCGCGATGTTATCGGGCGACGCCGCAGTGCGAGCAAACGCCGCAATTGACGCTGACCGCCAGCGATGTCTTAACCGACAGTGGGCGCGACACGGCTGCGGTGGTACGAGGGACGGGAGGACATGTCGCCACTGTTTTGCCGCGAGAGGCGAATCACGATAGTGGGCTGCAGGCCAGGGCGAAGCGGGATGGTCATTGGGTGCGCTGCTGGCACGAAGGGGTAAGGCAATGAGTCATGCTGTGTCGAACCGCGTTGTGTCGGTGGGCACCGACACGGGCGAATCAACGATCACGCCCATCCTGAGCCTGCACGATGTGCGTCGCGATTATGAGCAGCCAGCCGACCTTGTCGCCCGGGTGGGTCGCATCTTGCACGGGGGCGGCGAAGCGCCGGTGGTGCGCGCGGTGGCAGGTGTGGATTTAGCGATCATGTCGGGCGAAGTGATTGGCATCGTGGGTGAGTCGGGATGCGGGAAATCCACGTTGGGCCGAATGCTCAGTGGCATTTTGCCGCCCACTGGCGGTGAGATCCGCTACAAGGGAACACCGCTGCCCGCGATGACCAACGCCGAGCGGCGGCGCTACGAACTGGATGTGCAGATGATCTTCCAGGATCCGTATTCATCGCTGAACCCCCGCATGCGGGTCATCGATATCATCGGCGAAGCGCCGGTCGTACACCGCATCGTGCCGCGTCGCGAGAAGGAGGCTTATGTAGCGCAGTTGATGCGCAAGGTAGGCCTGGACCCCGCCTATCGCTTCCGCTACCCGCATCAGTTTTCGGGCGGCCAGCGCCAGCGCATTGGCGTGGCGCGCGCCTTGGCGCTGAACCCGTCGGTGATTGTGTGCGATGAGGCGGTGGCTGCGCTGGATGTGTCCATCCAGGCCCAGGTGCTTAACTTGTTCATGTCACTGCGCGAAGAATACACGCTGGCTTACTTCTTCATCAGCCACAATCTGGGGGTCGTCAGCCATATCTCCGATCGTGTCGCTATCATGTATTTGGGGCGCATCGTTGAAATGGCCGATACCAGCACCATTTTCAACGCCGCGCACCACCCGTATACCCACGCGCTTCTCAAGGAGCTGCCTTCGTTGCGTACCGACAGGCGCCGATTCGACCCCATCAAGGGCGAATTGCCCTCGCCGCTGCACCCGCCGCCGGGCTGTCCGTTTCATCCACGCTGCCCGCATGCCATGCCGCGCTGCAAGGTGGAACGCCCCTTGCTGCGCGAAATTGGCGGCCCGTCGAGTCATGTCAGCGCCTGCCATTTGGATGACCGTGTTGTTTCATTGGATGCATTGGCCCAGGCCGGCGGCAAAGCAGCTTCCGCTGGCTACTTCGACGAGGTTCCATCATGAAATTCGCAGACGATGAATTCGCGCCCTATACGCTCAGCTATCCTTCCCGAAGCACCATTCCGCTGGTGTGCGATTCGCCCCACAGCGGCACGCAGTATCCGGCGGATTTTCAGCCCGCGCTCGCTATGGCCCTGCTGCGCTCGGGGGAAGACACTTTTGTGGAGGAGTTGTGGCAGGCGGTGCCATCAGTGGGGGGCACACTGCTGGCGGCCAACTTTCCGCGCACGTATATCGATCCGAACCGCGAGGTCGACGATATTGACCCGAATATGCTGGCCGAACCCTGGCCGATGCCGTTGCGCCCTACGGAAAAGTCGCGCATGGGGCACGGCCTGCTGTGGAGTTCGGCGCGCAACGAGGCCATCTATGATCGCAAGCTATGGGTGGCCGAGATTGAGAACCGCATCGGCACCTATTACGCTCCTTACCACGAGGCTCTGCGCCGCCAGCTCGATACCGCGCACGAGCGATTTGGCGTAGTGTGGCATCTCAACCTGCACTCGATGCCCTCAGACTCTTATGAACTGCTCGACATCGATACCGACAAGACACTGTCCGATTTCGTGCTGGGCGACCGCGACGGCACCACCTGCGACCCCACGCTGGTCGGTGTAATCGAGGATTTCCTGAAGAATCGCGGTTACTCAGTTGCGCGAAATGATCCCTTCAAGGGCGTGGCGTTGATCGCTCAGCTGGGCCGGCCGGCACACAATCGGCACAGCCTTCAGATTGAGGTGAATCGCGCCCTGTACATGGATGAGGCCACTTACGAAAAATCAGAAAACTTCGAGAACCTGCAACGCGATATCTCGGAGCTGACCGTGCAGGTTGCGGACTTTGTGCGTTCAGTGATGTAGACGGTGCACGCCGCTCAGGCTTCTTCCGCATCGATCAGGCTGTACAACGGCGCCTGCCCAGGGCGGTCGTACACCTGCCAGCGGATGTGGTCGGCCTCGATGTGGATGTCGGCCGTTGCCATGGTGTTTTCGTCATCGGGATCGTTGGGTGCGTTGCGGTAGATGGGTAGCTCGGCATCGCCCTGGTCTGCCAATATGGCCAGCGGGTTGATGTCTGCCGAGGCCGCCAGCAGGGCCTCGCCGCGCGCCTGCCTGTGCGCCGACGAATCAGTGATGACCTGTGGCAGGTCGCGGATGCTTGCATGAATGATGTGATTGGCATGCAGCGCAGGCTGCTGGATATCGACGACTGACACGCCCCGTGCCGTGAACTCGACACTGTACAGCGCGGTACGACCGCGCTGGGCCAGGCTGAGATGGAAGCCGCCCGCGCGTGGTGCATCGTTGAGCAGCGCAGCTGCTTCTTCGAGCGTAGCCAGATTGAGTATGGCACGTGTGAGTACCATCCGTGGCACGCCGGCACTTACCTGCCGTGCGCGAAGGTTGTTGACCGTCATGGCCAGCCCGCTGCGCGTGACAGCGAAGGTATGGCCGGGGATGGACGCCGGGTAGACGAAGGAGGCGAAATTTGCGCCGTTGTCGGGCGCCACAATGGCCAAGCCGCAGTGGTTGCGAAAGCGCGGGTCACCGTCTTCGTTGTGCGCAATGCGCGGGCCGTTGGCCGACGGCAATTGCACCGTTGTACAGCCATCGGGTGACATCGCCCAGATGTCGCCGCGGCAATTCCATAGGAATACATCGTCGGCATCGAGTTTCAGGCCATCGGCCAAGCCCTGCAGTTCTTCGTGAATGCGTGGAAAACGCTGTTGCACCAGTTTGCGCATGGTGCGGGCCGCATCACTGCCGCGCCACTGCATGACGCTGGCCCAGGACGGTGAGGTGACCAGGTATTCGTGTGCGATCGGGGCGCCGAATTCGCCCAGCGCCTTGCCAATGCTGTAGGGGCTGCCCGAGAGATGAAGGAGAGAGAGCATAATGCGTGATTCAGTGGTGACGCAAAGGCCGGTCTTCTATTGTGCGGCTTTTTATGCCGGATGGGAAACCGAAATATCCCCTAGACATGATTGCAGCCCATAACGGCAGCCCATGACTGCCGTTATGGCGCCAGATAGGCGCCGGTTTCGTGAAGCTCCGCTTCCGCGCGCTGCAGGCCTTGCACAGCGGCCGGGCCCGCACGGGCCAGCAGGTGTTCGATCAGGATCTCCACCAGTGCCAGCGCCGGTGCGCTGGACGGGAAGAACGATGAAGTTTCAGTGGAAAACACCAGTACACAATCGGCGTCCAGCGCAATTGGTGCTACAAGGCTGTCGCAGATCGCCAGTACGCGGGCGTCGGCTTTGCGGGCCGCTTGCACCACCCTCAGCGATTCGCGGGAGTAAGGTGCAAACCCGATCACGGCGACCGCGTCGGCCTTGCTAACGGCGCGCAGTTCCATTTCCAGTGTGCCCGCATCGCCGCGCAGCAAGGAAACCGTGGGCCGGAACAACCGGTACAGGTATTGGAAGGTGAAGGCAGGTGCGAACGATGCCCGGAAGCCGGCGATATGCACGTGCCGCGCCTGCGCAAGCAAGCCCACGGCTTCGGCCATGCGGCCGTCGTTCAGGTGTTCGAGCAGGCGCAGATTGTCGGCCTGCATGGCCACTGACCGCGCCAGCGCGTCAGGCGCGCTGGGCTGGCGGACGAGCTTGCGCGCTTGCGCGGCATAGCGCTTAGGAATGGCCTGAAGTGATTGTACGTAGACGCGTTTGAGCCCGTCCCACCCCTCATACCCCAAGGACTGCGCCAATCGTACCAGTGTGGCCGGCTGCACGCCGGCCTGCGTGGCGATCTTGCGCATTGATGCAAGCGGTATTTCGGCCGGGAAATCCAGCAGATAGCGTGCGCTCACCTGAAACTGGGGTGTCATGGCCGAAAACTCGCGCTGCAGCCGTGCGGTCAGTGCCTGCAGGGTGCGCGGCGCCGTGTCGGGTGATGAGGGCGAATTCATATCATGCATCGCGTTCTTGAGGTGGGGGTCATCAGCGTGTGCGGGTGGCGTGTCGGTATCGCGTTTCTATAAGGCATGTCTATATGCCGTGTCTGCATGGCGTGTAGTGCTCGCCGGTTCTTATTATCACCGCGCACGTTCCAGGTTGGCGGCCTTGCCCGGCCTGCGCTGCGCGCGTAGCCCCGAGTGTTGCATAAACCACAGCGGCGGCCGCCGGCCGATTGATTTATTTGTTGAGAAGTATATTATGAATGGAACATTTGTTGAATAGGCGGGCAGCCATGTCACACGTATTTCACCGTAATCCCAAATCTCACCTCGACGTTGCCGTGCGCGGCGAGGGTATCCAGCTGTTTGACCAGAACGGCAAGGGGTATATCGATGCGTCGGGGGGCGCCGCCGTCTCCTGCCTTGGGCATGGCCATCCCGATGTCATCGCCGCGATCAAAAAGCAGGTCGATGAGATCGCCTATGCGCATTCTTCCTTCTTTACCACCCAGGTGTGCGAAGACTTGGCCGATTTCCTCGCTGCGCGTGCACCGGGTGACCTGAATCACATTTATTTTGTGTCGGGCGGTTCCGAGGCTGTCGAGGCGTCGCTCAAGCTGGCGCGGCAGTACTTTGTCGAAGTAGGCCAGCCCAGCCGCCGCCACTTTATTGCGCGCCGGCAAAGCTACCATGGCAACACTCTGGGTGCGCTGGCCATCGGCGGCAACGAATGGCGCCGCAAGCAGTTTTTGCCGCTGCTGGTGCCGGCGCATCATGTGTCGCCCTGCTATCCCTACCGTGACCAGCGTGATGGCGAAACCGCCGAGCACTATGCGCAGCGCCTGGCTGATGAGCTCGACGCCAAAATCGTTGAACTAGGCGCCGAGAACGTTGCCGCCTTTGTGGCCGAAACCGTGGTTGGCGCCACAGCGGGCGCCCTGGCGCCGGTGGGTGGCTATCTGCAGCGCATACGCGAAGTCTGCGACCGCCACGGCGTGCTGCTGATCCTGGACGAGGTCATGTCGGGCATGGGCCGCACCGGTCACCTGTTCGCCTGCGCAGAAGACGGCGTGGTGCCCGACATCATTGCCATCGCCAAGGGCCTGGGGGCGGGTTACCAGCCCATTGGCGCCATGGTGGCCAGCAGCCGCATCTACAACACCATCGTCAACGGCAGCGGCTTCTTCCAGCACGGCCACACCTACATGGGTCATGCCACCGCTTGTGCCGCGGCCCTGGCCGTGCAGCAGGTGATTGAACGCGACCGCCTGCTTGAAAACGTCCGCGCGCGCGGCGAACAATTACGCAGTGAATTGCGCGTCGCACTGGCCGATCACCCCAATGTGGGCGATGTGCGTGGCCGAGGGTTGTTCGTGGGCGTTGAGTTCGTGGCCGACAAGGCTAGCAAGGCACCGCTCGACCCTGCCATGCAGATACATGCTGTGCTCAAGAAACAGGGCATGAAGAACGGCCTGATGATGTACCCCATGGGGGGCACCATAGATGGCGTGCGCGGCAATCATGCGCTGCTTGCGCCGCCCTTCATTTGCACGCCGGCCGATATTACCGAAATCGTTGCCCGTTTTGTGCAAAGCGTGCGGCAAGTCATGCCGGCCCAGGCTGTGCCACAATCATAGCGGCCGCTGCTGCCGCCTCGCTGCCATTGCTAAGGCACAGGCGTGCCAGTGCCGATATACGCCTTGCCTGTGTTGCGTTTGCAGCAATGGCCGCACGGGTGGGCATCGCGCCTGGCTGTTCGTGGCGCGGCGAGCGGCAATGCCCGGCGCTGCACTGCGCATTTGCCTGGCTGTTTTCAGCACATCAACACTCTACGCTCTAAGGAATAATCTCTGATGGCCCGTATCCCCTACGCGGATCTGAAAGATCCCGAAGTCAGCCCTCTCGTCGAACAGATCGTCGCCGAGCGCGGCAGTGTGCTGCACCTGTACCAGATGCTGCTGCAAAGCCCGCCCGTCGCACGGGGCTGGCTCAATCACCTCACAGGCATTCGCCACAATACGTCGCTGTCCGGCAGCCTGCGGGAAATGGTCATCATGCGCATCGCCCTGCTCAATGGCGCGCCCTACGAGGCCGATCAGCACGCGCCCATCGCCCTCAAAGAGGGCATGACGCAAGCGCAGCTCGATGCCCTTGACGATTGGGAGCCCTCAACACTGTTCAGCCCCGTCGAGCGCGCTGTGCTGGCCTATACGGACGCCATGACGCGCAACATTCAGGTGGCGGATGAGGTATTTGACGCCGTGCGCGAACATTTCGCCCCGCGTCAGCTTGTCGAGCTTACTGCCACCATCGCTACCTACAATATGGTCTCGCGCTTCCTGGAAGCGCTGCAGATCCACTCGCACGACGAGCGCTGAGCGTCCGCGCCAGCTCACGAGCTGGCTGTCACCATCCAGCCCCGCGGCTTGCCTGGCAATGCCTGGCGGCGCTGCGGCCCCGGTTGCACGACAGGCACGGGGTGATCGCCCCAAGGCCGGCGTTCAATGGTCCCAGAGGACGTCGGAGCGACCAGCGGCGCGGTTCAGCGCGCGGGCCAGTACGAAGCACAGGTCGGACAGGCGGTTCAGGTACTGGCGAACCACCTCACCCACTGGTTCGCTTCGGCCCAGTGTGATCACTGTGCGTTCGGCCCGCCGGCAGACGGTGCGCGCCAGATGTGCGATTGCCGCCGCCCGTGTGCCGCCGGGGAGGATGAATTCCTGCAGTTTTCCGAGTTCGGCGTTGTAATGCGCCAGCGCGTTGTCCAGCGATAGCACATGGTCTGTCTTCAGGGCAGTATGCCCAGGGATGCAGAGTTCGGCGCCCATGTCGAACAAATGGTGCTGGATATTGCCCAGCAGCGCGTCGATATCCGGCGGCAGCGTTTCCGCACGCCAAAGCCCGATCATGCTGTTCAGCTCATCCACATCGCCCAGCGCCGCAATTCGCGGCGCGTCTTTGTCGATGCGGCTGCCATCGCCCAGCCCAGTGGTGCCCTTGTCGCCCGTGCGCGTCGCGATGACGGAAAGCCGTGTTGCCATGATGCGGAACCTCTGCAAATATTCTGTAATAGGCCTTCTGCGCCATTCGGCGTTATGCTGAAGGTACTAAGGAGTGTAATGTATGTCTATGTTGAATGACCGCACTATGCAGATGCTGGCCGCCGCACTGGCGATCACTTCGTTCTATTCGGTGCAGGCGGTTGCACAGCAGGCCACCGCCAGCGGCGAGGTACGTCGTATCGACGCCGCCGCAGGCAAAGTAACGATCAAGCATGGCGCCATCTCCGATCTGGACCTTCCCGCCATGACGCTGGTCTATCGCTGTGACCCCGCCTTGCTCGCCCACATTAATCCTGGCGACAAAGTAACCTTCACCGCCAAGCGTGAGAACAACCAGTACGTGATCACCGCGATTTCAAAATAGCGGGGCGTAGGCAATACCGGGCATGGCATTCAATCTAGGCCCGGGCCGCAATTTAACAATCTGGCGGGATGGATGCAGCCTACCGGCCCGCGCACAAACGGGGAGGGGCGATCCCCGCTTGTGCGGTTTACAGCACGTACCGCGCCAAGTCTTCGCTGGCAGCCGCTTCGCCCAGCTTGTCGTTGACGTACGCGGCGTCGATGGTAATGGTTGTGCCGCTATTGGCTGTGGCGTCGAACGACAGGTCTTCCAACAGCTTTTCCATGACCGTGTATAGCCGCCGCGCGCCGATGTTTTCGGTGCGTTCGTTCACATTGAAAGCCAACTCGGCCAGGCGCTTGATGCCTTCTTGCGTGAAGTCGAGCGTGACATCTTCGGTGGCCATCAGGGCGCTGTATTGTTTGGTGAGCGAGGCATCGGTTTCGCACAGGATGCGCACGAAGTCGTCAGCGCTGAGGGAGTCGAGCTCGACGCGGATGGGGAAGCGGCCCTGTAGCTCGGGGATCAGATCGGATGGGCGCGAAAGATGGAATGCGCCGGATGCGATGAACAGAATGTGGTCTGTCTTGACCACCCCATACTTGGTGTTGACCGTGGTGCCTTCGACCAGCGGAAGCAGGTCGCGCTGAACCCCCTGGCGCGATACGTCGCCGCCGGAATGCTCCTGGCGGGTGGCGATTTTGTCGATTTCATCCAGGAACACGATACCATTTTGCTCGGCGTTGGTTACCGCCGCAGTGCGCAGGTCTTCTTCGTTGATGCGACGGCTGGCTTCTTCTTCGATGAGCAGCTTGAAGGCCTCCTTCACCGACATCTTCTTGGCTTTTTTCTTGTCGCGCCCCAGGCCCGCGAACATGCCGCGCAGCTGTTCGGTCATTTCTTCCATGCCGGGCGGCGCCATGATTTCCATTTGGGGCGCAGCCTGCGCGACTTCGATCTCGATCTGGGTGTTGTCGAGCTGGCCTTCGCGCAGCCGCTTGCGAAATACCTGGCGCGCGTTGTTTTCTTCGCGGTCGGGTTCGCCCTGCGCGTTGCGGGGCGGAGGTATCAGCACGTCCAGGATGCGGTCTTCCGCGGCGTCTTCTGCCTGTGTGCGTACGCGGCGCATTTCAACGTCGCGCGTCTGCTTGACCGACACGTCGACGAGGTCGCGGATGATGGTGTCTACGTCTCGGCCCACATAGCCCACTTCAGTGAACTTGGTCGCCTCGACCTTGATGAACGGTGCATTGGCCAGTTTGGCCAGGCGGCGGGCGATTTCTGTCTTGCCCACGCCGGTGGGGCCGATCATGAGGATGTTCTTGGGCACGATTTCGTGGCGCAGGGGCTCTGCCACCTGCTGACGGCGCCAGCGGTTGCGAAGCGCCACGGCCACGGAACGCTTGGCGCGGTCCTGGCCCACAATGTTTTTGTCCAGCTCGGAGACGATCTCCCCGGGCGTCATAGTGGTGGCTGACATAAGGATGATGTACCTGAGAGTGTGTGCCTGAAAGCCAAAGCGCGGCCTGCCTGCGCGGCGGCGCTTACAGGATTTCGATGAGATGGTTCTGGTTGGTGTAGATGCAGAGGTCGCCGGCAATCTCGAGCGACTTCTTGACGATCTCGGCGGGCGCGAGATCGGTATTGTGCAGCAGGGCCAGCGCGGCCGCCTGCGCATAGGCGCCGCCCGAACCGATCGCGGCCAGGCCGTGTTCGGGTTCGAGCACATCGCCGTTGCCGGTGAGCACAAGGGTGTGTGCGCTGTCAGCGACGATGAGCATGGCCTCGAGGCGGCGCAGCATGCGGTCGGTGCGCCAGTCTTTGGTGAGCTCGACCGCAGCGCGCATCAGGTTGCCTTGGTGCTTCTCGAGCTTGGCCTCGAAGCGTTCCTGCAGCGTGAACGCGTCGGCTGTTGCACCGGCAAAGCCGGCCAGCACGCGGTCGTTGTACAGGCGGCGAATCTTGCGGGCGGTGCCCTTGATCACGATATTGCCCAGGGTGACCTGGCCGTCTCCGCCCAATGCGACCTCGTTGCCGCGGCGCACGGAGACAATAGTGGTGGCGTGAAATTGTTCCATGGAATCTTCCTGTTGAAGGACAGAGATGGGGGCGGCGCCGGAAAATTCAAGGGCAGGCAGAACGCACTTTAGTACGAAGTGATTGTGGCATCGTCCCATACCTGCTGATGCGGGCGAGCAGCGCGCTTCGTGGTGCGCGGCCAAGCCATGGACGCAGTGCCAACAAAAAAGGCCCGTGCAGGGCCTTGTCAAGACTTTGGGCGGCGCCACGGCCGCCGCGGTGGGCATCAATGGCGTAACACACCCGGCATGTGCGATGCGCACCACGCACAGCGCCACCTCGACCCCCCGCGGGTCGCGGTGTGGCGCGCGCTGTATACGGCTTGCACGGCGTGCCTCGGGCCGGATCAGTCGCCGTACAGCTTCTGGCGCATTTCACGGCGCTCTTGCGCTTCGAGCGACAATGTGGCCGTGGGGCGGGCAAGAAGGCGTGGGATGCCGATGGGCTCGCCGGTTTCTTCGCACCAGCCGTATTCGCCCGTATCGATCCGCGAAATGGACTGCTGCACCTTTTTGAGCAGCTTGCGCTCACGGTCGCGGGTGCGAAGTTCCAGCGCGTGCTCTTCCTCGATCGTCGCGCGGTCGGCGGGATCGGGCACGAATTGGGTCTCACGCAGATTTTCTGTCGTGGCATCTGCGTTATTGAGGATCTCCTGCTCGAGCTCTTTCAAGCGATTGCGAAAGAATGCAAGCTGGTCCGCATTCATGTAATCGGCTTCAGGCATTGCCAGCAGTTCCTCTTCAGTCAGCAACTGACCCTGAGCCTTTGCGGCGGCTGATTTGCTAGCCATGATTGTGTCCTCTTGTTGTAGTGTTGGTACTTGGGAACCAGAATACTGCTAACGTAGCGCCAGTGCGCGTTTCGTCATCAGACCAAGCATTGTTCCAGCCCCCGGGTGAAAATTTCCTGGGGGAGTTTACGGCCTATGAATACCATCTTGGTATTAGGCTTTTCACTGGATAACCATGGTTTTCCAGGTTCTGCGCCCATCAGCATGTGTACGCCCTGGAACAGCATGCGGCGGTTGATCCCCTTCAGGTACAGGATACCCTTGTAGCGTAGCAGGTCGGGCCCGTATACCTGGACGATGCCGCCCAGGAATTCCTCGAGCCGCTCGGGGTCGAACGCTTTGTTGGAGCGGAACACGAACGCGCCGATCTGGTCGTCGTGGTGCGCATGATGGTGGTGATGATCGTGGCCGCACGCCGGACCGCATTCGCCTTCGTGATCATGATCGTGGTCATGGTCGTGATCATGGTCGTGGGCGGCGTCGGGGTGCTCGTTGGCCAGGAACTCAGGGTCGATATCAAGAATGCTGTTCAGGTTGAAACCGCTGACATCGAGCAATTTGCTGATGTCGGTTTCACCGAAGTTGACGGATTCGATCGAGGCGCGTGGGTTGATGTGCAGCAGGCGCGCGCGCAGGGTGGCGTAATCGGCCTCGTTGACCAGATCCTTCTTGGAAATGAGAATGCGGTCAGCAAAGCCCACCTGTTTCTGGGCTTCTTCCTGCTTGTCGAGTGTTTCCATGCCGTGCTTGGCATCGACAATGGTGATGACGGCATCGAGCCGGTAGTATTCGGCGATTTCGTCATCCATGAAGAAGGTTTGGCAGACCGGGCCGGGGTTGGCCATGCCGGTGGTCTCGATGATGACGCGCTCGAAGTTGAGCTGGCCCGCCTCACGTTTGACGCGCAGCTCGTTCAGTGTGCGCATGAGGTCGCCGCGCACGGTGCAGCACACGCAACCGTTGCTCAGTTCGATGATTTCTTCGTCGCTGTCCTGGACCAGAAGATCATTGTCGATGCTTTCGGGCCCGAACTCGTTTTCGATGACGGCGATGCGGCGGCCGTGATACTCGGACAGGATACGCTTGAGCAGGGTGGTTTTGCCCGCCCCCAGAAAACCGGTGAGTATGGTGACCGGCACCATTTTGCCAACATTTGCGGCGTTCATTGCTTGCCTCGCATGGCGCGGTGCGTGCCATGCATTGCGCCAGGTACAGCGCCGGAGGCAATGCAGGAAGGTACCGCGCAAAAAACTTCAACCTGCGATTACATCACAGCATGCCTTTTAGGGCAAATTATTGTGATGAAACGATTTTGTCATGGATTTGTGCCAGTTTCGGAGGCTGGGGCGTTAGTGGCAATGCCCTGCTTCAGGGGCCTCGCGGTGGCACTGGGCGCACAGCCCGCGCAGCTCGGTTTCGTGGCCCGAAAGGGCAAAACCGGCGGCGGCGACGCGCTCGGCGAGCTGGCGGTTGAGCGATGGATCGCTCAGCTCGGCCACGGCGCCGCAGCGCGTACAGACCACAAGCAGATCGTGCGGCGTGCCGGCGGCATCGAGGCAGGCCGTCCAGGCGTTGATGGCATCGAGCCTGTGCACCAGGCCTTCTTCGACGAGAAAGTCGAGTGCGCGATAGACGGTGGGCGGCGCTGCGCCAGGCTGCACGGCACGGATCATGTCGAGCAGTTCGTAGGCCTTGACGCTGCGGCGCTGGGCCAGCAGGATCTCGAGCACCTTGCGGCGGATGGGTGTAAGCCGTTTGCCCCGTTCGCTGCACAGCGCCTCGGCGGTATGCAGTTGCGTGGCAACGGTGGCGGGCGGGCGTGATTGTTTGTGCGGCATGGCTGCGCTCTGGATTCAAGCGGCATCGTCCAGATTGCAGGAAGATGCCGCCGTTCTGCAAAGAATTCATCAATGTTATAACATAACAGGCTCTGATGATCTAAAAATGTTCCCAGGCTTCCATGTCTTGCTTCCGCTCACCGGGCCCCAATGTTTCGAGTGCCTATCATGGTTCAGCCCTGCTCGCATCGGGCTGGCAGCGCTTGGCTCGGGTGCTGCCAGCGGTGCTGTTCCTGTGGCTGCTGGCCGGCTGGGGCTTGGGCTGGTGGTAAGCGACATGGCGGCCACAGGCCTCGCTCATACGTCGCTGTCCACCCAGGCGGCGTCGGGTGCTGGCAGGGTGCCTGGCCAAGGTTCCCAGGCAGCGCCGCGGTCGGTGCCGGGCCCAGATGTCGTTATTTCGCTCGACCAGGTGTCCATCGGTTGGCGTGATCGTATCGCGGTGCGCGACGTCACCGGCGCTTTCTTGCGCGGCTCGCTCACCGCCGTCGTCGGCCCCAATGGGGCGGGCAAGTCCACCCTGCTCAAAGGTATCACGGGCCAGGTCAGTCCCTTGCGTGGGCATATCCGAGTGGCCGATGGCGACGGTTCGCGCCTGGCCTGCCTGCCGCAGGCTGCCGAAATCGATCGCGGCTTTCCCATAACGGTCTATGATCTTGTGGCCACGGGCGCCTGGCGGCGCGTGGGCGCCTGGCGTGGTTTCGGCGCGGCCGAGCATGATCGCGTCCAGTCTGCGTTGCGTGTGGTCGGGCTGGCTGATTTCGGCCGACGCATTATTGGCACGCTGTCGGGCGGGCAGTTGCAGCGTGCATTGTTTGCGCGGCTCATGATGCATGAGGCCGATGTATTGCTGCTCGATGAGCCCTTTGCCGCGGTTGATCGCGCCACCACCGAAGATCTCATGGCGCTGATGCACCGTTGGCACAACGAAGGCCGTACAGTTATCGCCGTGCTGCACGATCTCGATTTCGTGCGCGCCCATTTCCCGCAAGCATTGCTGATGGCTGGTCAAGCGGTTGCCTGGGGGCCTACAGGCCACGTACTTACGCTTGAAAACCTGCACTTGGCGCGCCACCTCTGCGCCGGGGACTACCTGTGATCGCCGACCTTTGGCATTGGCTCGCGGGGCCGTTCATCGAATACAGCTTCATGCGCCGTGCGCTGGCGGGTGCATTTGCGCTCGCCTTCGCGGCGGGCCCGCTGGGTGTGTTCCTGGTGCTGCGGCGGCTCAGCCTGGTGGGCGACGCCATGGCGCATGCCATTTTGCCGGGTGTGGCGGTGGGCTTCCTTACTGCGGGGCTGTCGCTCAGCGCCATGACCATCGGCGGTGTGGTAACGGGGCTGTTGGTGGCGCTGCTGGCAGGGGCCGTGGCGCGCCTCACGCCGCAACGCGAAGACGCCAGCTTTGCCTCATTCTATCTGGTGTCGCTGGGCCTGGGCGTGCTTCTGGTGTCGCTGCGCGGCTCCAATATGGATCTCATCCATGTGCTGTTCGGTACGGTACTGGGGCTGGACGACGCCGCACTGATGCTGGTCACCGTTGTGTCCAGCATTACGCTGGGCAGTCTGGCACTTATCTTCCGGCCGCTGGTGGTCGAATGTCTGGATCCTCAGTTCATGCGCAGCCAGGGGGGCACCGGTTCGCTCATCCACATGGGGTTCCTGGCGCTGCTGGTGCTCACGATGGTGGCGGGCTTCCAGGTGCTGGGCACGCTCATGGTGGTCGGTATCATGATGCTGCCCGCCACGGCGGCGCGCTTCTGGGTGGGTACCGTCGGTCGGCAGATGGTGCTGGCGGCGGCACTTGGCGCCGTGTCGTCCTATGCCGGTCTACTGTGCTCGTACTACGCCAATGTGCCGGCTTCTCCCGCCATCATTCTGGCGGCAGGATGCATCTATTTATTATCAGTCTGTATCGGTCCCTACGGAGGTCTGCTCCAAGCTGTGCGCAAGGCGCATGCCCGTCGTGAGCGAATATCCCATCTTCCGGAGTAATCAATGAACCTCACACACCTTTCGACCACGTTGGTGCGCCGACGCCATGTCCTGGCTACGCTGGGTGCGGTTGTGCTGTCCCTGAGCGGCACAGTCTGGGCAGCCGGTCCGCAGGCGGGGCAGCGCATGCCGGTTGTTGCAACATTTTCCATTCTGGGCGATATGGTGCGCGAAGTCGGTGGCGATTATGTCGACGTCACGACAATCGTCGGGCCCAATGGTGATGCGCACGCCTTCGAACCTACGCCCAAGGACGTAAAGGCGCTGGCCAATGCCAAAGTGTTGGTCTTCAATGGGCTGGATTTCGAAGGGTGGCTGCCGCGCCTGCTCAAAGCCTCGGGGTTCCAGGGCATGCAGTTGCTGGCCTCCAAAGATGTAAAGGTGCGTCGCCTGACCGCCGACGATTTCATTGCGTTCGGCGACAACCATGGTGGTCATGACAATGCGCCGGGCGCAGCGGCGCAAGCTGGCGACAGCCATGCGCACGACAAGGCGCATGCGCACGACAAGGGTCATGAGCATGACAAGGGCCATGAGCATGACAAAGACGATGAGCACGATAAGGGCCATGGGCACGATCACCACGACCATGCTGTCGGTGATATAGATCCTCACGCGTGGCAAGATCTCACCAACGGCATTCAGTACGTGCGCAATATCGCCGATGGGCTGTCGCAGGCCGATCCCGCGCACGCAAGCTATTTCCGCAACCGCGCCACGATCTATATCGAAAAAATGCAGAAGCTCGACACCGAGATCAAGAGTGTGCTGTCGGATATTCCCGCGTCGCGTCGCACGGTCATCGCCTCGCACGATGCCTTTGGCTACTTCGGTGATGCCTACGGCATTCGCTTCATTTCGTTAGTGGGTGTTTCGGGTGAGGCCGACCCATCCGCGAGGGATGTTGCCCGTGTCACCGATTTCGCGCGCAAGCAAGGGGCGGCAGGCATCTTTGTCGAAAACGTTACCAATCCCAAGCTCGTGCGCCAGATCGCCCGTGAAACCGGCGCGGTGGTGGGCGGTACGCTGTACTCCGACGCATTGGCACCAGAGGGTCAGCCTGCTGGCACCTATCTGGGTATGTTCAGCTGGAATGCCGGCCGCCTGATCCGGGTGCTTAAGCCCGACCATAAATAGGCTGGGGCGCGGCGGGAGCCGGCGCCACACGGCCGTGGCGCACTGGCCTGCCATCATGCAGGCTGTGTGAACAGCCTGGGGCGCTTATACGCTTCACCGCTTCTTGGCGCGCGGGTGCGCCTGGTCATAGGCCTGGGCCAGGTGCTGGAAATCCAGCCGGGTATAGATTTGCGTGGTCGAAATATTGGCGTGGCCCAGTAGCTCCTGCACGGCGCGCAGGTCTTGCGCCGACTGCAGCATATGGCTGGCAAAGCTGTGGCGCAGGCTATGGGGGTGCACATGCACGGGCAACCCCGCCTTGATGGCCATTTTCTCGAGCTGGGCCTGCACCACGCGCGGGTTAATGCGCTTGCCTCGTGCGCCCAGGAACAACGCAGCGTCGGTATCGGTGTCTTCGTAGCCGCGCAGAAACTGGTGCCGTACTTCCAGCCAGCGTTCGATGGCAACAATGGCTTTGCCTCCCAGCGGCACGCTGCGCGTCTTGCCGCCTTTGCCCAGCACCACCGCTTCGCGTTCTTCCAGCAGGATCCAGCTTAGCGATTCGTAGCCGGCGCGGCGCACGGGTTGGCGGTCGAGGCTGACGAGTTCCGCCACCCGCAGCCCACTTGAATACAAGACCTCGAACATGGCTTGGTCGCGCCGTGCGATGGGGTCGTCCGCCAACGGCTGGCCCGGGCGATCAAGCAATACCTGCGCTTGTTCCACCGATAGTGCCTTGGGTAGGCCGCGCGGTATCTTGGGGGCGCGCACGCCTTTTACCGGGTTGGCTTTCATGCCCGCCTGCGGCGCCCACCACTGGTAAAACCCTCGCCAGGCTGCCAGCGCGCGCGCCAGGCTGCGCGGCTTGTGGCCGCCGGCATGGAGCCGTGCCACTGTTTGCCGTATATGTGCTTCTGTCAGTGTTTCGAGCGCCGCGCCAGGGTGGTTTGCAGTGAGATGGTGCAAGTCTTGCCGGTAGCCGCCCAGCGTATGCGGCGAATAGCGGCGGTTTTCCTTCAGATAGGCCAGCCACTGTTCCATGGCCGCCGGCAACGCGTGCATGGCGCCGGCCTCAAGCTGCGTCGGGTGTGCCTGGCTGGCCCAGCCGCGAAAGGCTTGCGCAGGCGAGCCGGCCTATGGTCTCCAGGAACACGGTGCCCATGTCCGCCGAAAAGTGCTCCGGGTCTGGCGAGCCGAGCACCAACAGGCCTACCGGGGAGTCCTGCGGCGTGGCGCGCAGCGGGACAATGGCGATCGAGCTTGCGGGCGCAGCCAGCCAGCCAGCTGCTTCGTGGCCAGCGATAGGGCCGCAATACGGCTTTTCGAGACTGCGGGCGTAGTCGCGGATGGTGTCTGTGACGTCTTCGGTGAACTCGTGATTTTCGAGGCCGGGCAGGTTCCAGAGCCGCAGGGCCACAGCGGGCAGGTCGAACATATCGCTCAGGCTGCGCAGGATGAGGCCGGGCAGTTGCTGGCGTGCGTCTTCGGCCAGCAGGCGGCAGCACCAGTCGGTCAGGGTGCCGCTGATGCGCTCATTGCCTGTGGCGTGCTGCATCAGGCCAGAAAGCTTCCATTCCAGGTCTTTGGTGCGAGCGCGCAGCATCATGATCTGGCGCTCGCCCAGCGAGATGGCGCGGGTTTCGTTTGGATGCGGTACACGAAGCTCGGAGAAAATATCGGCGTGATCGCGGAAGAAGCTGGGGTTTTCCTGTAAGAACAGGGCAATATTGTGGGCGGAAAAGTTATCTTCGCTCATGGGGTGTGTATCCTGTCAGTTGCGTGGGGAGGGGCGCCCTGGCGTGGTGGCTGAGATCAAGCCTGCAGGGCGTCACGCTCGCGGGCCTGGCGGACCAGCGCATCGGGATCGACCTCGCCGGCAAATACCACCGCGGTTGGCCCGCTCATGCGCAGGTTGGCACCGTCCCATTCGATGGTAAGTTGGCCGCCGCGCGTTTGTACGCGCACCGGGCTGTCGAGCAGGCCGCGCCTGATGCCGGCCACGACGGCCGCGCAGGCTCCAGTGCCGCATGCCAGGGTTTCGCCGGCGCCGCGCTCGTAGACGCGCAGGGCGATGTCGTGACGGCCCGTTACCTGCATGAACCCGGCGTTTACCCGGCGTGCAAAGCGTGGGTGTGATTCGATCAGCGGCCCCACCTTGCCGACCGGCGCAGCGTGGATGTCGTCGACCACCTGCACAGCGTGGGGGTTGGAAATGGCTACCAACGACAGGCGGGCTTCGCCCAGGCCCGGCAGCGGGAGGATCCATACGGTGTCTTCGCCATCGGTTTCGCTGGCCAGGCCCTCGGCATCAAAGGCGAGGTCGGCCGGCGCGAAACGCGTCTGGCCCATATCGACCACGACTTCGCCGTTGGCGGCGCTTTGCAGGGTGAGCAGACCAGTGCTGATTTCGGCGCGCAGCGGGTTGCGGCGCGAGAGGCCCTGGTCGTGCACGAAACGGACGAAGCAGCGCGCGCCGTTGCCGCAATGTTCGACCTCGCTACCGTCGGCGTTGAAAATGCGATAGCGGAAATCAGCCTCTGGGTGCAGCGGGGCCTCGACCAACAGGATTTGGTCGGCGCCGATGCCAAAATGGCGATCCGCCAGCGCGCGGGCGCGCTCGGGCGTCATGTCGATGTTTTGCCGCACGCCATCCAGCATGATGAAATCATTGCCGGCGCCATGCATTTTCACGAAGTTCCAAGTCATTTTTCCATTATCGTGCATTGCAATGGATTTGTCCGTAGCCGGGCGGCGACATGGAAAGGCTGCGCCCAGCTTATTCGGCCGCATTTGCGTGTGTCGGTATTTGTTGGGGCTGACGGTTGCGGTTGACTGCCGCGGCGGGCATGGTGGTGCGTGGGCATGCGCGATGGCCCGGCGGGTGTGGCGTGCGGGTCTGTGCGCTCAATAGACGCCGGGCGCGCCCTCGGGCCTGGTCTTGAAGCGCCGGTGCACCCAGTAATACTGGGCGGGATCGGCCCGCACCCAGTCTTCAATCAGGCGGTTCACGCGCGCGGTGGCCGCTTCAATGGTGTCCTCGCCAGGGAAGTCTTCAAGCGGCGGCTTGACCTCGATGACATAGCGGCCAGTCTCCAGGTCCAGGTGGCTGACTACGGGCAGCACAGTGGCATCGTACGACTGGGCGATCTGTGCAGTGGTTGGCAGCGTGGCGGCGGGCACGCCAAAGAATGGCGCAAACACCGCGCCTTTAGGGCCGAAGTCCATGTCGGGCAGGTAGTAAACTGGCAGGCCGTTGCGCAGGTGGCGGATCATGCCGCGCACGCCTTCCTTGCGGCTGATCAGGTGCACAGCGTTGAAACGTGCACGGCCTTCGCGGACGATATCATCGACCGCCTCATCGCTTTGCCGGGTATAGATGGTGGCCGACTCGGGCACGTCCATCGTCATGCGGGTGGCGGCCGCATCAAGGCCGATGAAGTGGGGTGCAAGCAGCAGGATGCGCTGTTTGGCCGCCATCAGTCGCTGCATGTGCTCGAAACCTCGCAGCTCCATTTGGGCACGGATTCTTTCAGTGGTGCCGAACCAGCACAGGCCGCGGTCAACCACCGATTGCGCAAGCAAATGAAAATGCCGTTGAACCAGCGCTTCGCGCGCTTGCTCGCCCAGTTCGGGAAAGCACAGGGCAAGATTGGTGCGCACGATATGGCGCCTGGACTTCAGCAGGCGCGGCGCCAGCCAGCCCAGCGCGCGGCCCCAGCGCAACCGGGTGGGCGTGGAGCAGTTGCCGAGATAGTGGAAAAGCTTGCGCAGCAGAAAAACCTTGTTTTTGGGCGTCATTGGCAGTGTGGGGGCCACGCAACGGGGCGGGCGTAGGGCCGGTAAAAAGAAGAAGACAGCAAGGCAATATTGCGCCGGCAGACCCTGGTGCCGGTGCATGAATTTTATGCCCGCCGGTATTTTCGCTTAAAATACTTTTCATCGCCGAGTTAACCGACAACTTGCGGGGCGATGGCGCCCGGCGTAAGCCGGGAGGCATAAATACCGCTAAAGCGTCGCGCCTGATCCAACTGCTACGCAGATGTCCGAGGTGCAACGCGTTTCGTTCAACCTCATGCCGCGCTTCCACAAGGGGCCGGCGCACCATAGGACGTTACCGCCGTGGCAACTAACAACGATTTTCTCTTTACCTCCGAATCCGTCTCCGAAGGCCACCCCGACAAGGTCGCCGATCAAATCTCCGACGCCGTTCTCGACGCCATTTTCACGCAAGACCCGAACGCGCGTGTTGCAGCTGAAACATTGTGCAACACCGGGCTGGTCGTGCTGGCTGGTGAAATCACCACCACCGCCAATGTCGACTATATCCAGGTTGCGCGCGATACCATCAAGCGCATTGGGTACGACAACACCGAATACGGCATCGACTATAAAGGCTGCGGCGTATTGGTGGCCTACGACAAGCAGTCGCCCGACATCGCGCAAGGTGTAGACCGTACCAGCGAAGACGCGCTTAACCAAGGCGCTGGCGACCAAGGTCTGATGTTCGGCTATGCCTGCGACGAAACCCCCGATCTGATGCCCGCGCCCATCTGGTACGCGCACCGCCTGGTGCAGCGCCAGAGCGAGCTGCGCAAAGACGGTCGTCTCCCTTGGCTGCGCCCCGACGCCAAGTCGCAAGTCACATTCCGCTATCTCAATGGCCGGCCCGCCGAGGTCGACACGGTGGTGCTGTCTACCCAGCACGCCCCCGACGTTTCGCAGGCCGATATCCGCGAAGCCGTGATCGAAGAGATCATCAAGCCCAGCTTTGCCGAAGGCTTGATCACGCCCAAGACGCGCTTCCTGGTCAATCCCACTGGCGTGTTCGTCATCGGCGGCCCGCAAGGCGATTGCGGCCTCACGGGGCGCAAGATTATTGTCGACACCTACGGCGGCGCGTGCCCGCATGGCGGCGGCGCGTTTTCGGGCAAAGATCCTTCCAAGGTCGATCGCTCGGCGGCCTACGCTGCCCGCTATGTGGCCAAGAATGTGGTGGCGGCCGGCCTGGCGCGCCAATGCCAGGTGCAGGTCAGCTACGCCATCGGCGTGGCCGAACCTATCAACATTACGGTCTACACCGAAGGCACCGGCATCATCCCCGACGAGCAGATTGCTCGCCTGGTGCGCGAAACCTTCGACCTGCGTCCGAAGGGCATTATCAATATGCTGGATCTGCTGCGCCCCATCTACAGCAAGACGGCGGCCTACGGGCACTTTGGCCGTTCGGAGCCCGAGTTCAGCTGGGAAGCCACCGACAAGATCCAGGCACTGCGCCAGGCGGCCTGATCGCTTGAATGCCGGTGACCGCCTGCGGCGGCCACCGCGCGCCACGCCTGGTGCCTTGGCAGCCCGCCTGCCATTACACAGCCTTCGTCAGGGCGGGGCAATGCGGTTGGTGTAGCATCATGTTGTGTGGTGTTGTTCCACCGGCCCAGGCCGGTTGCCCGTCATTGTTTTTGCGCGCGGTTGTTTTTCGCCGCGCATTCTGGAGCCATTCATGAAAATCACAGAGGTGCACCGTTCGTCTTCCGCCCTGAGTGGAACGGGCGGCGGTGGTGCCTTGGGTGGTGTCATGGAGGCTTCTGCCAGCCGCGCCCACGACGAGGCCCGCAGCCTGTCGGTGACTGATTCGCCTTGTGTAGCGGTATGTTCAACCCTGTACGACGACATCTGCCGCGGCTGCGGCCGTACGGCGATGGAAGTGGCCAACTGGGTGTTTCTCGACGAGGCCGAAAAACGCGAGATCTGGGCCCGCATTACTGTCCAGGGCTATCCGCGACGCAAGCTCAAGAAGTAACCGCAAACAGGCCTTTTGGTGACCGGGCGAGGGCTTGGTTGCATAACGTGGCGTTGCAATGTTGCGCTCTGCGGCTGTTTCGGCTTTACGCTACAATTCTTCGACTACGCACAGTGCGCTAGCCTGTGCATCCTGAGGGGCGCTGCAACGGCGTGGCTTCGGCAGCAAGCATGCTCCGCCACCCGCTAGGCTCAGGTAAAACCGTTTCGAACGGCGCTCATCGTTACCCTGTACGGGCAAGGATGAGCACATGGCATACGTGACGCGCAACCGGCCAGTACAGGTTTATGGAAAACTACGCCATGAATACTGTTGCTGACGCCACATTCTCCGACTACAAAATCGCCGATATTGCTCTGGCAGGCTGGGGCCGCCGCGAGATCGCCATTGCCGAAACCGAAATGCCGGGCCTGATGGCCACGCGCGACGAATACGCCGCGGCCCAGCCGCTCAAGGGCGCTCGTATCGCCGGCAGCCTGCACATGACGATCCAGACGGCGGTGCTGATCGAAACCCTGAAAGCGCTGGGCGCCGACGTGCGCTGGGCTTCGTGCAATATCTTTTCCACGCAGGATCACGCCGCCGCCGCCATTGCGGCCAGTGGCACGCCGGTGTTCGCCATCAAGGGTGAAACACTTGAAGACTACTGGCAGTACACGCACCAGATCTTCGAATGGCCCAACGGCGAACACGCCAACATGATCCTTGATGACGGCGGCGACGCCACGCTGCTACTGCACCTGGGCGCGCGCGCCGAAGCCGATGCTTCCGTGCTTGCCAACCCCGCCAGCGAAGAAGAACGCGTGCTGTTCGCGGCCATCAAGAGTACGCTGGCGCGTGACGCCAAGTGGTATTCCACTCGCCTCGCGGCCGTGCAGGGCGTGACTGAAGAAACCACCACTGGTGTGCATCGCCTTTATCAGATGTCGCGCAAGGGCGAGTTGGCCTTCCCTGCCATCAACGTCAACGACTCGGTCACCAAATCCAAATTCGACAATCTGTACGGTTGCCGCGAGTCGCTGGTCGACGGCATCAAGCGCGCCACCGACGTCATGGTGGCTGGCAAGATCGCTGTGGTGTGCGGCTTTGGCGATGTAGGCAAGGGCTGCGCCCAAGCGCTGGCGGCGTTGCGCGCCCAGGTATGGGTCACCGAAATCGACCCCATCTGCGCGCTGCAGGCGTCCATGGAAGGTTACCGCGTGGTCACGCTCGAAGAGGCGGCCGATAAGGCCGATATCTTTGTTACTGCCACAGGCAACTACCATGTGATCACCCGCGATCACATGAGCCGCATGAAAGACCAGGCGATCCTGTGCAACATCGGCCACTTCGACAATGAAATCGATGTTGCGTCCATTGAGGACCTGAAGTGGGAAGAGATCAAGCCGCAGGTCGACCATGTGATCTTCCCCGATGGCAAGCGCATCATTCTGCTGGCCAAAGGCCGCTTGGTGAACCTTGGCTGCGCCACCGGGCATCCTTCTTTCGTGATGTCGGCCTCGTTCACCAACCAGACCATCGCGCAGATCGAGCTTTTCACACGTGGCGAGGCCTACGAAAAGGGCCAGGTATACGTCTTGCCGAAGCATCTTGATGAAAAGGTCGCGCGCCTGCATCTGAAGAAACTCGGCGTGCACCTCACCGAGCTGAGCGCAGAGCAGGCCGATTACATCAGCGTGCCTGTGCAAGGCCCCTACAAGCCCGATCATTACCGTTATTAATGGTGTTTCGGGCGCCGCACGGCCCCGCCGCCCGATCATGGGTGGGGTGCCGTCGGCGAACAGCCGAAGCAGCGAGCCGACTGCAACCTGTTTCCCGCGTCGCGGGGTTTTGAAGGAGCTTCATTATGGAACTGATACTCGTCTGGATCCTGAACGCCGTCGCCCTGTTGATCGTGGCGTATCTGTTGCCCGGCATCACGGTTGCCTCATTCGGCTCGGCACTCATCGCGGCGCTGGTGCTGGGCCTGCTGAACACGCTGGTCAAGCCGGTGCTGATACTGCTCACCCTACCCATCACCATTGTCACGCTGGGCCTGTTCCTGCTGGTGCTCAACGCGCTGGTGTTCTGGTTTGCGGGGTCGGTGCTCAAGGGGTTCCAGGTAAATGGTTTCTGGTGGGCCTTGCTGGGCGCCTTTATCTATAGCGTCGTCTCGGGCGTGCTTTCGCGCCTGCTGACGACTTGATTATTTGAACACCCTGCTGCGCGGGGTGCGGAGTTTCTCAGGATGAGTAGCAAACAGACGGTCAGCCTGGAGTTTTTTCCACCGCGCGATATTGCGGCCCAGGAAAAACTGGTGCGTTCAGCCAAGCAATTGCTGGCTGTGCGGCCTGAGTACGTAAGCGTGACGTTTGGGGCCGGCGGGTCTACCCGCTCTGGCACGGCTGACACAGTGCGCATGATGCAAAACCTGGGTTGTGATGCGGCACCCCATCTGTCGTGCATCGGTGCCACACGCGCCGTACTCGGCGAAATCCTGGACGCCTATCGCCAGCATGGGGTGCGGCGCCTGGTCGCCTTGCGCGGCGATCTGCCGTCGGGTATGGGGGGGGATGCCGGCGAGCTGCACTATGCGAGCGAGCTGGTTGCCTTTATCCGCCAGCACAGCGGCGATTGGTTTCATATCGAAGTGGCTGCCTACCCCGAAACCCATCCGCAGGCAGCTAGCGGGCAGGCTGATCTCGCGCATTTCGTGCACAAGGTGAATGCCGGGGCCAACAGTGCCATCACCCAGTATTTCTTCAATGCCGACGCGTACTTCGATTTTGTGGACAGGGCGCGGGCCAAAGGTGTAACGGTGCCTATCGTGCCAGGCATCATGCCCATTACCAACCACACCCAGTTGGCGCGGTTTTCTACCATGTGCGGCGCCGAAATCCCGCGTTGGGTGCGTCAGCGCCTCATTGATTTTGGCGACGACAAAGCCTCCATCAAGGCCTTCGGCGTAGACTTCATCACGCGCATGTGCCAGCAATTGCTGGATGGCGGCGCGCCGGGTCTGCATTTTTATACGCTCAACAGCGCCGAGGCCACGCTGGCCATCTGCCAGCACTTGCGGCTGAACTGAGCGACAGGGCCGCGGATGCGCGGCATGGCCGTTCGGTGTGGCTTGGTGCTTGGTGCCTGTTGCGGCTGCCGCGCAGGCCGGGTGCTTCAGCCCAGTACGGGCGCAGGCTTGGCCCAGCCCTTGTCGGTCAGGATGGCGTCCAGCCGGACGTCATGCGGGGCGGGCTGGTAGGTGTCGGCCGACAGGTCGCCCGTGGCCCAGGCAATGCCGATGGTGACGAAGCGCTGGCCGGATGCCTTCAGGGCGGCCAGGGTGCGGTCGTAGTAACCTTTGCCGTAGCCGACGCGGTCACCCTGGCGTGTATACCCCAGGGTGGGCACCAGCACGATGTCTGGCGGCGGCGCGAGCTCGCCGGCTGGTTCCTGGATACCATAGGCGCCTAGGCGCATCGGCGCGTCGGGCGTCCACAACCGAAACTCTAGTGGTGCGCTTTCGGCCGTGACGACGGGCAGGGATACGCGGTATCCTTCTTCCTCAACCCATTGCTGCAACAGTGGTTGCAGGTCGGGTTCGTCTTTCATAGACCAGAAGGCAGCAATCGTGCGGGGTTCGGGCAGGCCTGCCTCGCGCAGGCGCGTACGGTTCGTGGCCAGCCACGTAAAAAGTCGGCCGCGTATCAGTAGTGCGCCCCGGCTGCGGTCCGTCGGGTTCTGGGCCTCCCGGCGTTGTTTAAGGCGTATGCGCAATGGGCCTGCTTGTGTGTCAGTGCTGTCGGTCATGAGTGTGTCAGGGGAATGAATCACGATGTTATCCAATAAGAAACGGTATCAGAAATCCGTGGATGTGTCCGCCGTACCCCCGGCCGTCAGGCTGCGGGCGGGCGCCTGTATGGTGCTTGCGCTGGCATTGGCCGGCTGCGGCAGCACAGACGGCGCGCGCGATGCGCACGCAGGGGCGCCCAAGTCCCAGGCTGTTGCGCCAGCGGCGGTTCCTGCTACCGATATCGTGCAGGTGGCGTCATTGGTGCCCGTGCCGCCAGCAGGTGGCCAGGCCGGGCCGGTTACGCTTGCCGTGCCGCCCGAAGCGCGCCAGGCGGTCGTCGATGCGCGCGCAGCCAGGCAGGCCAGGCAGTGGGATCGCCTCGACGCCCTGGTGCCGGTGGCGGCCGCGGACCACGTGCTTGGCGCCTATGCCGAATACTGGTCGCTGTCGCGTGCATTGGCCGACGACACGCAGCCTGTCCCAGACGCGCGCATTCGCGACTTCATGGCACGGCATGCGGGTACGTATCTGGCCGAGCGCATCAAGGGCAGTTGGGTAGTTGCCGCTACCCGCGCGGGCGATTACCGCCTGGCCGCCAGCCTTGCTCCCGTGGCCAGCGCCACAACTTCCGAAACATGCTCATTGTTGCTGTCCAGGCATATGGCGGGCCAACGGGTTACGGCGCAGGCGGTGCTCGACGCTTTCAAGCCCAACAGCCAGTGCTGGTCCATGATGGACCAGATGGCGGAAAGCAAGGTCGTCGGTTGGGACCAAATGGTGTTCGAGCTGCGCACTATTCTCGAGACCAACAAGGCTTCGCATGCACAGCGCATGGCAGCCGTAATGTTCAGCCCGGCCGAAATGGTGCAGTATGCCGCGCTGATGAAGAACCCGCGCAAATGGCTGGACGGCCGCGCCGCGCCCAGCAGCAAGGCCGATATCGAACTGGTTACGGTGGCACTGTCGCGCCTCGCTTATGGCGATAACCGGGCCGAGAATGCGGCGTATGTGCAGAGCAAATGGGGCAATGCGCTGCCCAAAGACAATATCGGCTGGGTCTGGAGCCAGTTTGGCCTGGTTGCGGCGTTGAAAGTAGAGCAGGACGCCGCGCAGTGGTACCGGCGCTCGGGCACAGCGCCCTTGTCAGACTATAACCACGCCTGGGAGGTGCGCGCCGAACTGCGTCAGCCAACAATAGACTGGAAGCGTGTTGAGCAGGCGATTAAACGCATGTCCGAACGCCAGGCTTCCGAAACGGTATGGATGTACTGGGCAGGGAGAGCGATGATGGCGCAGGGCCGGCATGATGCGGCCCGCGCCAAGTTCGAAGCCATTGCGCCCGTTTTCGATTTCTATGGGCAGCTTGCCAGTGAAGAGTTGGGCCGCACACCGTCGCTGCCAGCCGCGCCGGCGCCGGTGTCGGCGGCTGAGATGGCCGAGGCCCGTGCCAATCCTGGTTTGCGGCGAGCGATTGCGCTGTTCGATTTGGGCTGGCGCCCTGAAGCCGTGCCGGAATGGAACTTCGCTATTCGCGGCATGAGCGACCGCCAGCTGCGCGCCGCCGCCGAGGTGGCCCGCCAGGAGCACATCTATGACCGCGTCGTGAATACATCACTGTTGACACGCAGCGAGGTCGATTTCTCGCAGCGCTTCATTGCGCCATTCGAAGGTCGCGTCACGAAAACAGCTCGTGACATCTCGTTGGACCCGGCCTGGGTCTACGGCTTGATTCGGCAGGAGTCGCGGTTCATCATGAATGCGCGGTCCAGTGTGGGTGCTTCGGGGTTGATGCAACTGATGCCTGCTACGGCGCGCTGGGTGGCCAAGAAGATCGGCATGGCTGATTTCACGCCGGCGTCGGTCAACGACTTTGAAACCAATACCGTCCTGGGCACCAACTACCTGAATATGGTGCTGAACAAGCTGAATGGCTCGGAAGTGCTGGCTACGGCGGGTTACAACGCTGGCCCCAAACGGCCGGTGCTTTGGCGCTCCAAGCTTGCGGCGCCGGTGGAGGGTGCGATTTTCGCCGAAACGATCCCGTTTACCGAGACACGGCTGTACGTGAAGAACGTTATGTCCAATGCTACCTATTACGCCATGCTTTTCACGGGCCGGCCTCATTCGCTCAAGCAGCGGCTGGGCACGGTGACGCCCGAGGCTAATCGGACGGTGGCGTTGCCCTGATGGCCAAGGGCGCGGATCCCGTTCTCGCGGGGCTGGAGGTCTATATTGTTGGCGGCGCGGTGCGCGATGCCTTGTTGGGCCTGCCTGCGGGCGATAGCGATTGGGTGGTGGTAGGCGCCACGCCCGAAGACATGTCGCGTCGGGGGTTTATCCCCGTTGGTGGCGACTTCCCGGTGTTTCTGCATCCGCGCACGAAAGAAGAATACGCATTGGCGCGCACCGAGCGCAAATCGGGGCGCGGCTACAAGGGCTTCACGTTTTATACCGGCACCGATGTCACGCTGGAAGACGATTTGCGTCGGCGCGACCTCACAATCAATGCGATTGCCCGCCGGCCCGATGGCACGCTGGTCGATCCACTGGGTGGCCTGGCTGACCTGCGGGTGCGCGTGCTGCGCCATGTCGGGCATGCTTTTGTCGAAGACCCTGTACGCCTGTTGAGGCTGGCGCGCTTCGCCGCGCGTTTTCACGACTTTTCCGTAGCACCCGAAACCATGGCGCTGGCGCGCCGGTTGGTGGCCGATGGCGAAGTCGATGCGTTGGTACCTGAGCGGGTCTGGAAAGAAGTGGCCAAGGGGCTGATGACCAGCCATCCTGCTCGGATGTTCGATGTGCTTGAAGATGCGGGTGCGCTGGCGCGCGTATTGCCTGGGCTGGCCTACGACCGCAAGGTGGCTGGCGCCGCGCTTGCCTGCGCGGCGCAGGCGGGGCTGGGCCTGGCCGCGCGCTTTGCGCTGTTGTGCCGTACGTCGCCGTCGCCGCAAGATATCGGGCGACACGTGAAGGCGCCGTCCGAGTGTATCGACTACGCGCGGCTGCTGCCCGATGTGGTGACCGCGCTGCGCGGCACGGCACACGATGCCGCCACGCCGGCGCAAGCATCAGTGCGTGGCAATACGCGGGGCCACGAGCCCGCGCAGACGTTACCGCCAGCAATGGGTGCGGCATCCGAGTCCGCATCACGTTCCCGCATCGCGTCGGGATACGACCTTGCGCATACGCCAGTAATGGGCGTGTCATCCGAGCCGGCGGCGTGGCTGGCGCTTATGGAGCGCTGCGATGCCCTGCGCAAGCCCGAACGCTTTCTTGATCTGCTCGCCGCCGCAGCCTGCGTGGTAACGGTGGATATCGACGCATGGCGTGCCCGGCTTCAAGCCGTGCGTGGCATCGACGCGGGTGCCATCGCGCGTTCGGTTGGAGGCGACCCTGCCCGCATCAAGCCGGCGCTTCATGCGGCGCGGCTAGAATCTTTGACACAAACAGCAGCCGGCTGAACAAGAAGACAGGCGCACGCCGACCGGGTGCTAAAACGGCACGTGCGCATAAGTACGAACGCCAGCAGTGGTCAGACGAAGGCGACTTCCACCCAGCCCAAGCCTTTCAGCCGGGCGTTGACGGTGGCGCCGGGCTCAGCGAACAGGACGCCGGAGCATGAACCGGTGGTGATGATCTGGCCTGCGCGCAGGCCGCCCTGGCGCTTGCCTGCATGGTTGGCAAGCCAGGGTAGCAGCCGCAGCACGTCGCCGGCCGCATTGCCGCCGATGGCGGAAAATACCTGCTCGTCGTTGAACAGTAGCTCTACATGCTGCGTCAACTGGTTGATGGTGAAGTTGGTGTCGCGCCCTTCGCCGACCACCAACCCGCCATGGCTGAGCGAGTCGGCTAGCGCGGAGTATGGGTCGACCTGAGTGCGGTCGGAGTAGCGGGACTCGATCAGTTCAATGACCGGGTGAACGGCGCCGACGGCGGCCAGCACTTCATCCAGGGAATAGGCTTTATCGCGGGCGGGCAGGTCGCTTTTGAGTTGGAAAGCGATTTCGGCTTCGATGCCACGCAGCCGAAAATCGCTGGATGACAGACGCACGGGCGCCTTCATGATGCCAGAGGCAGGCAGCGGTGCGCAGTTGGGCTCTCCGTCGGGGCTTGAGGCACCGACTTTCCAGCCGCCGATGGGGCCGATCTGGGCGATGACGGCGTCCTGGATGGCGTAGGCGTCGGCTTCGGTGTTGGGGCGGCATGCCGGCGCGAGTGCGTTGATCTGGGCAGAGTGCGCCCTGGCGTTCAGGAGTTGCTGCGCCGCTTGTGCGATGTGGTCGTTGGTCATGCTGTGGTGAAGAGATGTGGGTGATGGGCGGGCATCATGTACCGCCGTCCTGTCCCGCAGTGTACCGCGCCGTGTGGGGGGCGATCACAGGCGGTCGCGCCGGTCTCCGCGCTGGAAGCCCGTCAGCGGCCCGCCGATATCGCGCCCAATGGCAAGTACTTTGAACAGCTCTCCCATCTCGGCTTCGGAGATCAGCTTTTGCACGGCATTCATGGTGCTGGCATGCTCGGCAGCGGCCATGGGGGCGGTTGCCGCAGTGTTCTTCGCTGGCAGCAGCAGTTCGGGCAGGCCGGCATTGAGCAGGTAGCGTGCCTGCGAGCAGTAGCCCAGCACCTCAAGGCCGCCTTCCAGTGCGGCATCGGCCATGGCGGTGAAATCGACGTGCGCGGTGATGTCTTGCAGGCCAGGCAAAATGAGTGGCTGCGCATGGGTCTGATGACGGTAGTGGCACATCAGCGTGCCCTCCGCTCGTTGCGGGTGGTAGTACTCGCTGCGCGGGAAGCCATAGTCGACCAGCAGCGCCGCGCCGCGCCGCAGCCAATGGCCCATTTGCCTGATCCAGGCTTCGGCCTGTAGGTTGATTTCGGAGCGGTAGCCGGGCAGGACGGGCATGCGGGTGGCGACGTGCGCGCGCAGGTCGTCGGGAGCGGGCCGCATAGCCCATGTGAAGTGCGGCGCGGTTGCTTTCTCTTGCGCGTTTTGCGGGGCTGTAGCAGCGGTCGGCGCGTCGTCTGCGGCCGGATCGGGCGCCTCGCCAGCGTTGGTGTTGGTGGCGTATTGAACACCGAGCTCCATCAATTTCCCGTCGGCTGCCCACTGGAACATGCGGGCAGGCATGGCGTCCAGCACTTCATTGGCCAATACGCAGCCTTCAAAAGCGTGTGGCAAGGCGTCAAGCCAGCGCACGTTGGCGTTGAGCGGCGCCAGGCGCTGGCGCTGACGTTCACGCAGGTCGGCGGAGACATCGATGATAAGGTATTCGGGTTCGATGCCCGCCTGCCGCAGGGCGGGGATGACGGCAGCGGCCAGTGCACCGGAGCCGGCACCGAACTCGAGCACACGTTGGCTGCCCGACAGCTGAAGTACTTGCGCGACGCTGCGGGCGATGGTTTGACCAAACAGGGGGGTGAGTTCGGGGGCGGTGGTGAAATCGCCTGTAGGCAGATCGCTGCCGAACTTGGCGCTGCCGGCGGCGTAGTAGCCAAGGCCAGGTGCGTACAAGGCAAGGTGCATCCACTGGTCAAACGGCAGAAAGCCGCCGGCCTGATCTATGGCCTGCGCAAGATGGCGCGCGACCTCGTCGGAATGGGCGCGAGCGTCGGGGTCAGGGGCGGGCAGACCGGCTGGTTGCTGGATGGATCGGTTCATGGCGAGGTCTGGAGTATGGCGTGTGAGGCCTTGCCTGTAAGGGCTGGCACGTATGGGATGGCGTTACTGGTCGGGATCTTGTTTCTGTTTCAAGACCCAGAGCGAATGGCACATGGATACGAGGAAGCCGATGAGCAGGCCGGCCATGATGGCCACCAGGAAGTTGTCGAAGACGATCCAGAGTGGCAGCGAGAGCATCAGGGAAAGCAGCAGAGGTTTGCGGGCGAGCTGTTTCATACTGGCCATTTTAGCCGTTCGCTTTTGCTGCGTAGAAGTGGATCTTGTCTCGGTTCGCGTTCTTAAGCCCGTCGCTGTCGTGCATACGGGCCTGGGCGACAGCGATGCAGCGGGAAACTTCTAAGGGGGCGTGCGCACGCAAAAACGGGACAGGTGGTTCCTGTCCCGTTTTTGCGTGGGTAAAGCGTCTACCGCTTATGCGTAGCTGCGGCTGCGAGGGGCGGGTTTAGCGCTCTTTTTGAACGACGGGCGGCCAGCAGGTTTGTCGCCACGGGGGGCGAAGCCGGGGCGGCTGTCGTGCTTGGCGCCGTTGAAGGCGGGGCGGCTGCTGCTAGGCTTGCGGTCGCCGAACGCAGGGCGATCGCCATAACTGCGGCGGTCGTCGCCGGCGCGACGGTCGTCAAAGCTGCGGCGCTCGCCGAAGCCGGGGCGGTCTTCGGGGTTGCGGCGGTTATCGGCATTGTCGCGGTTGCCAAAAGGCTTGCGGTCGCCGAAAGATTTGCGCGCACCGGAGTCGTCGCGGGCTTCGAAATGAGGCTTGCCGCCGAAACGCGGCTTGCCTTCAGAGTGCGGCCGATCTTCGAAGCGAGGTTTGCCTTCAAAGCGTGGCTTATCGTCGAAGCGGGGCTTGCCTTCAAAGCGCGGTTTGTCGTCGAAACGCGGCTTGCCTTCGGAACGCGATTCATCGCCGAAACGGGGCTTGCCCTCGTAGCGCGGTTTGCCGCCGAAACCTGGCTTGCCGCCACGCGGTGCGAAGTCTCTGCCTTTGCCTTTGCGCTCGGTATAAGTGGGGCGCACCGATTTAGTGGGCTCCAGGCCTTCGATTACCTCGGCCGGGATAGGCTGGCCAATGAAGTGTTCAATGCGGCGCACCTTATGGCGCTCGGACGTCATGGCCAGCGTGAAGGCCAGGCCATTGCGACCCGCGCGGCCGGTGCGGCCGATGCGGTGCACGTAGTCTTCGGCTTGCATGGGCAGGTCGTAGTTGACGGCGTGGCTGATACCTTGCACATCAATGCCGCGCGCGGCAACATCAGTGGCAACCAGAATCTGCACGCGGCCTTTTTGCACCTGGGTCAGCGTGCGGGTGCGCTGGCGCTGGTTCATATCGCCATGCAGCGCGGCGGCCGCAAAACCTTGGTCAGCCAGTTTGTCGGCCAACTCGTCGGCCGCACGCTTGGTGGACGTAAAAACAATGGCTTGCTCGAGGTTTACGTCGCGCAGCAGGTGGTCCAGCAAACGCATTTTGTGCTGATTGTCGTCTGCATACAGCAGGCTTTGCGTGATATTGGTGTGCTTCTGGCGATGGCCCGAGATCACGATCTGCTCGGGCTCGCGCATCATATTGGCAGCAAGGCGTGCCACGGTGCCATCGAGCGTGGCCGAAAACAGCAGCGTCTGGCGGCTCTCCGGCGTACGGGCAACAATGTTCTCGATGTCTTCGATGAAGCCCATGTCAAGCATGCGGTCGGCCTCATCCAGCACCAGCGTATGAACGGTGGAAAGATTGACGCGCTTGGCCTGCAGGTGATCGATCAGGCGGCCAGGCGTGGCTACCAGCACATCCACGCGGCGCGACAGCGCCTTGAGCTGGGCGCCATAGGGCATGCCACCCACCACGACCGCGATGCGCAGGTCTTTGATGTGCGCGCCGTATTGGCGCGTGGCTTCGGCCACCTGCATGGCCAGCTCACGAGTGGGGGTGAGCACCAGCACCTGCACACCCGTGCCCTTGTTTGCCGGCATACTGGCAATGCGGTTCAAGGCGGGCAGCATAAAGGCGGCGGTCTTGCCGCTGCCGGTTTGCGAAGACACCATGAGATCCTGCCCAGCCAGAGCCTTGGGGATGGCCTGTGTCTGGACGGCGGTGGGCTCGGTAAAGCCCGTTTTCAGAATGGCGGACAGCAAGTTGGGCGAGAGGCCCAGAGTTTCGAAAGACATGAGTATCCTTGGCCGCGCAAAAGGCGGCATATCAATGGCAGGGGCTGCTTTTAGTATGAAAAGCCCGTTGCGCTGGTTGATTGGAGCATCGTGCCGACCGGATCAACCAGATATGCCGCGTTGAGAGGATACGCGGCGCAAGGCCAGGAGGTCAGAGATCGATGGCGCCGCGGCATGGGTGCTGAGGGATCAGTCAACTGCTATGACACAGCGTGTGTGCTGTATGAAAATGCCGGCGCGATAAATTGTGCAGTGCCGCGATTATATAGGTATTTTTCGTCTAGGGTAAACCCCTAATTTTATTGGGCTTGTTTTCTAGTGGGGATTTCGCAACAGATTACACGCGGAGCGCACTGAAAAGCACGCGGTGGTGCAAGGTTCAGAAGCTCGCGCGGCGCGCTTTTTTTGGCAATTACCGTACAGGTACAGCAGCGCCCAGGCTGGGGGCCGCCGCAAGAAGGCCCTGCCGCGCGGCCGGCGATGAATGGGCGCCGGCCAACGCGGGCGCGCTGTCAGCCGAACAGCGCTTGCAGCGCGACGCCAGGGTCGGGTGCGCGCATAAAAGCCTCGCCGACCAGGAAGGCATTGACGCCATGTTCGCGCATGGTGTGCACGTGTTCGGGCGTGAGAATGCCGCTTTCGGTGACGACACGCTTTCCTTCGGGGACATGAGGCAGCAGGTCGAGCGTAGTGTTCAACGAGGTTTCGAAGGTGCGCAGGTTGCGGTTATTGATGCCCAGTAGCGAGGTATTGAGCTGCAGCGCTGTGTCCAGCTCCGCCCGATCGTGTACTTCCACCAGCACATCCATGCCCAGCTCGGTCGCTACAGTTTCGAATTCCTTGAGCTGTGAGGATGTCAGCGCCGCCACGATCAACAGGATGCAATCGGCGCCAATAGCGCGTGCGTGGATGATCTGATACGGATCAATGATGAAATCTTTGCGCAGCACCGGTAGCGTGCAGGCTGCGCGCGCCTGGCGCAGGTGGTCGTACGCACCTTGGAAGAACTGCACGTCGGTGAGCACCGACAGGCAGGCTGCGCCGTGCGCCGCATAGCTGGCGGCAATTTCGGCTGGATTGAAGTTTTCGCGGATGACGCCCTTTGACGGCGATGCCTTCTTCACCTCGGCGATGACGCCGGGCTTGCCTTGTGCAATCTTTTCTTCGATGGCGCGGGCAAAGCCGCGCAGGTCTTTGCGGCTTTTGGCTTCGCGCAGCACGTCGGATTCGCTGCGCATCTGGCGTGCCGTGGCTAACTCAGCCTTTTTTGTTTCGAGAATCTTGGCAAGTATGTCGTTCATTTTTTCAACCTCCCGGTGTAGGCCCGGAATTGCTCCAGCTTGTCGCGTGCGGCGCCACTGGAGATCGCCTCGAAGGCGAGTTTCAGGCCTTCCTTTATTGAGCTTGCCCGATTACCGGCATAAATTGCCAGCCCGGCATTCAACCCAACGATATCACGTGCCGGCCCATCGACGTTGTTCAGGGCATCCATGACCAGCCGCGCGGATTCCTGGCGGTTGGCGACCCGGATAGAACGATTGGACACCATGGCCATACCGAAGTCTTCAGGATGGATCTCATATTCGCGCACTTCGCCGTTGCGCAGTTCGCCGACCAGGGTGGCGGCGCCCAGCGAGGCTTCGTCCATGCCATCCTTGCCGTGCACGATCAGCACATGCTTGGAACCCAGCCGTTCGAGTACCCGTACCTGTATGCCCACCAAGTCGGGGTGGAAGACGCCCATGAGTTGGTTGCCGGCGCCGGCGGGGTTGGTCAGCGGGCCGAGAATATTGAAAATGGTGCGCACGCCGAGTTCTTTACGCACTGCTGCAACGTTCTTCATGGCGCCATGATGGGCGGGTGCAAACATAAAGCCCATGCCGACATTGCTGATGCAGTCGGCGACTTGCTCGGGGTTTAGGTTTATGTTGAACCCCAGCTCTTCGAGTACATCGGCACTGCCGGACGAGGACGAGGCGCTGCGGTTGCCGTGCTTGGCGATGCGCACGCCTTGCGATGCTGCCACGAACATGGCGGCGGTGGAGATGTTGAAAGTACTAGAGCCGTCGCCGCCGGTGCCGCACATGTCGAGCAGGTCGTCGGGGTCGGGCGCATTGACCGGCAGGGCAAACTCACGCATTACCTGGGCGGCTGCCGTGATTTCGCCGATCGTTTCCTTTTTGACGCGCAGGCCCATGATGAGCGCGCTGGCGATTTGCGGCGATACTTCGCCCCGCATCAGCATGCGCATCAGATGCAGCATTTCGTCGTGGAAAATTTCGCGGTGTTCAATGCAGCGGGTTAGCGCTTCGGTAAGGCTGATTGTCACAGTCGGTCCTTTGTATCTTATGTGGTGGGCCCGCCGTCGTGTTTGGCTGCGGGGTTGGCCGGTGAGCGTCCGTGCAGGGTGGCGCTACCGACCGAAAAATGTCAGAGTGCGAGAAAGTTCTTCAGCAGGGCGTGGCCGTGCTCGCTCAGTACGGATTCGGGGTGAAACTGCACGCCATACAACGGTAGTGTCTTGTGGCGTACGCCCATGATCTCGCCGTCGTCGGTTTCGGCGGTGACGTGCAGGCAATCGGGCAGCGATTCGCGCTCGATCGCCAGTGAGTGATAGCGGGTTACCGTGTACGGTGAAGGCAGGCCGGTGAATACATCGGTGCCTTCATGGGTGATGTCGGACACCTTGCCGTGCATGATCTGTTTGGCACGCACAATATTGCCGCCATAGGCTGCGCCGATAGCTTGATGGCCCAGGCATACGCCCAAGATGGGTTTTTTTCCCGCAAAATGCTGTATCAGCGCAATGGAAATGCCCGCCTCGGCGGGCGAGCACGGCCCAGGTGAAACACAGATGCGGTCAGGGTTCAGGGCTGCGATTTCTTCGACCGTGGTTTGGTCGTTGCGCAGAACGCGCACGGTTTCACCTAGCTCGCCAAAATATTGAACGAGGTTGTACGTGAAGGAATCATAATTGTCGAGCATCAGCAGCATGACGGCTCCCGCGCGGGCGTGGTGAGGGTAAGGGTGTGCGCATGACGACGGCCATTGCGCGCGCGCAGTGGCGCAAGCGGCACAAGGCGTGTAGCCACGGGGCAGATGTTTTTCGAGAGGGAGGGTGGTAACAAGGACAGTCTCCTGAGTCAGGGAGCCGCCGTACCGGGGAAGAGGGATTTCGAACCTGTGCCATCCAGAACGGCGGCAAGGTGCGAATGTAAGACGCAACAACGAGCCGCTTCCTAACGGAAGCGCCACCACTGAGCAAGTCGGGAAGTTGCGATGGATTTCATGCGAGCAATTCTACAACCTGAATGACGCTTTGTCGATGAAGCAGCCCGAAGGTGTTGCACAATCTTTGTATATAAGATAAACCTAATATAATGGGATTTAACTTATTACGCTGTCCGTGCGGCACGGCGTGTGCAGGCATTCGGCAGAAATTGGAACGGCAGTAGAAACATACAGGGGTATAAAGATGAACACGTATACAGAGGACTCGCCGGCAATAGGGCAGGCGGACGGCGGTGCGGCATACACTGGCCATTCGGCTGGTGGCCATATGGCCGATGACGCGGCAAATGCTGTAATGGGCGCCCGGCCTGGTATCACGGCTTTTCACGACGAAGCCACCGGTTCGCTGACTTATCTCGTGTCCGATCCGCAAACCCGGCGTGCAGCGGTCATCGACCCTGTGCTCGACTATGATCACCGCAGCGGCAAGCTCACCACGTCGAGCGCCGATCAGGTACTCGAGACTGCGCGTCGGCACGGCCTTGAAATCGTGCTATTGCTTGAAACCCATGCTCATGCCGATCACCTGAGCGCCGCGCACTACCTGCAGCGGCGCACGGGCGCCCGGCTCGCAATTGGCGCGCATATCCGCGACGTGCAGCACATATTCCGCAAAGTCTTCAACCTGGACGACGTCTCGGGCGAGGGGCGCGAGTTCGATCGCCTGCTGGCCGACGGCGACTCCCTGGAACTGGGCGAGTTGCGTATCGAGGTTATATACACCCCCGGCCATACGCCCGCCTGTGTTGCCTACCGTATTGGTGATGCCGTGTTTGTAGGCGACACGATGTTCATGCCCGATTACGGCACAGCACGTGCCGATTTCCCGGGCGGGGATGCGCGCACACTGTATCGTTCCATCCGCAAGCTGCTGGCTCTGCCGCCGCAAACGCGGCTGTTCATGTGCCACGATTACAAAGCGCCGGGGCGGGATCACTATGCTTGGGAAACCACAGTAGCCGAGCAGCGCGCCGGCAACGTTCATGTGCACGACGGGGTCAGCGAGGACGACTTCGTGGCCATGCGCACCACACGCGACAGCAGCCTAGCGGCGCCAGTGCTGCTGCTGCCTTCGATCCAGGTCAATATCCGCGCAGGCCGGCTTCCCGCCCCGGAACTCAATGGCACCCGCTACCTGAAAATCCCGCTGCGCCTGTCTGGCGATATGGACGAATGAAGGGCGAAGGCCGGATGGGGAAAAGTGGCGCCTGGGCGCGCATAGGTGGGCATATGGTGGGCGCATAGTGGGCGCGGAGGCCGGCGTGGCAGGGCTTGCCTTGGGGGAAACGCTAGGATGCAAGAATAGCTCCGGCGCGGCCGCCGCCCTATACTGTGCTGTTTCCCAAGACCACCGCCGGGCAGGCGGGATTTCCAGCTCATTATGATCATCTCCGCCTCCACCGACTACCGCGCTGCCGCGCAGAACCGTTTGCCGCCTTTTCTCTTTCACTACATAGACGGCGGCGCCTATGCCGAATACACCCTGCGGCATAACGTGGACGATCTGGCAGGCGTTGCCCTGCGCCAGCGGGTGCTGCGCAATATGGCCGATCTCAGCCTCCAAACCACGCTCTTCAACGAGACGCTCTCCATGCCGGTGGCGCTGGCGCCGATCGGTCTGGCGGGTATGTGCGCGCGCCGCGGCGAAGTACAGGCCGCGCGGGCAGCTGATAAAAAAGGCATCCCGTTCACGCTGTCCACGGTGTCCGTGTGCCCGATCGAAGAGGTTGCGCCGGCCATACAGCGCCCCATGTGGTTTCAGCTCTACGTGCTGCGCGATCGCGGCTTTATGCGTAACGCGCTGGAGCGGGCTAAGGCGGCTGGCGTCACCACGCTGGTATTCACGGTCGACATGCCAGTTCCGGGCGCGCGTTATCGCGACGCGCATTCGGGCATGAGCGGGCCTTATGCAGGCCTGCGTCGTTATATCCAGTCTGTATTGCGGCCCGCCTGGTCGTGGGATGTGGGCCTGCTTGGGCGCCCCCACGACCTGGGCAATATCTCCAAATACCGCGGCAACCCAACCGGGCTGGAGGACTATATCGGGTGGCTGGGCGCCAACTTCGACCCATCAATCTCCTGGAAAGACTTGGAGTGGATCCGAGAGTTCTGGGAGGGCCCAATGGTGATCAAGGGCATTCTGGACCCTGACGATGCGCGCGATGCGGTGCGCTTCGGCGCCGACGGCATCGTGGTGTCCAACCATGGCGGGCGCCAACTCGACGGCGTGCTGTCTTCGGCGCGGGCGCTGCCGGCTATTGCCGATGCGGTCAAGGGCGAGTTGGCCATCCTGGCCGACTCGGGTGTGCGCAATGGGCTGGACGTCGTGCGCATGATCGCGCTGGGCGCGGATACCGTACTGCTGGGCCGCGCCTTTGTTTACGCGCTGGCCACGGCTGGCGAGGCGGGTGTCGCCAATCTGCTTGATCTGATCGAAAAAGAAATGCGCGTGGCGATGACGCTCACCGGCGCGAAAACCATAAGCGAGATCACGCCGAAGCTGCTGGCCAAGCCGTTGTAATACCGCGCCCACTGTATGCACAGGGCTGCGGGCGGAACGGGCCGCCTTGGCGGGGTTGCGGCCGAGGCTGGCAGCGGTCGGCGTGTTGCTTCGCCGCTGCCCGGCGGCCGGTGGATACCGGGCATGCTCCGCGCCAACTGCGGCGGCCCCGCCGGGACATGCGGATGAACCCGTGCAGCGTCAGCGTCCGCGCGCTCAGATCGGCTCGTCCAGCCCAAACTGTACCTGCTCGGCTGCGCGCAGCACCGCGCGCGCTTTCTGCTCGGTTTCCTGCCATTCTTTTTCGGGGTCGGAATCGGCCACGATACCTGCGGCAGCCTGAACGTACAGCATTCCGTCCTTGATGATGCCGGTACGGATGGCAATGGCAAGGTCCATTTCGCCGCCGTAGCTCATGTATCCGGCCGCGCCGCCGTAGATACCCCTGCGCACGGGTTCGAGCTCGTCGATGAGCTCCATGGCGCGCACCTTGGGGGCGCCCGTGAGCGTGCCGGCTGGGAAGGTGGCGCGCAGCAGGTCGATATTGCTCATGTTCTCGTCCAGCTCGCCGGTGACGTTGGACACCAGATGCATGACGTGCGAATAGTGTTCGATGGTCATCGTGTCCGTCACCTGCACCGTGCCCGTCTTGGAGACGCGGCCGATGTCGTTGCGGGCCAGGTCGATGAGCATGACATGCTCGGCGCGTTCCTTTGGGTCGGCAAGCAAGTCTTCGGCCAGCAGGCGGTCTTCCTCGGGGGTTGCGCCGCGCTTGCGGGTGCCGGCCAGCGGGCGAATGGTGCCCAGGGTCTTGCGCTGGCCGTGTTCTTCGACGACTTCCTGGCGCACCAGAATTTCGGGCGATGAACCCACCACCTGGAAGCTGTCGAAATTCCAGTAGTACATATACGGCGACGGGTTGAGTGAGCGTAGCGCGCGGTACAGCGACAAGGGCGAATCACGGAAGGGCTTGGTGATGACCTGCCCCACCTGCACCTGCATCAGGTCTCCGGCGGCGATGTACTCTTTGGCCTTGAGTACGGCCTTGATGTAGTCGGCCTTGGCGAAATCGCGCTGCTCGGTGGTTTGCAGGCTTGCGTAGGCGTAGGGGATGACGACTGGCGTGCGCAGTTTTTCGCGCAGGGCTTTGATGCGGCGGCGCGCGCGTGCGTAGGCTTCGGGCTGGCCGGGGTCGGCGTACACCATCAGGTAAGTGCGGCCTGCCAGGTTGTCGACAATGACCAGTTCGTCGACATGCAGCAACATGATGTCGGGCGTGCCGTGTTCCTGCGAATTGGGGAAGGGCTTGGTGGCGGGGCCGAGGCGCGGTTCGATGTGCCGCACGGTGTCGTAGCCGAAGTAGCCCGCCAGGCCGCCCGCAAAGCGCGGCATGCCCGGCAGCATGGCAACCTTGAAGCGTTGCTGGTACGCCTCGATGAAGGCCAGCGGATCGCCTTTGTAGCGTTCGGCCACTTCGCCGTTGTGCAGCACTTCGGTAACGTTGCCGTTGGCGCGGATAACGGTTTTGGCGGGCAGGCAGATGAAGGAGTAGCGCCCGATCCGGTCGCCAGCCACCACGGACTCCATCAGGCAAGTATTGCGTCCGCCTTCAGGCCCGCTATGCGCAAGCTTCAGGTAGATGGCCAGCGGCGTGTCCAGGTCGGCGTAGGTTTCGGCGATGAGGGGAATGCGGTTGTAGCCTTGCGCGGCCAGGGCGTTGAACTCGATTTCTGTCATGGTTGGTCTCTGTTGGGGTATTCGACAGGCCGGACAGATCGCTACAACAAAAAAGCCCGGCCGATTGTGAAGGTTCCGGGCTTGTGCTGCGAGGTAATTTGCTGACGGCACGGTAAGGACGGACCTTGGTGCCGGGAGGGGATTACCGCTACCCAGAACGCAAACGCCACCAGCGCCAGTTGGCGCGGGGCGTGGTGCCGTAATACAGGGTAGCGTTCATGTGTTCTGGGTTTGCGGTTGGCGGTTGGCAGCCCAGCCGGCTGCGTCCGCGATAGTCGCCACTATATCATCGACATCGAGTTCGCGCACGTCGCGGCCTTCGTTGTAGCCGTAAGGCACTGCCAGAACGGCCATGCCCGCGGCCTGGGCCGCCTGGGCGTCGTTGACTGAATCGCCAATGGCCAACGCTTGCCCGGGGGCCACGCCCAGCAACTCGCAGGCATGCAGCAGCGGCATCGGATCCGGCTTCTTGCGCGCGCACGTGTCGCCGCATACCACGTGTGCAAAGTACGGCGCCAGGCCGCAGTGCGCCAGCAGCGGCAGGGTGAATTCTGTAGGCTTGTTGGTGACCACGGCCAGCTTCACGCCCATCCCTTGAAATGCCTGCAGGCCCTCCAGTACGCCAGGGTAGAGCGCCGCGCGGCGGCCGTTGATCGTGTGGTAGTGGTGGTGAAAGCTATCGAGCCCGGCCGCCAAGGCTTCCGCGGATGGGCCGATGCCCTGTGGATTGTTGGCCAGGGCGCGCTCTACCAGCACAGTTGTACCCTTGCCCACATACGTGGCGATGACGTCATCGGGCAGGCGGGACATGCCCAGGCTTTCCCGCATGGCGTTGGTGGCGTCGGCGAGGTCAGGGATGGTGTCGAGCAAGGTACCGTCAAGGTCCAGTAGTACAGCGTCGAATTGCATGGGGCGTCCGTTTGTTGGAGAGCGTTGGTGCGATCTGGTAAGGGCGTGTGGCCGAAGGCCGTGTGGTTATTGACTACGAAGGTGTAGGCTGGGCGGCGTTGCCCACGTGCACTTGCTTTAGCGGCGGGCTGCGGGCGGGCATGCGCTCAGGCGGACAGCCGTTCGGCCTTGGCGATTTCGGCGCGCATGGTGTCGATGACCGCCTTGTAGTCGGGCTGACCGAAAATGGCGGAGCCCGCCACGAAGGTATCGGCGCCCGCTGCGCGAATGGCGCCGATGTTGTCGGCCTTGACCCCGCCGTCGATCTCGAGCGCGATCTGCTGCCCGCCCGCATTCACCCAGGCGTCGATGCGCTGGCGCGCCTGACGCAGCTTATCGAGTGTGCCGGGGATGAACTTCTGCCCGCCGAAGCCTGGGTTGACCGACATCAGCAGCACGATGTCGAGTTTGTCCATGACGTAGTCCAGGTATTCGAGCGGCGTGGCGGGGTTGAACACCAGGCCGGCCTTACAGCCGTGCTCGCGGATCAGCGACAGGCTGCGATCCACATGGCGCGTGGCCTCGGGATGGAAGGTAATGATGTTGGCGCCCGCTTTGGCGAATTGCGGGATAATGGCGTCCACCGGCTCAACCATAAGGTGCACATCGATGGGGACGGTGGTGTGCGGGCGCAGCGCCTCGCATATCATGGGCCCCATGGTCAGGTTAGGCACATAGTGGTTGTCCATGACGTCGAAATGTATCCAGTCGGCGCCAGCGGCGACAACGTTGACGACTTCTTCGCCCAGCTTGGCGAAATCTGCCGCCAGCAGGCTGGGGGCGATGCGGGTGGGGCGGGAAAATGGCATAGACATGGCTTGCAGGTTGGGCAGTGGGCCGGTTCAAAGCGCCGCGACGGCGAATGTGTAATTATTGCAGTTTAGCGCTGCCCGGTGCATGGCCAGGAACCCCAGCATGAAACCCTACGATTTCTCCGTTACCGTTACACCCCAATATTTGCCAGACCAGTCCGACCCGGACGCGCAGCAATACATATTTGCCTACACGGTGCGCATCACCAATACCGGTACCCAGCCGGCACAGCTCATCAGCCGGCACTGGGTCATCACGGACGGCGAGCAAAAAACCCAAGAGGTACGCGGCCTGGGCGTCGTCGGCCAGCAGCCGCTGCTCGCCCCAGGAGAAACATTCGAATACACCAGCGGCTGTCCACTGCCCACGCCAGTTGGTACCATGCGTGGCACCTATCACTGCGTGGGCGAAGACGGCCAGCCATTCGACGTGCCCATCGCTGAGTTCGTACTGGCCATGCCGCGCACGCTGCACTGATTGCGCGGGCACCGCGCGCGGCGCCCGTATCTACCGTATCCTGTACCGAATGCGCCGCCCGTTGCCATGCTTTTGTCGCAAGTCTATCGTTTGCCTATCCGCCTCTTCGTCCGCTCGTCCGTTCGTACGATAAAAACGCATAACATGAAGAAACTTCTGCTTTCCTGTGGCCTGCTTGCGCTGCTCGCCGCCTGCGGTACCGTCCCCCCCGAACAGCCCGGTGTGGGCGCGCCCGGGCAGCCTGAAGCGCCACCGGATATCGCGGCGCAGCCGTTGGTGGTGCCATCGCTGGCTTCCATGCGCGATACGCCGCCGCGTGCGCTGGCCGGGCGATTCCAGCTCGCGTCGTGGGCGTCGCTGCCTTCATGGCGTGAAGACGGGCTGGAGCATGTATGGAAGGCGTTCATCAACAACTGCAAGGGCTTGATGCGTCCGATCTCGGGTTCGCTGGCCGCCCAGGCGCGTGCCACCCCCAGGGTCTGGCAGCCCGTATGCGCGGCTGCCAGCCAGTCGGGCATCTCGACGCAGGACGCCAATGCGGCCCAGGTGCGCCAGTTTCTCGAAGCCAATCTGCAGCCATGGCGCTTGCTCGATGCGGCGGGTAAACCGGCCCGCAACACGGTGACGGGCTATTACGAGCCCACGGTGCAAGCCTCGCGCACGCGCGAAGGCGCATACCAATGGCCGTTGTACGCCGCCCCGGATGATCTGCTCACCATCGACCTGGGCGCCGTCTACCCCGAGCTGGCGGGTAAACGTGTGCGTGGCAAGCTGCAGGGGCGGCGTGTGGTGCCTTACGACACACGTGCCGAGATCGCCGCTTCGCCAGACCGCCAGCCGCCCGTCATTGTGTGGGTCAACGACCCGGTCGAGGCTTTCTTCCTGCAAATCCAGGGGTCTGGCCGCGCGGTGCTTCCCAATGGCAATACCCTGCGCCTGGCATATGCCGATCACAACGGCCGGCCGTATATGTCTATTGCGCGCTGGCTGGCCGACCGCGGAGAGATGCCGCTGGCACAGGCGTCGATGCAGAACATCAAAGCGTGGGCGCGCAAGAATCCGGCACGGGTGCAGGAGATGCTGAACGCGAACCCAGCCATGGTGTTCTTTCGCGACGAAACTATTACCGATCCCGAGTTGGGGCCCAAGGGTGCTTATGGCATCCCGCTGATTGGTGGGCGTTCCGTGGCGGTGGACACCAGCTTCGTACCGCTGGGCGCGCCGGTGTTTCTGTCCACGACGCACCCGGGCTCGGGGGCGCCTTTGCGCAGGCTGATGCTGGCGCAGGACACGGGGGCGGCCATCAAGGGTGCGGGCCGCACAGACTTTTACTGGGGATCGGGCGACCAGGCCGGCGAGCAGGCGGGCCGTATGAAGCAGCAGGGCGATACATGGGTACTGTGGCCCAAGGGCGCGGGTGCGCCCTCGGCTCGTTGAGACTGCGGCGCACTCATTATGGCAATACACGGCAAGATGCATAAAGAAGCAATCCTGGTTTGTGGCGGCGGTATCGCCGGCCTGGCGGCAGCCCTGGGCTTGGCCCGCGCAGGCTATCCCGTCACCTTGCTTGGCCCGCGCAACGCCCCGCAGGCCTATGTAAACGATCACTATTGCCCGCGGGTCTACGCGATGTCCGGGGCCAGCAAGTCGTTTCTGTCGCAGCTGGGTGTATGGGATCTCATGGACATGCGTCGGGTGACGCCGGTGCAGGGTATGGAGGTGCATGGTGACGCCCAGGGCGTTGTCAACCTGCATGCCTGGCAGGCGGCGCAGGACGCGCTAGCCTGGATTGTCGAATCCAGCGAAATGGAAAAGGTGTTGCGGCAGGCGGTGCAGGTGTACGGCTTGCCCTGGATAAATGAAAAGTTTGCCTCGCTGCATGCCGGTACGGTGTGTACGGATGCGGGTCGCGAGATTACGCCCGCACTTTTAATTGGGGCTGATGGCGCGCGCTCACCGGTGCGCCAGGCTGCCGGCATCGCGCATCATTCGCGCCCTTATGGCGATACCGGCATCGTGGTGCACCTTGATGCAGAATTGCCGCACCAGAATGTTGCCGTGCAATGGTTTACCGGCGACAGTGTGCTGGCCTTGCTGCCCATGCCCGATACAGCCCAGGGGCCGCAGGTTTCCATGGTGTGGTCGCTGCCAGCGGCCACCGCCGACGAATGGATGGCTCTGCCCGACGAGGCGCGGTGCGTGCATATCGAGTCGCACTTGGCGGCAGCCACGGGCGGGCGTCTGGGCGCGCTTCGGGTGCGCAGCACACCTTTTGCCTTCCCGCTGTTCATCGAGCATAGCGACATGGTGGCGCCGGGTGTGGCGCTCGTCAGCGACGCGGGGCACAGAGTGCATCCGCTCGCGGGGCAGGGCCTGAATCTTGGGCTGGGCGATGTAGAGGCGCTGGTGAACGTGCTGGCCGAGAAAGAACACTTCCGCCGTGCGGGTGACCTGCGGCTGTTGCACCGATATCGCCGCGCACGCGCCGAGCCCGTGCTGGCGATGCGGCTGGCCACCGATGGCTTGCACCGCCTGTTTGCCGCGCCAGGTGTGCCCATGGCTTGGGCCCGCAACGCGGGTATGCTGGCAGCGGATCGCTTGCCTTTCGTCAAGCGGCTGCTGATCGCTGCCGCGGCTGGCGAGCAGCATGGCGTATGATCAATGATCGAGGATGTATGAAAGGAGTACCTATGCGTATGCATGCGGCGGCCTTGCTTGTGGCCGCTACTTTCGGTTTATCGTTCTGGGGCGTGCCAGCGGCTGCGCAGCAGGCGGATCAGCAGCCTGTCCAGGCCGGGGCTGCGGAGGGCAACGGCGCTGCCACGGCGGCTCAGGCGCAGTCCGACAAAACTGCGTCCTCACATGCCGACGCCCTCAAGGGTGCTGTGGACGCCGCACAGCCGGGCGCCGCGAAGCCGGAGCAAGCTGGCGATGCGCGGGCCGCACCCGCCCAATCCGCACAGTCAGGTCAGGCTGTGCCCTCGGGCATCTCTGTACCCGAGCGCGCCGCGCCGGCACAGGCAGACAGCCAGGTGGCGTTGGACGGCGTCAAGAAAGCATTCGAGAAGCGTTTTCCAGAAGTGGACGTGGGCGGTGTCGCCGGGACGCCGTTCGCTGGCCTGTATGAAATCCGGCTGGGTAATGATCTGGTCTACGTCGACCGTGATGTCAACTACATTATGCAGGGCACACTTATCGACGCCCAGCGTCGCCTCGACCTGACGGCCGAACGGCTTGAGGCGCTGTCCAAGGTGCCTTTCGCGTCGCTGCCTTTTGAGCTTGCAGTCAAAATTGTGAAGGGCGACGGATCGCGCAAGATGGCGATTTTCGAGGACCCGAACTGCCCCTACTGCAAGCGCCTGCACGAGACGCTGAAGGGCGTGGACAACATTACGATCTATTCTTTCATGTTCCCGATTCTGTCGCCGGATTCGACGGAGAAGGTGCGCAATGTATGGTGCGCGAAGGATAAGGCCGGTACGTGGATGGCGTGGATGGTGGATGGCAAGGTGCCGGCCAAGGCTGAGTGCGATGCACCTATCGAGCAGATGCTGGCGCTGGGGCGCAAGCTGATGGTGCAGGGCACGCCAGCGATTTTCTTCAGTGACGGTTCGCGGATTAATGGTGCCGTGCCACTAGAGACGCTCACCAAGAAGCTGGATGCGCAGAAGGGTTGAACTGCGGTTTATGTTGTAGACGCGGGGCTGGCTAGCCCCGCGCAGCATTCCGTGTGACGGGAGCCCCTATGGGGCGAGCGATCGAAGCAACCAGCTTGCCTCACCACGGCCTTCGGCTAAAAAACCCAAACTACCGTCAAGCCATGCCTTGACGGTCAGATTAATGACTGTGGCGGAAACAGGCCATCGAGCAGTTTGCGCACCGGCGCGGGCAAGGCGACCTCGGGGAGCTGGGCAATCGGGATCCACGATTGGCGGATACCGGGTGACATCACCATCAACGGCGCATCGCTGTGCAGATACCAGGGCTCGATATGCAGCCGGAAGTGTGTGAACACGTGCGTAAACGCCGCCATGCGGCAAGGCTGATCGTGCTCGAAGCCGAGCAGCGCGCAGTCTGCCTGCAGGGCCGGAGCGTCGTCATAGCGCGGCAGGCTCCATAGGCCGCCCCAGATGCCAGGCGAGCGCTGCTGCTCCAGCAGGATGCGGCCCTGGTGGTTCAGCACCAGCATCGCACAGGTGCGCTCGGGCACGGCCTTTCTCTCGCGCGGCGTGGGGAGCTCGTGCTGCCGGTTGTGCAGGCGAGCGTGGCAGCCCACCTGCAGTGGACAGGCATCGCAGCAGGGCCGCGAGCGCGTGCAGCGCTGTGCGCCCAGGTCCATCAAGCCTTGCGTGTAGGCAGTCATGTCCAGCGTGGCGGGAGCCGCCGCGACCATTTCCTCGGCCAGCGCCCACAGGCGGTTTTCTACCGCGCGTTCATTGGTTTGACCCTCGACGCCGAAACACCGTGCGAACACGCGCCTTACGTTGCCGTCCATGATGGGGCTGCGTTCGCCGTAGGCGAATGCAGCAATGGCGGCGGCGGTGGAGCGGCCTATACCTGGCAGTGTGGCGATTTGCGCAGCCGTGGGCGGAAACTTGCCGCCCCATTCGGCGCAGACGACCTGCGCGCAGCGGTGCAGATTGCGGGCGCGGGCATAGTAGCCCAAGCCCGCCCAGTATGGCATCACATCTTCCTGGGCGGCGGCCGCCAGCGACTGCACATCTGGAAAACGCTGCAGAAAGCGCTCGTAGTAGCCGATGACGGTCGCCACCTGTGTCTGCTGCAGCATGATCTCGGACAGCCAGATGCGGTATGGGTCGCGCGTATGCTGCCAGGGCAGGCTGTTGCGCCCGTGCGCCTTTTGCCACGCCGTGACCGCATGTGCGAACCGCATTGGCGCGCCGTCGAAAACAGGGGCGGTGGTGCGGCTGTTGTCAGCGCCTGTCGCCTGGGCGGGCGTGCTATCCATCACATCCATAAACAGAGGCAAAGAAAAAGGTGTGCCGGGCACTTGCCCGGCGTACGACCGGAAGAGCATATCCATTGCATCCAGTGCGCAATCAGAAGCGAGTGGTGCGATTGACTGACCAGCGCGCCGACAGCGCGCCCAGGATGGCCACCAGAATCGTGGCCAGCAATAGGCTGGCGGGATCGGGTAGGCGCACCGCGAACTCGGCGCCATAGCTGCTGGCCAACCGGGCCAGCGCCGTGTTCAGCGGCGCCAGCGCCAACGCAGCCAGCCCAATGGCAATAAGGCTCGCGATTATGCCACTGATGGCGCCCAGGTAGAGAAAAGGCCGGCGCACGAAGGATTCGGTTGCGCCCACCAGGCGCGCCACGCCGATCTCTTCGCGTTGGGTAAGCGCCTGCAGGCGCACGGTATTGAACACGGTGGCCAGCACCATGAGGGCGACAGCCCCGGCCAGCAAAGCCAGCCCGATGCGGGCAAAGCCCAGCAGCGCCTCTAGACGGCGCACCCAGTCGCTGTCCAGTTGCACCGCATCGACGTTGTCCAACTTGCGCCATTGCTGGGCGAGCTCGGCCGCCACCCCTGACGAGTCAGCGGTGTCGGCCAGCGTGACGACGACCGCGTCCGGCAAAGGGTTGCCGGGCAGCACCGCCAGGGCATCCCGCCATGCGGGGTTGTCCTTGAGCCTGCCCAACGCCTGCGCGCGCGTGACTACGCGGGCACTGCCCACCACGCTGGCATGATCGGTGCGCAATTGGGCGGCAAGCTTATCAGCCTGGCTGGCGGGTGCCTGTGGATCCAGGAACAGCGTGATCTCGGGATTGACCGGGATGGCGCGCGCCAGCGGCTCGACGGAAATGAGCACTGACGCCGCCAGGATAGGGATGGCCAGCGCCAAGCTGATGACCATGATATTGGACAACGATGAGAACGGCTGCGCCAGAAGCCGGCGCAGTGCCACCCGGATCGCGTATCGATGCTGCCTTACCCAGCGCTTCATGCGACCCCCTTGATGTCCGAGAATCGCCCCGCATCGATATGCAGCGTGCGCGAAGCGTAGTTGGTCATGAGCTCGGTGTCGTGCGAAGCGATCAGCGTGGTGACGCCCACGCGGTTGAAATCGCGGAATACTTCCATGATGCGTCGGCCTGTTTCATGGTCGAGATTGGCTGTGGGCTCGTCGGCAATCAGGATGGCGGGACGATTGACAATGGCACGAGCGATGGCCAGGCGCTGCTGCTCGCCGCCGGACAGCTCGACCGGGGTGAGGTCTTCTTTGCCTGCCAGGCCGACTTTTTCCATGGCTGCCCGTACACGGGTGACTGCCTGGCCGGCGCCCAGCCCGATGACATCGAGCGGCAGCATGACGTTGTCGAGCGCGCTGCGATCATACAGCAGGTGGGTATCCTGCAGGATCACACCCACCGCGCGACGCAGGTAGGGCCGCGCCCGCTGCGGCATGCGATCGATGCGGTTGCCGTTGACGTGCACCGAACCGCGGCTGGGCGGCTCCAGGCCACTGATCAATTTGAGCAGCGTGGATTTGCCCGCACCCGATGGGCCCGATACGAACACGAACTCGCCGGGCTCGATGCGGAAGTTGAGATCGGCCAGGATATTGCGCCCGCGTCCGTATGATTTGAAAACGTGCTGGAATTCGATCATGGTTCGAAAAAGATTAAGCCGTAATCATAAACGGCCCGCAAGGGATATCCCTCATGTTTTTGGCCTTGGGCTGCGGCTACGATGAAAATTGTTACGACAGGGGCTCCGGCGACGGCACTATACGCCCATCGCTGGCGCACAAAGTTCGATTCCGGACATCATACTTAGTCAGCACAGGAACTCCATATGAAACTAATAAAAGTTGCAGCATTGGGCGCATCCTTGTTATTTCTGGCGGGTGCCGCGCATGCGGGTGAAACATTTGATGCGGTCAAGAAGAAAGGTTTTGTGCAGTGTGGTGTGCACACGGGCCTGCCAGGGTTTTCCATTGCCGACAGCAAGGGGCAATGGACAGGCATCGACGTGGATGTGTGCCGGGGTATCGCCGCCATGGTGTTCGGCGACGCCACCAAGCACAAAATGACACCGGTTACCACGCAGCAGCGCTTTACCGCCCTGCAGTCTGGCGAGATCGATGTGCTGACGCGCAACACCACGGCCACCATGACGCGTGGTACGACGCTGGGCCTGATGAGCACCAACATCAATTACTACGACAGCCAAGGCGTGATGGTGCCCAAGTCGCTGGGCGTCAAGAGTGCCAAAGAACTGGGCGGCGCGGCCATCTGCGTGCAGCCAGGCACGACGACGGAGTTGAACCTTGCCGACTGGTTCCGTACCAACAAGCTCGAGTTCAAGCCAGTGGTGATCAACAGCCCTGACGAAGCCATGCGTTCATACGCCGCAGGCCGTTGCGACGCCTACACCACCGACAAATCCGGCTTGGCAACCATCCGCACCACGCTCGCCAACCCCGACGATCACGTCATTCTGCCCGAAGACTTCTCCAAAGAACCGCTGGGCCCGATGGTGCGCCAGGGCGACGACCCGTGGTTCATGGTGGTGCGCTGGGTGCTCAACACTATGCTCGAGGCTGAAGAGTACGGCATCACCTCCAAGAACGTCGATGAAATGCTCAAGAGTCCCAACCCCAACGTGCAACGCATCCTGGGCGTGACAGGCGAGATGGGCAAAGGCTTGGGCCTGGACAAGAAATGGGGCTATAACCTCATCAAACAGGTGGGCAACTACGGTGAATCGTTCGCCCGCAACCTTGGCCCCAACTCGCCCATGAAGCTAGAACGCGGTCTGAACGCTCAGTGGCGTGATGGCGGGCTGATGTACGGTTGGCCGGTACGCTGACCTCAATACGTGCCTGCAGTGCGCCCGTCGCCGGCTCCCCGCCCGGCGCGGGGGCCTGCGCGGGCGCGTGACGCTTATCCGGCCAGTTGGTGGTATCTATGGCAAACAGACTTCCCCAGGCGCGTCCCAAGCGGCAGCTTTCCTGGAACGACCCTGGCGTACGCGCTTTTATATACCAAGTGCTGGTTCTCGGCATTGTGGGTTTCATCGTCTGGTATCTGGTTTCCAACACGCTGCACAATCTACAGATACGCAACATCTCGACCGGCTTCGCTTTCCTTGACCGCGAAGCCGGCTTTGCGATTGGCGAAAGCGTGATTGAGTATTCGCCGGCCGACACCTATGGGCGAGCAATCTGGGTGGGTATTCTCAACACCCTGCGGGTATCGATCATCGGCATCGTCGCCGCCACGCTTTTCGGCACGCTGCTGGGCATTGCCAGGCTGTCCAAAAACTGGCTTATCTCCAGTGTCGCCACCGTCTATATCGAGGTGATGCGCAACATACCCCTGCTGCTGCAGTTGTTCTTCTGGTATGCCGTCATCACCGAAATCATGCCCAGCCCCAGGCAGGCGCTGCATCCCCTGCCGGGTGTATTCATTTCCAACCGCGGGCTAAAGCTGCCGACACTGGCCGGAGATGGGGTCGACTGGATACTGGGCGGGCTGTTGCTGGCTATCGTGGCGATTGTGCTGTTGGCCCATTGGGGCAAAAAACGTCAGGAAGCCACCGGAAAGATTTTTCCGCTCGGCCGGACAGGCGCGGCAATGATTGTGCTGTTTCCTGTGGCGGGCTGGCTGCTGGGCGGTGCGCCCATCGAACTGAACATGCCCCAACTCACGGGGTTCAACTTCAGCGGCGGGCTGTCGTTGTCGCCCGAATTCGCCGCCTTGCTGGCCGGGCTGGTCATTTATACGTCTGCCTTCGTGGCCGAGGTGGTGCGTTCGGGTATCCAGGCGGTCAACAAAGGCCAATGGGAGGCTGCCGACGCGCTCGGGCTGCGGCCTGCCCGTGTACTGCGGTTGGTCATTCTGCCTCAGGCACTGCGGGTGATCGTGCCGCCCATGACCAGTCAGTATCTCAACCTCACCAAGAACAGCTCTCTGGCGGTGGCCATCGGCTACCCTGATGTGGTGTCCGTGGTCAACACGACGCTCAACCAGACGGGCCAGGCAATCGAGGGCATCCTGATCATCATGGCCGCCTACCTCACGGTAAGTCTGTCGATCTCTGTATTCATGAACTGGTATAACAAGCGCATCGCGCTGGTGGAGCGATGATGGCCGATCCGCTTACCGCTGTTGCGCCGGACGGCCCGCCGCCGAGCCGCGAAACGCTGCTGGGCAAACTGCGCAGCGGCCTGTTCTCGTCGCCGCTCAGTGCCGTGCTCACCATTCTGATCGTATGGCTGCTGGCGATGGGCATACCCGCGCTCATCGACTGGCTGTTCATCAAACCCGATTTCGGTGCCACAACGTCGCAAGCATGCCGTGCCGCTGGCGGCGCCTGCTGGGCCTTCATTGCCGAAAAGCACCGCCTCATTCTTTTCGGCGTCTACCCTTACGACGAGCAATGGCGGCCGCTCGTGGCCAGTATTATTCTGGTGGCGATCGTGGCCTGCAGCTGCATGCGGCGCTTTTGGCGCCCTTGGCTCGCTGCGTTGTGGCTGTTGGCGCTGGCAGCGGTGGCCGTTCTGATGTGGGGCGGGGTGTTCGGCCTGCGCTACGTTGAGAACGAACGATGGGGCGGGTTGCCGCTCACACTCATTCTGTCCACATTCGGCATCGGCTTTGCTTTTCCCTTCGGGCTGCTGCTGGCGCTCGGGCGGCGTTCCGACATGCCGGCAGTCAAGGCCATCTGCGTGGTGTATATCGAGCTGATTCGAGGCGTGCCGTTGATCAGCCTGCTGTTCATGTCATCGGTGATGCTGCCCTTGTTTCTGCCCGAGGGCTTCAGCATCGACAAACTGCTTCGCGCGCAGATCGCAATCATCCTGTTCGCGGCTGCATATATTGCGGAAACCGTGCGCGGCGGGCTGCAGTCCATCCCCAAAGGGCAGTACGAAGGCGCCGACTCGTTGGGCCTGAGCTACTGGCAACAGATGCGCAAGATCATATTGCCGCAGGCGCTCAAGGTGGTGATTCCGCCGCTGGTGGGTATTTTCATTTCACTGTTCAAGGACACGTCGCTGGTTGTCATTATCGGGATTTTCGACCTGACGCTTGCGGCCAAGACGGCGGTGTCCGATGCGGCCTGGCGCGGCTACAGCACCGAAGCCTACTTGTTCATCGGTGTCATCTACTTTGTTTTCTGCTATTCCATTTCTCGCTACAGCCGGCATCTCGAACGCCAGCTGAAGACGGGGTATGAGCGTTGACCGCCAGTCATGGCAAGGAGTACTCGCATGGCCGATGCCATTATCCGCATGCAGCATGTCAATAAGTGGTACGGGCAATTCCATGTGCTGCGCGACATCAATCTTGATGTGGCGCGCGGAGAGCGCATCGTGATCTGTGGGCCGTCGGGGTCGGGCAAATCCACCCTGATTCGCTGCATCAACCGGCTCGAAGAGCACCAGCAGGGCGAGATCTTTGTCGATGGCACTGAGCTTACCAACAATCTCAAGCAGATCGAAGCCATCCGTCGCGACGTGGGGATGGTGTTCCAGCACTTCAACCTGTTTCCGCACCTCACCGTGCTTGAAAACCTCACCTTGGGCCCGATGTGGGTGCTCAAGTTGCCCAAGGCGCAGGCCGAGGCCGCGGCTATGAAGTATCTGGAGCGGGTCCGTATTCCAGACCAGGCCGCCAAGTATCCGGGCCAGTTGTCCGGCGGACAGCAGCAACGCGTAGCCATTGCACGTTCGCTGTGCATGAGCCCCAAGATCATGTTGTTCGACGAGCCAACCTCCGCGCTCGATCCCGAGATGGTAAAGGAGGTGCTGGACGTGATGGTGGGCCTGGCCGAGGAAAGCGGCATGACTATGCTGTGCGTCACGCACGAAATGGGGTTTGCGCGCAAAGTGGCCGACCGAGTCATTTTCATGGACCAGGGCGAAATCATTGAGCAGAACACGCCCGACGAATTCTTCGACCACCCGCAAAACGAGCGTACTCGCTTGTTCCTCAGCCAGATTCTGCACTGAGTGACTGTATGGCGATGCCGCTGTGGTGCAGCTGCTATGCCTGCAAACCCATAGGTGGCGGGCGTGTGCAAAAAACAGCATGGGCTCGTAGCGCGTGTTGACGCTGGCGTGGTTTGTGCCCCAGGTTGGATTTGGTGTAGCGTTATACCTTTGCAATTTTCAATTACATACAAGGCATTACATATGTTTTCCCGTTTGAAGCCCTTTGCCGTGGCGGCCATCATGACGGCCGCTGTACTTGCCCCTTCACTGTCGTCTGCGCAAAATGACGCGGCCAGCTACCCGTCCAAACCGATACAGTTCATCGTGCCTTATGCCGCAGGCGGCCCGCTGGACGGTATGGCGCGGTTGCTGGCCGAAAAGGTCAAGGCAGATCTGGGCACCGTCATTGTGGAAAACAAACCCGGCGCGGGTGGCAATATCGGCGCCGCCTACGTGGCCAAAACTGCGCCCGACGGCTACACGCTCATGATGGGGGCTGTCGCTATCAACGCGATCAACCCCTGGCTCTACGAGAAGCCGGGCTTTGATCCTGTCAAAAGCTTCGCGCCCGTGGCGTTGGTGGCATCGGTGCCCAACGTGCTGATCGTGAATAAAGAGTTCGCGGCAAAGAATGGCATCGATAGCGTCAAAGCGCTGATTGATTATGCCGGCAAGCACAAGGGCGAACTGAACTTTGCGTCGGGCGGAAACGGCAGCGCGGGCCATTTGGCGGGTGAACTGCTGAACCGCCGCGCCGGCATCAGCACGGTGCACGTCCCCTACGCGGGCGCGGCGCCAGCCAAGTTAGCGCTGCTGGCCGGGCAGGTCAGTTTTATGTTCGACAACCTTGCATCGGCGTCGGGCCTGATCAAGGATGGCAAGGTGCTGGCGCTGGCTGTCACCACCAAAGAGCGTTCGTCTATCTACCCCGACCTGCCCACTATGGAGCAGGCAGGCGTGCAGAAGTTCGATTTGGGTACCTGGTTCGGCGTGTTCGCCACGGGTGGCACCCCGCCCGCTATCATCGCCAAACTGAATGCTGCCTATGTCAAGGCGCTGAAAGATGCCGACGTGCGCAAGAACCTGCTGACGATGGGCTCCACCGCCGAGCCGGGCACGCCTGAACAGTTGGCCGAACTGGTGAAGGACGACTTGGCCAAATACAAGGAAATCGTGGAGGTGTCGGGCGCGAAGCTGTATTGATGGCGGCTGACCGATGATTTTCGCGATGGGGTGGCGCGTGCGGCACCCCATTTTTTTTTGGGCCTTGCATCGCTTCATGCGCACCCCCGTTGCAACGATCGTCAATGAACGTAAACAAATTGCCCAATGGAATAACAATGTAACAGTGTGGCGGCATACAGCTTGCTAGGATTGCTCTTGGGCAGACGTCTGTCTGGCCGTTTGAGAAAAAGGAGAATTACATGAAAGTATCCATGCGAGCAGGTCGCATAGCCACTGGCATTTGCGCGGTTGCCCTGATGGCCGGTTGTGCCCAGATGAACGAAATGGGCACGGGCGGAAAAACGGCGGTAGGTGCCGGCGCTGGCGCAGCGGTAGGCGCCGGGCTGGGCGCGCTCATCGGTGACAGCAGCAAGGCGGCCATGATTGGCGCCGGCATCGGCGCCGTGGCGGGCGGCATCGCCGGCTACAACTGGTCCAAGGTCAAGAACGACGTGGAACAGTCAGGTGCGAGGAACCTGGGCGTCGATGTCACCGAAATGCCCGACGGTACGCTCCGCGTCAACATTCCCAGCAATGTCTCCTTCGATACCGGCAAATACCAGCTCAAGCCTGCCCTGCTGCCGGTACTCGACAGTGTGGCCCGTGCTCTGGTGCAAAATCCCGAGCTGCGCGCGAAATCCATTGGCTATACCGACAGCACGGGTAGCGCGGCAACAAACCAGACACTGTCCGTTAACCGCGCGACGGCGGTCACCAATTACATCGCGGCACAGGGTGTAACCCAGGGGCGCCTGACGGCGGAGGGTCGCGGCCCCAGCAACCCGGTTGGCGACAACGCCACAGCGGAAGGTCGTGCACTGAATCGCCGCGTCGAGCTGTATCTGTACGCTGTGCAGCAGCCTGCCAAGTAATTACTTTCACGCAGCAAACTTCCAGGCGGCCTTCAGGCCGCCTTTTTGTTGCATTTTTGCCCCTGTCAGATGATGCAGGCTGTTAATTCACCAAGGCCAGCAGCCTGTAAAGACGTCCGGGCGAGTATCGTGGCGGACGATAACTGCCTATTTGCGTCGAAACGAGCGCAGCAGGCTCAGTACCGTGTCTTCAATAACTGCGCGCTCTTGCGGCGCAAGGGTTGTGAAATCGTGCGGCGAAATACGCGGAAACGGCCAGTATGCGCCAACGGCCGAATCCGCCAGCGTATGTGCTTGGGCCGCGCCCGGTGGCGGCGGCAACACATTGACGGGGCGCTCCATGGGGCCGGCGCCCGTCGCAAGCCAGGTGGGGTTTACGCGCAATGCATCAGCCAGTTCGAATATGTCCTGGGCTTTGCGCCTGCTGCCGCTTTCATAGTTCGAAATCGCGCCTTGCGATAGCCTGCAGGCCCGCGCCAGCGCCGATTGACTCATACCGCGTAATTGGCGGGCGTGTTTGAGACGTTCAGAAAAGAGTTTCACGTTTGTGATTGGACGCCGACTAACAATCACAGTGGTAATATTGAAATCACAAACGTAATGTTTTATTGTTAACTAAAGTAAAAAAAGTAATCATAAAAATACGTCATTTCTTGTTGCGGTCGTCCTATCCGGCGCCGTTGTCCGTGTCCGCGCCTTATCGGGTGCCGGCATCGTTTTGAGTAGAGGCCAGCTTGATCATCACAGCCCATTACCCCGCTATGGCAGCACTACCCGCCATCCTGCTTTTTTCTCCGCCCACCACAGCCCAGAATCGCGAAGCATGGCGTCGCCGCCTGACTGAACTCGAATCGCAGGGTCTGAAAATCTCCCATTGCACCGATCTGCCCCAACTCTATGGGTCCGTACGGCGGCATGCCGAAACCGGCGCAAGCGTGGCGGCGGTGCTGGCGTCGGCCTGCGCTGATAACTGCGCCGCGGCCGCGCATCTCAGGGCGCTATACCCGGGTCTGGGCATCGTCATGCTCACTGAAACCAGCACAGAAAGCATGGCGCTCCAGGCACTGCAAAGCGGCGTTGATACCTATTGCCCGATCGAGGCTTCGCCGCAGTTGCTGGCTGCTATCCTGTTTCGCTTGTTATGGCGCCTGGATGTCACAGCGGCGGCCCGCGCAGCCGCCGCACCCCGGCTGGTCTGGGTGCTGGCCGAGCAGGCTTGGATACTTTGCAGTCCGTGCGGCAAACGCATCCCGCTCACCACGGCAGAGCGCGCCTTTCTTATGGCACTGGTCAACGCGCCCAACCAGCGCGCCGCGCATGCCGATCTCATCCAGGCTGTCGGCCAGGCACATGCGCTCGATACCGTGGTTGGCCAGCAGGGGCGGCTGAGCGTGCTGGTCAGCCGCCTGCGGCGCAAATGCACCGAGCAAGACGTGGCATTGCCGCTCAAGTCGGTGCACAACTGGGGGTATATGTTTACCGGTGCGCTTTAGCGCCTTGCTGCATATACGCCGCGGCAGTGTGCAACGAGTACCGCGTCGTGGCGGTGCGCGGTGGGCAGCACCGCCGCGTTCAGGCTCCGTAGCGGCTGATGCCCAGGTCGTCGTGGCGAATCGCCGGGGGTTGGCCTGAAACAATATCGGCCAGCAATTGCCCGCTGCCGCAAGCCATGGTCCAGCCCAAGGTGCCATGCCCAGTGTTCAGATACAGCTTGGGTACGGGCGTGGCGCCGATAACAGGGGTGCTGTCCGGCGTCTTGGGGCGCAGGCCAGTCCAGAACTCAACCTGGCCATGCCGCCGCGCACCCGGAAAGAGATCATCCACCACCATCTCAAGCGTGGCCTGGCGCCGTGGGTTCAGGCTTTTGTCGAAACCCTTGATTTCTGCCATGCCACCCACGCGTATGCGCCGGTCGAAGCGGGTGACAGCGATCTTGTATGTTTCGTCGAGCAGGGTAGAAACCGGTGCGCATCGGTCATCCGCAATGGGCACAGTGATGGAATAGCCCTTCATCGGATATACCGGCAGGCGCATGAAAGGTTCAAGCAGGCGGGTAGACCAAGCGCCGAATGCAACCACATAAGCGTCTCCCGACAAGATGTGCTCGCCGCATCGTATGCCGGATACACCGCTGCTGTTGGCCAGTATCGCGTCCACTGCCACGCCGTATCGAAACTTCACCCCCAGTGCCTGCGCCATGGCGGCAAGGCGCTGGGTAAACAAGTGGCAGTCGCCGGTTTCATCGTCTGGCAGCCGTAATCCGCCCGTCAGCTTGTGTGCGGTGTCGGCCAAGCCCGGTTCCGCATCCGACAACTGATCCCGCGTAAGCAGCTCGTAGTTGATACCAGCGTCGCGGAGCACGGCAATGTCTTTGCCCACCTGGTCGAGTTGGGCCTGCGTGCGAAATACCTGCAGGGTGCCGCGTTGGCGGCCTTCGTACTGTATGCCTGTATCGTTGCGCAGGGCGGCCAGACAGGTGCGGCTGTACTCGGCGATCCGGATCATCCGTTCTTTGTTGACGGCGTAGCGGGCAGCACTGCAGTTGCGCCACATCTGAAACATCCAGCGTAGCTGGAACAATGTGCCATCGGGCCGGAAGGATAGCGGCGGGTGCTCGGCAAACAGCCATTTGATGGCCTTGAGCGGGATGCCTGGCGCGGCCCAGGGCGATGAATACCCGAACGATACCTGGCCCGCATTGGCGTAGCTGGTTTCGAGTGCCGGGCCCGCCAGCGTATCGAGCACGGTGACGTCATGCCCCGCCTTGGCCAGATAATAGGCGCTGGTCACACCAATGACCCCGGCGCCCAGAACGATGACTTTCATGTTGTCTGCGCAGTGATGGATATGTCTTTTCTGGATGATAGGCCAGTTGAGCGATAAAATTCTGCTGAAAAATCGTGCTTTTCAGTAAATTCGCCTACCAATGCGGCTTCAAGGCGCCGGCAGCGCATATCGCTGTGTATGCGGCATGCCCGGCCTGTCGCAGGGCGTCATCTACCACCACAAGGAACTGTCTTGCGCATACAACGCAGCCCGGTCGCGACGCTGGACAAGCTCGACCGGCACATTCTTGACGTGCTCCAGCGCGATGGCCGTATTTCGATGACAGACCTTGCCGATCAGGTGGGGCTTACTGTCACGCCCTGTATCGACCGCGTCCGGCGTATGGAGCGCGAGGGCATTATCCTGGGCTATCACGCACGGGTGTCCCCGGCGGCGCTCGATGCCGGCCTGCTGGTATTTGTGGAGATCTCGATCACCAGCAAGTCTGATCGCAGCTTTGAGGATTTCCGGCGTGAAGTGCTGGGTATCCCGTACGTGCTCGAATGCCATTTGGTGTCTGGCGATTTCGATTACATGGTGAAGGCGCGCATCAAAGAAATTGGCCAATACCGCACCTTGCTGGGTGACATCCTGTTGCGCCTGCCGGGGGTAACGCAAACGAAGAGCTGCATCGTTATGGAAGAGCTCAAGGAAACGATGTTCATCCCTGCTCGGATGTGAGCGGCTTGCGTGTGAACACCATGTTGTCCCGGTGCATGAGCTCGGGATCGGTCATGGTGCCCAGCAGGTCGGCGATATCTGCGCTGGCGTGGCCCATGATGCGGCGCGTATCGCCGGCAGAGTAGTTGATCAGGCCGCGGCCGTATTCAACGCCGTCCGGGCCGACGCAGGCGACCACATCGCCGCGTTCGAAGTCACCGTCCACACCGGTGACGCCGACCGCCAGCAGGCTTTTGTGCCCTTGCAGCAAGGCGCGCACGGCGCCGGCGTCCAGGCGTACGCGCCCTCGCAGGCGCAACTGGTTGACCAGCCAACGCTGCCGCGCAGAGCGCTTGGGCAGCAGGGCGCGCAGCTCGGTGCCGATGGCCTCGCCCGCGGCCAAACGCAGCAAGACATCGGGCTCGCGGCCCGAGGCAATGACCGTGTGGCCGCCGCTGTTGGCGGCGCGCTTGGCGGCGAGGATCTTGGTGAGCATGCCGCCGGTGCCGATATTGGTGCCGGAGCCGCCTGCCATCGCCTCGAGCGCCGGGTCACCGGCGGTGGCAGTAGACACAAAGCGTGCATGTGGGTTCTTGCGTGGATCGGCCTCGTACAGGCCAGTCTGGTCTGTCAGGATGATCAACGCGTCGGCTTCGATCAGATTGGTGACCAGAGCGCCCAATGTGTCGTTGTCGCCGAGGCGGATTTCATCGGTGACGACGGTGTCGTTTTCGTTGACGATGGGCACAACGCCCAAGCCGAGCAGTGTATAGAGCGTGCTGCGGGCATTAAGGTAACGGCGTCGGTCGGAAAGATCTTCGTGTGTGAGCAGAATTTGCGCCGTCCGCACGCCATGGCGGGCGAAGGCGACTTCATATGCCTGCACCAGGCCCATCTGGCCCACCGCGGCTGCCGCCTGCAGTTCGTGCATGGCGCTGGGGCGGCGCGGCCACCCCAGACGCGCCATCCCCTCTGCAATGGCGCCGCTGGATACCAGCACCATCTGCCTGCCGCGTGCATGCAGGTCGGCGATCTGGGCGGCCCACTGCTCGACGGCACGCAAGTCCAGGCCGCGGCCATCGTTTGTGACCAGTGATGAACCTACTTTGACAACCAGCCGGCCGGCCTGGGACACGGCGGACGATTCAGATGCAGCCATGGGAAGCGAGTGAGTGTATGTGTGTGTATGAAAAAAGTGGAGCGGAAGCGACAAGCGTTGAGCGGGCGGTGCACAAGGCACCGCCCTCTGGCGTGTCAGTCGGGGCGGCCCGGCGGGGTGTCGGGCGTATCCGGGGTGTGCAGGCCGGCATCGGCCGGCTCGGTGGTGGCGCGATGGGGCGTTGGTGGCAAGTCGCCGCGCGTTTCGTCGAAACGCGGGTCTTCCGCCAGATAGGTGCCCGCAGCTTTGTCTTGCGCCACGTTGGCCCGCTCGCGCTCCGCGTCAAGCCACGCTTGCAGTTTGAGAACCAGCTCTTGCGTGCCCTCGCCGGTCAGGGCGGAAATCGCGAAGACCGGACCCGTCCAGCCCAGCGCGTCGACCAGGCGCCGCCGTACGCTTTGCGGATCGGCCACCATGTCGAGCTTGTTGAGCACCAGCCAGCGCGGTTTTTCGTACAGGCCCTGATCGTACAGGCGCAGCTCTTCGACGATGGCGCGCGCGTCTTGCGCGGCCTGCTCGACCGGGTCGATATCGGGGTCGGGTGAGGAGACATCAACCAGGTGCAGCAGCACCCGGGTGCGCGACAGGTGGCGCAGGAACAGATGGCCCAGGCCCGCGCCCTCTGAGGCGCCTTCTATCAGGCCCGGGATGTCGGCAATGACGAAGCTGTGGGAAGCGGACGTGCGCACCACACCCAAGTTGGGGTGCAGCGTGGTGAAGGGATAGTCGGCCACCTTGGGACGTGCGTTGGACACTTTGCTGATCAGTGTGGACTTGCCCGCGTTGGGCAGGCCCAGCAACCCGACATCGGCGAGTACCTTGAGTTCGAGCCTGAGCTTGCGGTGCTCGCCTTCTTTGCCATAGGTGAATTGGCGCGGCGCGCGGTTGACGCTGGACTTGAAGTGCAGGTTACCCATGCCGCCTTCGCCGCCCGCCGCCAAGGTAACCTTTTGGTTGTGGCGATCGAGGTCGAAAAGCTGTTCGTTGGTCTCGGCGTCGAAAATCGTGGTGCCGACAGGAACGCGCAGGGTGATGTCGGGGGCGCCGGCACCGTACTGGTCGGAGCCTCGGCCGTTTTCGCCGTTTTTGGCGCGGTGCATGCGGGAAAAACGGAAGTCGACCAAGGTGTTGATATTGCGGTCGGCGACTGCATAAATGCTGCCGCCGCGCCCGCCATCGCCGCCGTCAGGGCCGCCCTTGGGGATGAATTTTTCGCGGCGAAAGCTCGCCACGCCATTGCCGCCCTTGCCCGCAATGACTTCGATGGTTGCTTCGTCTACGAATTTCATGGGTATCTGCTTGAAAAGCCGGTGCGCCGCATGTGGCGCCGCCGATGGCTGGAAACCGCGCTACGCGGGCCTGAGCCGGTTTGCACGCGGGCGTACGTCTTGCACCGCCGGTGTGCTGCGTACGAAGAAGTGATTATTCTAAAACACAAAAAGCCCTGCCGGGCTCGGCAGGGCTTTTGCAGTGAAGCGCCGTGGATTACTCGGCGGCGATCACCGAGACGGTGCGCTTGTTGAGCGCGCCCTTGATCTGGAACTTGACGGTGCCGTCGACCAGCGAGAACAGCGTGTGGTCTTTGCCGATGCCGACATTGACGCCCGGATGGAACTGGGTGCCACGCTGGCGAACGATGATGGAACCGGCCGGGATCATCTGGCCGCCGAAGGCCTTGACGCCAAGTCGTTTCGATTCTGAGTCGCGGCCGTTCCGTGTAGAGCCGCCGCCCTTTTTCTGTGCCATGTTTAGCTCCTGCTATGCAATACCGTTAACCGATCAGGCCGAGATGGCTTCGATGCGGACTTCGGTGTAATTTTGACGATGGCCCTGGCGCTTCTGGTAGTGCTTGCGACGGCGCATCTTGAAAATCTTTACCTTGTCGTGGCGGCCTTGCGCAAGAACGGTTGCCTTGACCACGGCGCCGGAGACCAAAGGCGCGCCGATCTGGATCTGGTCGCCTTCGCCCACCGACAAAACCTGGTCGAGCGTGATTTCTTGCCCAATGTCTGCCGGTATCTGTTCTATCTTCAGTTTTTGACCAGGGGCAACGCGATACTGCTTGCCGCCGGTTTTTATGACCGCGTACATGTGGGATCCTAAATAAAAAAACCTTGGCACAAACGCCAAGCTCTCAATTCTACTGTGGATTCAAGGAGATAGTCAACCTGGTATAGGCCGGAGCGCAGGCCCGCGCCAGGTTGCGGTGAGCTGCGCAAGGCACTTGCCGGCTCGGTTGCGACGGGGTTGCACTGGCCCGCCGCGTGCTGCTATTGCGATCACGAACGGTAATCGGCGTTGATGCTCACGTATTCGTGCGAGAAGTCGCAGGTATAGACAGTTTCGGATATGTCGCCGCGACCCAGCGCCACGCGCACCAGGATTTCGGGTTCTTTCATGACGCGCTGGCCGTCCGCCTCGAGGTAGGCGGGATGGCGCTCACCTTGGCTGGCCACGAGGACATCGCCCAGCCATAAGCGGGTGCCGCGCACGTCGAGGTCGTCGATACCGGCATAACCGACGGCGCACAGGATGCGGCCCAGGTTGGGATCGGAGGCAAAGAAGGCGGTTTTGACCAAGGGTGATTGGGCGATGGCGTACGCGACTTTAAGGGCTTCTTCCTGGGAGGCCGCTTCTTCGACGCGCACGGTAATGAATTTGGTGGCGCCTTCAGCGTCGCGTACGATCTTTTGGGCGAGTTCACATGCGGCGTCGGCCAGGGCCTGGAACAACTGGGTGTAGCGTGGATCGGCCATCGATTCGATGGGAGTGCCGCTGCGGCCGGTGGCAATGATGATGAAGGAATCATTGGTGGAGGTATCGCCATCCACCGTGATGCGATTGAAGGACAAGTCGGCAATGGCGCGCACCATGTCTTTGAGCAGGCCGGGGGCGATCCCGGCGTCAGTGGCGAGAAAGCCCAGCATGGTCGCCATATTGGGCCGTATCATGCCCGCACCCTTGCTGATGCCGGTGATGGTGACCGCTTTGCCGTCGAGTGTGATGCGGCGCGACACCAACTTGGGCTGGGTGTCGGTGGTCATGATGCTGTGGGCGGCGTTGAACCAGTTGCCGTCGGCCAGATCGGCCACGGCTGCGGGCAGCGCGGCCACCAGGCGTTCGACCGGCAAGGGTTCGAGGATGACGCCAGTGGAGAAGGGCAGCACCTGCTGCGGCTTGATGTTCAGCGCTTTGGCCACGGCCAGGCAGGTTTGGCGGGCGGCGTCCAGGCCGCTTTCGCCTGTGCCGGCGTTGGCATTGCCGGTATTAATGACCAGCGCCTCAATGTCCATGCCGCCGGTGAGCAGGTGATCTTCGCAAACCTGCACGGGTGCGGCGCGGAAGCGGTTGCGGGTGAACACGCCGGCGACACTGGCGCCCTTGGACAGGCGAAATACGGTGAGGTCGCGGCGGCCCGCTTTGCGGATGCCGGCTTCGGCGATGCCGATTTGCACCCCCGGCACGGGAAGAATGTCGGATTCTGGCGGGATGATGAGGTTGACAGCCATGGCGCGATCCAGAAAGAAGTGGCGAAAGCCCTGATTTTAGCCCAGGGCATCGCCTGCGCGGCAGCGCCGCCCGCGCCGCGGCGGCTGCTGCGCACCCCGCGCGCGTGGTGCATAGGGCTTGATGACGTAGCCGGCAAAGTCCACGCCTCCTGCGCACCCCGTGCGCGGGGTGCATAGGGGCAACGCCGCGTTTCACGCGCGGGCCGCTTTGGCCCCCACCGCCATGGTTATTGCAGTGGCGTGCCTTCGCGCAGCGCGGACATGCGGCGCAGCATCTTGAGCTCACCCAACGTCTTGAACAGGCTCTCGCGGCTGCTGTCGCTCATGCCGGCGAACATGGACTGGATCCATTGCTCATGTGCCTGTGCCATCTTGGTGAACACGCGCTTGCCCTTGACGGTCAGCTTGATCAGCGAGCTGCGGCGGTCGTTCGCATTGCGGATGCGTTGCACCAAGCCTTCTTTTTCGAGCTGGTCGGTGATGCCAGTGATGTTGCCGTTGGTGACCATCATGTGGCGCGAAAGCTCGCTCATTTTCATGCCTTCGGGCTCGCGCAGCAGTTGAGCCATCAGATCGAAACGCGGCAGCGTGGTGTCGAACTCGGTGCGCAACCGGCTACGGATTTCGCCTTCGATCAGGTTGCAGCAAGTAAGTAGGCGCAACCACAGGCGCAGGTCCTGGTGATCTTCGGGCACCGTTCTGCTTTCCAGATCGGGAACGTCGGGCAACACGGCGCGTGAAGATAGATCACTCATGGCGGGATATCGGTCAGTATGGAGGCCCATATATTTTAATCTTCAAATAGATTGACGGGTATAACGTGGCGCGGCGCCACAGCCTCGGGCAAACCCAGCAAGGCCGCCTTCGAGGTAATGATGCGGCCGGGAACTTGGTCTGTCCTTGATCTATGCATAATTCATCCATAAAAAATCTGGAGAAATGCACAAACATTTGCGTTACTTCAAACTTTCAGTCCGGAAGTTGTAGCCGTGTCGCGCCTGCTCCAGCCCTCCATCCCGGGTTTGATCAAGGACACGCCGGCCTTGTGGCGCCATAATGGCCAGCCGCCCGCGCACGATTTTTGCCGTGTGCCTGCGCAGGCGTGGCCTGCGACGAGCGGTGCATGAGGCATCTTGCACATCGCGCGCCGCGTAGCCCGCCCCATTGCTTCTTGAGGCATCAGGAGATATAGTTGAAGCCTAAAATAAATAGAATGGATTGTGTTGAACGCCAAGGCGCGTTGCAACCCGGAGGCAGGCCATGAACATCGTGTGCATAGGCGGCGGCCCGGCAGGCCTGTATTTTGGCCTGCTGATGAAATTGGCTGATCCGGGCAACAACGTCACCATCATCGAGCGCAACCGGCCATACGATACCTTCGGCTGGGGCGTGGTGTTTTCAGATGCCACGCTCGCAAACCTGCGCCAGGCCGACCCGGTCTCAGCCGCCCGGATCATAGAGGCCTTCAACCACTGGGACGATATCGATATCCATTTCAAGGGCCGTACGCTGCGCAGCGGCGGCCATGGTTTTATCGGCATTGGTCGCAAGAAACTGCTCAATATTTTGCAGGAGCGCTGTGAAGCGCTGGGGGTGGCGCTGGTATTCAATACTGAGGTTGTGGACGATCAGGACGTAGCCCGTGCCTATGCGGCAGACCTCGTCGTCGCGTCGGACGGCCTGAACAGTCGTGTACGCAAGCGCTATGCGGATACCTTCCGGCCGGATATTGACGTGCGCGCGTGCCGCTATGTATGGCTGGGGACGGCACAAACCTTCGACGCCTTCACCTTTGCCTTTGTGCAGACTGCCCATGGCTGGTTCCAGGCCCATGCGTATCAGTTTGAACCGGGCCTGTCGGCTTTTATCGTGGAAACCCGCGACGAAACCTGGCGGGCAGCGGGGCTGGACGCCATGACGCAGGAGGAAGGCATCGCTTATTGCGAACGCTTGTTTGCGCATTGGCTGGGCGGCAAGCCGCTGCGTTCCAATGCCAGACATTTGAGCGGCGCCGCCATCTGGCAGCGTTTTCCGCGTGTGATCTGCGAGACCTGGATCCATTGGCCGTCGGCAGATCAACAACATGCCGCTCCCGTGGTGCTGATGGGCGACGCCGCCCATACTGCGCATTTTTCGGTCGGCTCCGGCACCAAACTCGCGCTGGAAGACGCCATTGGGCTGCACCACGCGTTGCGCGCGCATCCGGAAGATATGAAAGCGGCTCTGAGTGACTACCAGGCGGCGCGCAGCCTCGAAGTGCTCAAGATACAGAATGCGGCGCGCAATTCCACGGAATGGTTCGAGCATGTGGATCGCTACGCGGGTTTTGAGCCGGAACAGTTCGCTTATTCCTTGCTGACACGCTCGCAGCGCATTTCACACGAGAACCTGCGCGTGCGCGATGCGGCGTGGCTGGCCGGATATGAGCGTTGGCTGGCGCAGCGTGCGGGCGTGGCCGCGTCGGAAGGGACAGCGCCGCCGCCGATGCTTACTCCCTTTCATGTGCGCGGCCTGACGCTCAAGAATCGCGTGGTGGTGTCGCCCATGGCGATGTATTCCTGTGTGGATGGGGTGCCTGGGGATTTCCATCTGGTTCATTTGGGCGGGCGGGCGCTGGGTGGCGCGGGCCTGGTGATGGTGGAAATGACGTGCGTATCGCCTGAAGCGCGCATCACGCCCGGCTGCCCAGGGCTCTGGAACGATGCGCAGCAGTTGGCCTTCGCCCGCATCGTCGACTTTGTGCACGAGAATACCGACGCCATGATTGGCATTCAACTGGGGCACGCGGGCCGCAAGGGTTCTACGTGCGTGCCCTGGGAGGGCGCCGACCAGCCCTTGCCGCAGGGCAATTGGCCGTTGATGTCAGCGTCTGCATTGCCTTATTTGCAGGGTATATCCGCAGTGCCGCAGGCCATGACGCGGGCGCAAATGGAAATGGTGTGCGGACAGTTCGCCGCAGCGGCGCAACGGGCGGCACTGGCCGGCTTTGACTGGTTGGAGCTGCATTGCGCGCATGGCTACTTGCTTTCCAGCTTTATTTCCCCGCTGACCAATCAGCGTGATGACGCGTACGGCGGTTCGCTGGCGAATCGGCTGCGCTATCCGCTGGAGGTATTCTGTGCGGTGCGCGAGGCTTGGCCCGATGCTCGGCCGATGTCGGTGCGGATTTCCGCCCACGATTGGGTGGACGGCGGCATTACGCCCGACGACGCAGTGCGTATCGCGGCAGCCTTCAAGGCAGCGGGGGCCGATGTGGTGGATTGCTCGTCGGGCCAGGTAAGCGCGGATCAGGACCCGGTGTACGGGCGCATGTACCAGACGCCATTCTCGGATCGTGTGCGCAATGAGGCGGGTGTGCCGACCATCGCTGTGGGCGCCATCTTCGAGGCGGATCATGTAAACAGCATTATTGCGTCGGGGCGCGCCGACTTGTGTGCGCTGGCCCGCCCCCATCTGGCCGATGCCGCCTGGACCTTGCGCGAATCAGCCCGCATCGGATTTGCGGACATTGCCTGGCCGCGCCAGTACTTGGCGGGCAAGCGTCAGCTTGAAACCAATTTTGCACGCGCCGCGGCGTATGCCCAGGGGGTAGATCCATGACAGCCATGGAACATCTTGCATTGCAGGGCCGGCATGCCTTGGTCACGGGCGGTTCGCGCGGCATAGGGTGGGCGGTGGCGGCGCGGCTATTGGCTTGCGGTGCGCGCGTCACGCTGATGGGGCGCGACGCGGCCGCCTTGCGCGAGGCGGCTGAGCGGCTGATGCGAGAGCGGGCCGCGCAGCCGGATCATGTCGCCTGGGTGGCCGGTGATGTGGCTCGCCGTGGCAGCGTCGAGGCCGCATTCGACCAGGCCCGCAGCCGCGCCGGTGGCATCAATATACTGGTCAACAATGCTGGGCAGGCCGTCAGTGAGCGTTTCGACCGGCTCGATGAGGCGGGGTGGCAGCGCATGCTGGAGGTCAATCTGTCGGGAGTGTTTCACTGCACGCAGGCGGCGCTGCCGCATATGCAGGCGGCAGGCTGGGGGCGCATTGTGAATGTGGCCAGTACAGCTGGCCTGATGGGCTATGCCTATGCAAGCGCCTATTGTGCTGCCAAACATGGCGTAATTGGCCTGACGCGTGCGCTGGCGCTGGAGTTGGCGGGTAAAGGGATCACCGTCAATGCGGTGTGCCCAGGGTATACAGAAACCGCCATTGTGCAGGACGCGATCCGGAACATCAGCGGGAAGACAGGTGTCGATGCCGTACAGGCGCGCGCCATGCTCACCGCGCGCAATCCGCAGCGGCGATTGGTGCTGCCCGAAGAAGTTGCCGAGGCGGTGACCTGGCTGTGCCTGCCGGCGTCCTCGTCCGTCAACGGCCAGGCCATTGCCGTGGATGGCGGGGAAACGGCGGGCTGAAGCCATGCGCGGTCGCGCCCCGAAGGGCAGGGTTGGTCGGGCGCGCAGATGACTATGCAGGCGTATCGGGCCGGGGAAAACGCGATGTGTGTAGGGCTAAAGCCGCTCAGGGTGCAGTAATTGTCCGTGGCGGCAAGCTGCATAAGGCAAACGTAAGTATGGAGAGTGAGAGGTGTGGCAATGAATACAGACAACGAGGCAGCCGCCAACGGCGCGATGGAAGGGCAGGCGAACCTGGCGCAGGGGGCAATGGCCCACCACAAGCGCCCCTTTGCCAACGATGCGGCCACGCATTTCCGCTGGGCAGTCTCGCCTGACAGCAAGGTGGCCACCATTACTCTGAACCGGCCCGAGCGCAAGAATCCGCTCACTTTCGATTCTTATGCCGAACTGCGCGACTTGTTTCGCGGTTTGGTGTACGCCAGCGACGTAAAGGCCGTGGTGATTACCGGCGAGGGTGAAAATTTCTGTTCGGGTGGCGATGTGCACGAAATCATCGGCCCGCTCACGCGCATGAGCATGCCGCAGTTGCTGGACTTCACGCGCATGACGGGGGATTTGGTCAAGGCGATGCGGGCGTGCCCCCAACCCATTGTGGCCGCGGTCGATGGCATCTGCGCGGGCGCGGGTGCAATGATTGCGCTGGCGTCCGACATGCGGCTGGGCACGGACCGCGCCAGGACGGCCTTTCTGTTTACACGGGTAGGCTTGGCAGGTGCTGACATGGGCGCGTGTGCGCTGCTGCCGCGCATGATCGGCCATGGCCGCGCGTCGGAGCTGCTGTACACGGGGCGTGCCATGACGGCGCGGGAAGGGCTGGCTTGGGGTTTCTTCAACAGCCTGCACGAGCCGCAGGATGTACTGGCTGCCGCTGCGGCCCTGGCACATAGCTTGGCCGACGGCCCGACATTTGCGCATGGGATGACCAAGAAGCTGCTGCACGAAGAATGGAGCATGAGCCTGGACCAAGCCATCGACGCCGAGGCGCATGCCCAGGCCATTTGCATGCAGACGGGCGACTTCCGCAGGGCATATGAAGCCTTCGCGGCTCGCCGCAGTCCGGCCTTCGAAGGGGATTGAGCGTATGTCATCGACTCGCGGCGCCACAGACAGCATCAAGGCGCACACCGCACGAATACTCAGGAGTTGACCATGGAACCCTCAGCCTATGTTGACAGCTTTGCGCGCGACCATCTGCCGCCGCCGCAGGCCTGGCCCGATCTGCTGCTGGACGGCAACCCCGACGTCGCCTACCCGCGGCGCCTGAACTGCGCGGTGGCGCTGGTGGACGAGGCCGTGCGTGCAGGGCGAGGCGAGCGTATCGCCCTGCGCTGGCGCGCCGCGGATGGCTTGCACGCCATGAGCTATCGCGAACTCATGGCCTTGACCAACCGCATCGCGCATGTGCTGGCTGAGGACTTGGGCCTGAAACCCGGCAACCGTGTGCTGCTGCGCGGCCCCAACAATGTCATGATGGCGGCATCGTGGTTGGCGGCCATGAAGGCTGGCCTGGTTACTGTGCCCACCATGCCGTTGCTGCGGGCGGGCGAACTGAAAAAGGTGCTCGACAAGGCGAAGGTAGGCGCCGTGATCTGCGACCATCGCCTGGCCGAGGAAATCGCATATTGCATGGACCCGGCCCATGCCGCATACAGCTCCGCGCTGGCACAGGCTTGCCATTACGGCGACGGCAGCCCCCAAAGCCTGGAAGCGCGTGCTGCGGGCAAGCCGGACACCTTTGATGCCGTGGACACGGCAGTGGACGACATCTGCCTGATTGCGTTCACCAGCGGCACCACGGGCAAGCCCAAGGGCTGCATGCATTTTCACCGCGACGTGCTGGCCATGTGCGACACCTTTTCACGTCATATCCTGCGTATGTCTGAAGACGACGTGACCTGCGGCACGCCACCGCTAGCCTTTACCTTTGGGCTGGGTGGCCTGCTGTGCTTTCCACTCAGGGTGGGCGCGGCGGCCGTGCTGTCGGAGAAACTCTCGCCCGATGGCATGCTGGCCGAGATCCAGGACTTTCATGCCACGATTACCTTCACCTCGCCTACGTTCTATCGGCAGATGGCGGCACTGGTGGGCAAGTACAACCTATTGTCGCTGCGCGCCTGCGTGTCGGCGGGCGAGGCGCTTCCAGACCCAACCCGCCAGCTCTGGAAGGCCGCGACTGGTATAGAAATGATCGATGGCATAGGCGGGACCGAACTGATACACGTATATGTATCCTGCCTGCCCGAAGCGGTGCGGCGAGGAGCCATCGGAAAGGCCGTGCCCGGTTATGTGGCGCGGGTAGTGGACGACAACCTCCGCGAAGTAGCGCCGGGCGTGCCCGGCCGGCTGGCAGTGAAGGGGCCGACAGGCTGCCGCTACCTCGACGACGAACGCCAGTACGAGTTCGTGCAACAGGGGTGGAACTTGCCGGGCGACACTTTCATCATGGACGCGGACGGCTACTTCTTTTACCAGGCGCGCAACGACGACATGATTATCTCGCGCGGCTACAGCATTGCGGGGCCGGAGGTGGAGGCGGCGCTGTTGAGCCACGAGGCGGTGGCCGAATGCGGGGTGGTCGGCAAGGCCGACCAGGATGGTGGCACCGTCATCAAGGCCTTTGTGGTGCTTAAGCCGGGGTTCGAGGGCGACGCGGCCATGGTACAAGCGCTGCAGGCGCATGTGAAGGCCACCATTGCCCCGTATAAATACCCGCGTGAAATTTGCTTCGCCAACAGCCTGCCCCATACCGAGACCGGAAAGCTGCAGCGATTCGTGCTGCGCCGGATGGCGGCTGGGCAATGAGGGCGGAGGCGCATATGAAAATACTGCAACCCCCGTTTTGGCCGGCGCCGCGTGGTTATGCCAATGGCATCATGGCGGAGATGGCCCCCGGTAGCCGTTTGCTGTTTATTGGCGGGCAAGTGGGCTGGAACGCTCGGCAGCAGTTCGAGTCTGATAATTTTGCCGAGCAAGTGGGCCAGGCGCTGCGTAATGTGCTTGCTGTACTTAATGAGGGTGGCGCGGGGCCCGAGCATATCACCCGCATGACGTGGTATGTATGCGACAAGGATGAGTACCTGGGCAGCCTGCAGGACGTGGGCCGCCATTATCGCGATGTCATCGGCCGCCACTACCCGCCGATGACGGCGATCGCGGTGGGGGCGTTGATGGAAGACCGGGCGCGGGTGGAGATAGAAGTGACAGCCGTTGTGCCGCCCCTGGAAGTGGGTGCCGGCGCTTGATCAGGTGCGTCATGAGCGGGCGCGCCGTGCCGCATCCGAGGCGCCATGCAAGCCTTGCCGCCGGCGCCAGATTTATGTCGCAATAAGGCGCCGGCCAACGGCGATGCGCCGGTGGCCTGCGCCCATGGATCAGTGCTTGGCGAACACTTCTTCGGCGGCATCCAGGGTGGCCTGGATGACGGCATCGTCGTGCGCGCCGGACACAAAGCCCGCCTCGAACGCGGACGGAGCGAAATATACGCCACGGATCAGCATGCCGTGGAAGAATTTCTTGAAGCGTTCGACATCGCAGCGCTGCATGTCTTCGAACGTGGTAGGGATGCTGTCGGTGAAGTACAGGCCGAACATGCCGCCCACGGCATCGGCTGTCATGGCCACGCCGGCCGCGCGTGCGCGTTCGGCCAGGCCATCGGCCAGCTTGCGGGTTTGGGCGCCAAGGCGTTCGTAGAAGCCCGGTTCGGCCAGCAGTTTCAGGGTGACCAGGCCTGCGGCCACAGCCACCGGATTACCCGACAGGGTGCCGGCCTGATATACCGGCCCCAGTGGTGCAATGTGTTCCATGATGTCGGCGCGGCCGCCGAAGGCACCCACCGGCATGCCGCCGCCGATCACCTTGGCCAGCGTGGTGAGGTCGGGCGTGATGCCCGTAAGGCCCTGCACGCCCTGCGGGCCGGCCCGAAAGCCCGTCATGACCTCGTCGAAGATCAGCAGCGCACCGTGCTGCGTGCATAGCGCCCGCAGGCCTTCGAGAAAGCCCGGGACGGGCTTGACCAGATTCATGTTGCCGGCGATGGGTTCGACAATCACGCAGGCAATGTCTTTGCCGTATTTCTTGAAAGCTTCCTCGACCGCCTCGATGCGGTTGTAGTCGAGCACCAGCGTGTGCTGGATGAATTCGGCCGGAACGCCAGCGGAGGTGGGATTGCCAAAGGTGAGCATGCCCGAGCCGGCCTTGACCAGCAGGCTGTCGGCGTGCCCGTGGTAGCAGCCTTCGAACTTGATGATCTTGTTGCGGCCGGTGGCGCCGCGCGCCAAGCGGATGGCCGACATGGTGGCTTCGGTGCCTGAACTGACCAGCCGCACTTTTTCGATGGATGGGATGCGTGCCGAAATGGCTTCTGCGATTTCGATTTCGGCCTCGGTGGGGGCGCCAAACGAGAGCCCGCCCTCGGCGGCCTGCTGGACCGCCTTGATGACCTCCGGGTGGGCGTGGCCGAGGATGGCCGGGCCCCACGAGCCGACGTAATCGATGTAGCGGGTGTCGTCCGCATCCCATACATAGGGGCCTTGGGCGCGGCGGATGAAACGGGGCGCGCCGCCCACTGAGCGAAAGGCCCTGACGGGCGAGTTGACGCCGCCGGGTATGGTCTGGCAGGCGCGTTCGAACAACTGGGCGTTGCGGGACATGACGGGTGGCTCCATGGAAGACGATATTGGGAAAGGCCCAAGGATAGCAGTTTGCGGCCCGCTGGGCTTACTGGAACAGGGCGCTGATACGCTCGGCCTCGGCGCGGATGTTGGCCGCGCCGAACAGGGCAGTGATAACGGCCACACTGTCGGCGCCAGCGTGGATGACGGGGGCGGCATTATCGGCTGTGATGCCGCCGATGGCGACCACGGCTGGGCGCGGCTGGGCGCTGACGCTTTCGACCATCATGCGGCCTTGCTCCACATGTTCGAGCGTGGCGTGTACGGCATCGGGCTTGACGGATGATGGGTAGAGTGCACCGAAGGCAATGTAGTCGGCCCCGGCATCCAGTGCCTGTGCGGCCAGTGTGGGCAGGTTGTAGCACGAACGGCCGATGAGCTTGTCGTCGCCCAGCGCCGTCCGGGCCTCGTCCATATTGCCGTCGTCACGACCCAGGTGCACGCCATCGGCGTCGACCAAGGCGGCCAAGCGCCAGTCATCGTTGATAATGCTGACCACGCCCAGTGCGCGGCACCGGGCCACCACCTCGCGAGCCTGGGCAATGCGCGCGGGCTCCGGGATGGTTTTGCGCCGCCATTGCAGCGCGGTCATGCCGCCTGCGGCGGCCTGGGTGATGGCTTCCAGCAGACGGTCAGTGTTGTCCCATTCGGGGGTGATGCCGTAAAGGCCGCGCGGAAAGCGCAGAGCAGTCTTCATGGTGCGCACCGGTTGATGAGGCGCTGGCCCATGCCAGGCCGAAATTGGCGGGAGGTAATCGATACGGCGGCCTCGGCGGCCGCGCGCACCGCGTCGGGCACTTGCAGACCGCGCGCGAGGCCAGTGGTGATGGCGCAGGCTAGCGGGCCGTCGGCATCGGTGGGCCGGGCGGGCAAGGCGGGCCATTGCAAGCTGACGGTTTCGCCCTGTTGGCCCTGTAGCAGCAGCCCATTTTGGCCAGAATGATGTGTGATGCCGGTGGCGAGTGTCCAGCCAGCGCCGTACTCCAGCAGGGCCTGGATTGGGTCTGCGGCATCGCTGGCGGCGAGCAGGCCCTGCGAGTGCCATTGTTCGAGCAGGAGCCGGTCGACCATGACGATGTCTGTTTGGGGCAGCAACAACTCGAAGGTGGCCAGCAGCAGGTCTTCTGTGTCAGTGTCTTCGAGCAGGGTTTCGTCGGGTAGACGGGTAAGGTGCAGCAATAGCGGAACGTGGCTGTAATCGGCCGCTATTTGGGCCAGTACGCTGATCGCTTCCGTGGTATACAGTGTGCCGGCCTTGATGGCCTGCACAGTCATGTCTTCGAGCACGCAGCGCGCCTGGTCGTCGATGAGCTCGGGCGATACCGGCTGGATGCTTTCTGTTGTGGCTGTATCGCGCACTTGCAGCCCGGTGACGGCTGACAGCGCGTGGCAGCCCAGTTGGGCGCAGGTAACCACGTCGGCCGGCAGGCTGCTCGAGCCGCTAGGATCAAAAGGCCCGAAAATCAGGGCAAGGGGCGGGGGTGATGCGTGCACGATATGAGGTGTAACGAAGAAACCGGCAACTTTTGGTTAACATTGAGGGGAAGGTGTTGGGTTTATGCCCACTGACCCCATTCTAATTGATGCACGGGTGTCCCGTTGGAGCCCGTGGACTGGTAAATTTCAGAGAGTAAGGAAACATGCGTACGTGGATGTGTTTGATCTGTGGCTGGATCTATGATGAAGAGGCCGGTCTGCCTGAAGAGGGTATCCCTCCAGGTACGCGCTGGGAGGACGTGCCTCCCAACTGGGTTTGCCCCGAATGCGGCGCCCGCAAGGAAGACTTCGAGCTGATCGAGGTATGAGCCTGGCGGTATCCGCACCCTCATTACTCAAGGAGGACAAGTCATGACGACAACGACAAAGCGGGCCGAATCCGTCGCAGCGAACTTGTCCCGGCAACTGCTGGTGGCCATGCCCGGGCGGGTATCGGGCGAGCTGGCCAATACAGTGATCTATGTCTGTGAACACACGGGCGACGGTGCATTGGGCCTGGTCATCAATCGACCCACAGACATCACCGTGGAAGATCTGCTCAAGCGCATAGACCTCGACGTTTCCAGCGAGCACACCACTGCGCAGAGCGCGCCGGTGTTCTTTGGCGGCCCGGTGCAGACAGACCGCGGCTTCGTGCTTCACGCGCCGCCGGGGGGCTACAGCTCAAGCATCCAGCTCGGCGATATCGCTCTCACCACTTCGCGTGATGTGCTGCAGGATGTCGCCCAGGGCAAGGGCCCCGAGCGGGTGTTGGTAACGCTGGGCTATGCAGGTTGGGGCGCCGGCCAGCTCGAAAACGAGATGTCCCAGAACGCCTGGATTAACGTCGATTCCAGTCCCGAGATTCTGTTCGACACGCCTGCCGAGCAGCGCTACGAGCTGGCCTTGGCAAAACTAGGCATCAACCCCATCATGCTGGCTGGTGACGCGGGGCATGCCTGACGCAGCCGAGCAGACACTGCTGGCCTTCGATTACGGCCTGCGCAAGATTGGTGTCGCCATCGGCAACACGCTCACCCGGCAGGCCAGGCCGCTGGAGATCCTCGAGCCTGTCACGCGGGTGCGCCGCTTCGCTGAAATCGAACGCCTGCTCCGCGAATGGCAGCCCGACCGCGTCGTGGTGGGCCTGCCGCTCACCACAGAAGGCGGCGAGCAGTACGCCAGCCTGCGCAGCCGGCGGTTTGCCAACCAACTGCACGGCCGCTATGGCGTGGACGTGGTGCTGGTCGACGAGCGCGGCTCCAGCATCGAGGCCCAGCAGATTCTGGGCACCCATGCGCCCGATGATGCCGTGGCCGCCGCAGTCATCCTGCAGCGATATTTCGATGCGTTGCCTCCTGCCGCCTGATCCACGCAGTGATGGCGTAGTGCACAATAGCGAGTTGCGTCGCAGTGTGCGCTACCGCAAGGTGCCGCGCAGCGGGGCCGTGAACAATAGCATCATGCACAAAAACGTGTTGCGCTCTACGCGACACGGCCACAACAATCATTAGGTATCAATCCTTGGCTCTGCTGCTTTTTCCGCCGCGATTTCTGTTGGTGTCCGTCTGGATTGCGCTGGGTCTGGTCAGCGTGATCGCCATCTTCCCGTTTATTGGCCCACGCGCGCGCGCCTGCATGAACTGGCGCTGGTCCCGCGTGCTTATGGCTTTGTGCGGCGTGCGCACGCACATCAAGGGCGAGCCCCGGCTCGACGGCCCGGTGATGTGGGTGGCCAACCATGTGTCATGGGTCGATATCTTCGTGCTCAATTGTGTGCGTCCGACAGCCTTTGTGGCCAAGAGCGAGATTCGAGCCTGGCCGATCATAGGCTGGCTGGTGGCTGGCGCTGGTACGGTGTTCATCGAACGCGGCAGGCGTCATGCGGTGCGGGCCGTCAGCGAACAAATGGAGGCGCGCTTCAGGCATGGCGAGGCGGTTGGCTTGTTCCCCGAGGGCACGACATCGCCGGGCGACGATGTACGGCCGTTCCACTCCAGCCTTTTCGAGGCTGCACTGCACCTGGGCGTGGATATCCAGCCCGTGGCGCTGCGCTTCTTTCATCGTGGGAAGCGCAGCGATTATTTCGCCTTTGTGGGCGAACAAAATTTGGTACAGAACCTATGGTATCTGCTGGGCACCACCGGCGCCTGTGTGGAGTTGGTGTTTCTACCGGTATTGCCCGGCGAACAATGCCGCGAAGATGGCCGCGCCCGCGTAGCCGCCCATGCGCACCGCGTAGTGCGCCATGCGGTGATTGCCCAGGCGTGAAAACGTCAGCCGTTGTCGCCGGGCCTGCGAGTTTGCGCGCAATGCACCTGTGCCAGGGCGCGATCGGCGATCCGCATAGCAGTAAGGTGGCGGCCCCAAATGCAGCCCGTATCCAGGCAGACCACATCGGGGCGCATCAGCAGGCCCAGCGTGGACCAGTGGCCGAACACCACCGTGTCGCCGCCTGAGGCGCGCCCGGGCAGGTCGAACCACGGCATCAACCCTTCTGGCGCTTCGTCTGGTGGGCCTTTATGTGAGAAATCCAGCCGCCCGTCGGGGTGGCACATGCGTATGCGCGTCAGGATATTGATAATGGCGCGCAGGCGATCGCTGCCAGCGAGGCGGTCGTCCCACTGATCGGGTTTGTTGCCGTACATTTGCGCCAGGTTTGTGCGCCAGTCGGGTGCGCGCAGCGCGGCATGCACTTCGCTCGCCAAGGCCATGGTCTTGCGTACGTCCCATTGCGGGTGGATGCCCGCATGCACCAGCAAATGGCCGTGCTCGTAATGTGCCACCGGACGATGGCGCAGCCAGTCGATCAGCTCGGTTGCGTCAGGGGCCTCTAGTACGCTGGCAACCGTATCGCCCTTTTTGACCTTGCCGATACCGGCGGCGACGGCAAGCAGGTGCAGGTCGTGATTGCCCAGCACCATGATTGCGCGTTCGCCCAAGGCCATGACGCGCCGCAATGCGCCGAGCGAGTCGGGGCCACGGTTGACAATATCGCCCGCAAACCAGAAACGTGCCTCTGGGCTGCCGGCGATCCGAGGGTCGTCGAACAGAGTATCCAACGGCGCACTGCAGCCTTGCAGGTCACCGACGATCCAAGTGTCTGGCACGGGCGGTGTCATGGGGAGGAGGGGCTCCAGGGGAATTCCGCGCGGCTGATGCGGCGCACGTGATGCTGGTTCTCCATGAGTGTGAGCGCCGTCAGGCTGATTGCGAGCGCGATCAGGCTGGGCAGCAGCGCTGTGACCCACGGCGCCCATTTGCTTAGCATGCCAACGTTTAGGGCAAGCTGGTTGAGCATGAAGAAACCAACCCCCAGCAGAATGCCGATGAATACCTTGCTGCCCACGCCGCCGCGCCGCGTTTGCATGAAGCCGATGGGGGCGGCGATGGTGATCATGACCAGCAGCGTGAAGGGATACGCCATCTTGCGCCACAGCGCCACCACCTGCCGGTCGGTTTGCAGATGGTTGGCGTGCAGGTAGGAAATGTAGTCGGTGAGGTCGAGCAGTGACATGCGCTCGGGTGTAAGAATGCGTGCGATCAGACGCTCAGGTGTTAGTGTGGTGGGTAGCACTCGCTGAGGCAGCGATGTGACCCGCGTAATGGGCTCTGTGGGGCGCTTGCCGTCGTTCAGGGCGGAGACGGCGCTCGCGTCGATAGTGGTTTGCTTGACGTCGTGCAGTTCGAGTGTGCCCTTGCCAAACCGGCCGCTGGCCGCTTGCGAGAATGCGGCCAGGCGCTGCCCGGCCGCGAATTCGTACAGCGTGACGCCTTCTACGCCGCCGGCTGCGCCCAGCCCCGCAATATTGATGATGCGTGTACCGCCGTCTTCGCTGGATTCTTTGAACCAATAGCCGCTGGCCAGCCTGCCACCGTCGCTGTCGCCCGTGATCGCCAGGCGCGTTTCGCTGGCCTTGATTTCAGCGGCGGGTGTGACGACCTCGGACAGGAAAAAGGCCATGACAACCAGTGGTACGGTGACCAGCCACAGCATGCCCAGCAGCTTCATGCCGCTGACGCCCGAGACGCGCAGGATGACCAGTTCGTTGCGTTGTGCCAGCCCGGCCAGCGCCAGAATGGCGCCGATCAACAAGCCGATGGGCAGCAGGTCGTACAGCCGAGTGGGCAACTCGAGTGCCTGGATGTAGAAAAGGTTGAGCAGCGAGATCTTGGTGCCCACGTCATCCAAAGCGTCGATCAGCGCAAAAAACGTGAACAGGCCCAGCAGTGCAACCAGCACGACGGCGCTGGAACGGTAGATTTCGCGGGCGAGATAACGGCGGGCGGTACGCATGGGGGTGATCAGGTTGCGGCAAAGTCGGGGCAGCCCCCGAAAGTGCAAGGTTACCATTGTTGCCCCGGGCCGGGACCACGCGGGACAGCGCCTGTGTCAGGGTATGTCTACCAGACGCATGCGGCGCTGGATGATGGCGGTGCGCCGGGCAAGATACGCGCTGCCGCGGTGGGTGTCGTAGTAGGCCGGGTTGGGCAGCATTGAGGCCAGCCGGGCGGCCTGAGCCGCCCCAAGGCGTGCGGCGGACGTCTTGTAATAATGTTCAGCCGCCGCCTGTGCGCCAAAGACGTTGCCACCCCATTGCGCCACGTTCAGGTACAGCTCGAGAATGCGCTTTTTGCTCATCACCAGTTCGATCATATAGGTCAGGATCAGCTCCTGGCCTTTGCGCAGATAGCTGCGCTCGCTGGACAGAAACATGTTCTTCGCAAGCTGCTGCGTAATGGTGGAACCGCCGCGCCGCTTGCTCTTGCCGAGGCTGGCCTGCCGGCGGTTGTACTCCCAGGCCTTGCGGATATTGTCCCATTCCACGCCGTCGTGATCCGTGAATTGCGCATCTTCAGACGCTATCACCGCTCGCTTGAGCTGGTCGCTGATCCGGTCGTAGGGCATCCATTCGTGGCGGATCGCGGCGTCGGGATTTTTGGCGCGCAGCTCAGTGAGTGTCTGGTTCATGAATGCGCTGCTCGAAGGGTTGCGCACGCTCAGCCACAACACCATCAGGAACAGGCCGAACTGGTACAGCAGCAGCGCCGCGAACGCCAGCAGCAGGGCCGCCAGCGCCACTTTGCCCTTGTTGATGCGACGCGCAGCCATGCGCTTCAGGCGCCGCCAAGCTGGCTGCGCAGGGCGGCCAGGACGGGCGCTACATCGGGGGTGACGCCGTGCCAGATCGTGAAGCTGGCGGCCGCCTGGCCTACTAACATACCCAGCCCGTCCGCCGTGTGCGCTGCGCCGTCGGCGTTCGCTTGCACCATGAAGGGGGTGGGTTGTGCCCCGTAGACCATGTCGTAGGCCAGCGCGCCCGGCGCGTACAGGCCCGCGGGCAAGGCCGGCGCCTGGCCGGAGAGGCCAGTGGAGGTGGCATTGATCACTACATCCCATTGGGACTCGGCATCTTCCAGCCCGCCAGCGTCGAGCCGGGCCGCTTGGGCTGGCAGTTGACTGTTCAGATGAGCGAGCAGTTGATGCGCGCGTTCCGCATTTCGGTTGACGATGCGCAGCTGCGCACAGCCGGCTTGCAGCAGCGGCAGCACGACGCCGCGCGCGGCACCGCCGGCGCCCACCAGCAGGATGCGCCGCCCTTCTGGAGCGTGACCCAGGCGGATCAGGTCGTCGAGCAGCCCCACACCGTCAGTATTACAGCCGTATAGGACGCCCTCGCGCAGCCACAGCGTATTGACCGCGCCCGCGATGCGGGCGCGATCGCTGAGGTGGCCGGCCGCTAGCGCAAAGGCTTCTTCCTTGAAGGGGACAGTGACATTGAGCCCGCCGCCATTCTGCTCGAAGAAGCCGCGCACGGTGTCGGCAAAGCCGTCCAGCGGGGCCAGGATACGTTCGTACGTCAGATGTATACCCGTCTGGCGGGCGAACTGTTCGTGGATGAAAGGCGAACGGCTGTGGGCAATCGGGTTGCCAATTACGCCGTAGCGAGCGGGGGCGTCCGCAGCAGTGGCTTGTATGGCGGCGTTCGGAGTATACGTTGCGGTCACGGCGCGTCGGTTTCCAGTTGCTGATGGGTGAAATGCCAGGTACGGGTAATGGCAAGAATATCGGTTTCTCGGGCGATGGCGGGCGGCAGGGGGGCAAAAGGGGCGGCCAATTGCACGATGCGCAGCGCCGCCTGGTTCAACACTGCCTCGCTGGAGGGCTGGTTGATTTCGGCGTGCTCCAGGGAGCCGTCGCGCCGGATATGCACCGTAAGCTGCAGGCTGCCATAGACTTTGCCGCGCGCCTGCGGCGGGTAGTGCTGTGTGCCCAGCAGTTCGATTTTCTTGCGCCATGCCTCGACATATTCGGCGTACTCGGCGCGCTGCGCCGATGGCCCCGTGAAATGCCGGCGAGGTTGTTGATTGTAGCGGTCGATGCGCTCTTTGATGGCGCTGATCTGGGCGTTGAGCACCAGGCTTTCCTGCTCGCGCGTGTCTTCGCCCGGGTCGGTGGACTGCTCGAACAGATCGGGCTGTTTACGTTCCGGCAATACCTTCTGCGTGGCCACCAGCGCGGTGAACAGACGCTGTTGTTCAGCTTCGAGCTCAGCCTGACGTCGACGCAGCGCTTCGAGCACAATCTGGTCGGGCGACTGGGCGGCAGTGCGCGGCAAGGGGGATGACGCATAGACGTCTGCCTGCGATTCGCCGCCGCCGTCCAGCGCGTGCTGCGCGAGCACCTGGGGCTTGAGAGGCGTGGTATCCCCGCGAGTGTTCAGGAGGGTGACGGACAGCGAGCGTGGCGTCGGTGCGGGAGGCGCCTCGGGTGCGGCGAAACGCCAGGCCAGCAGCGCGCCATGTACGGCCAGCGAGAGTGCGATCCCGATCGCAAGGTAATCATTGCGCGCGACGCGAGCCCCGGGCAAGGACGCAAAGCGAAGGTTGGCAGCCATGGTCGCGCCCAGGTCGCGGCCTCAGGCCGGCAGAGGCAGGGTTTCGCGCAGCCGGCAATCCACGTCCAGCGCCAGCTCGTCAAAACCGAGAATATCCAGCACAACTGGCTGGCCGCGTTCGAGTAGGGGCAGCGCGGGCACGCGCACAACCATGGGCACGTCGTCCAACCGGACGAGGTCGTCGCGGATCACCGCGCCCTGGACTGTATGCATATTGTGCTGCTGCAGCCAGCGCAGGCACCAGTAGCGCTCGATGGCTGATTGGAAATCGCCCCACGCGGCGTATTGCGCATCGAAGGCGCCAATGATGGCGTACATGTCAGCGTCCTTGGGCTTGAACGGCGCCACCAGCCGGGCCGATACGCCATGCTGCGCGGTGGCGATGATCTGCTGCTGGTTGATCAGGTCGACATAGCGGCGCAGCGGCGAGGTGGCCCAGGCGTACTGTGGCACCCCAATGGCCTCGTGCGGCAGGGCGTGGGTGGACATGCGCACCCTGCCGGCCTGCTGGGACCGGTAGATGCCCGGCACGCCATGTTGCGCCAGCAGCCCGCCCCACAGGTTGTTGGTGAGGATCATGTATTCGGCCACTAGTCGGTCCAGCGGCGCATTGCGACGGCGCGGGATCAGCCGCACCGGCGTTTCCGGGTCGTCGTAGGGGCCGGTAAGCTCGAAGCTGTATTCCACCCGCGTGTTGTTCTCGGGTTTGCCGCGTATTTGCTCGCGCTGCGCCAGCAGGTGCTTGGCAAAGCGCCACAGTGGCCGCAGCCAGTCGCCGTACGGTAGTTCTGCGGTGGGGTCCTCCAGCGCGGCTTCGGTGACGAATTCATCCAGGTAGTTGTGGCGCAGGTTTTCGGCCACCTGTATGCATTCGATGCGGGTTTCGGATCCAAGAATTTCGCCTGTGGCCAGGTTGGCGTGCACATACAGCGAGACGGCGGGGCGCGGTACACCGGCATCGAGTGAGAACTGGTTGATGATCTCTGCCGGCAGCATGGGTATTTTCAGGCCGGGAATATACACCGTGGACATGCGCGAACGCGCCAGCTTGTCGATCTCGTTGCCGCGCATCACGGCCAGTCCCGGTGCGGCGATGTGGATACCGATCCGGGCGTGGTCGTCGTCGAGCAGGGTGACTGACAATGCATCGTCCACCTCGATGGTGCTGCTGTCGTCCACCGAATACGCGACCACGTCGGCCATAGGCAGCTCGCCCTGCAATGGCACCGCATCGATGGCGGGCAGTTGCGTGCCCTTGGGGAAATGCGTGCGCATGAAGCGATGCAGGTGCAGCGCCAGCGGGTTGGGTAGCGCACCGCACGAGAGCAGCAGCCGCTCGGGTGTGGTTTGCAGTTGCTGCACGGCGGCGTCGAATGCCTTCCATTCGAGCGAGTTCTTGTCGGGTTTGGTGAGCAGGGTGTCGGCTACTGCTGCAATTTCATCCGGCAGTTGGCCGGCCACCAGCGCGTCGGCCCAGGCCTGCTGCTGCTCGGCCTGCTTGCGCTTCTTTTCGATGGCGGCCAGCGCGGCGGTCAGGATATCCGGTGGCGCCGGACGGTAGCGGCCCTTGCCGCGGCGGTGAAAATACGCGGGGGCGCTGTTCAACGCGAAAATCAGGGCTGCCCGCTCGACCGCGCTGGGCGGATGGCCGAAATACTCCTCGGCGAACTCGGACGCTTCGAACTCTTCCTGTGGCGTGCACTCCCACAGGAAGTCGATCTCGAAAGTGGCGGCCAGGGCCTGGGCCTGTTCCATGAGCGCGGCCGGCGCGGGCTGCTCGAAGTTGAACAGGACGTTGGCCTTTTTGATTTTGCTGCGCTTGCCCGTGGCGGATTCGACCTGTAGGGTCGAGTCGCTTTCGGAGAAGATTTTCTCTGCTTTGAAGGTGCCGCTGTCTTCGTAAAGAACGTACATGAAAGTTCCGGTGTGATGCGTCGGGTGCTGCAGGAGGGGTCAGGGATACGGGCGCAGGGCGAAGTCGAGTACTTCGGGCAGCCAGTGGCTGAAGTCCGACAAGCCGTGGTCGCCGCCTTCGATGATGTGGCCATGGCTGCCGGCGTACCAATCGGCCATTTCGCGCCAGTCTAGTACTTCGTCGCCTTTGGCGGCCAGCAGGTAATAAAGGCCAGGGTGCGCCGGACGCGTGAACGCCAGTTCCGCTAGTTCATCGACGTATTCGGGCAAGAATTCGAACGGTGCGCCGTCGTGGTACATGGTGTGCTTGCCGACTTGCGTGGCCAGATCGCGCGCCGCGTAAATGACGGGGTTGAGCAGGACGGCGCGGCATTTCCAGTGTTCGGCCAGGTGGCCGGCATAGTAGCCGCCCAGCGATGAGCCAATCACCACGAGGTCGGTGGCTGGTTCCATGCCGTGCTCGTCACGCGCTTGTTCGATCAGCCGTTCGCACAGTGCCATGGCCTGCGCCGGGCTGGCGGGCAACTGCGGGCACAGCCACTGGCCGGCCAGGCCGCGTTCGCGCATGGCCTGCGCCAGCAGCGTGGCCTTGGAAGACTGCGGCGATGAACGAAACCCGTGTAGATAGAGGATCATGATAAGCCTGGGAGGTGCATGCGGCGGCGCATTATTGGCCGCTGGCCGCGGCGCGGTCGCGCGCTAGCGCGTCGAGGAGCTTCTGGTGCACGCCGCCGAAGCTGCCGTTGCTCATGATGACGATGGCATCGCCGGTTTGCGCCACGCTGCGAATCGCATCCACCATTTTATCCAGATCGGTCCAAGCCGTGGCGCGTTTGCCAAGCGGCGCCAGTATTTGCGCAGGGTCCCAGCCCAGGGCGTGCTTGCCCTGCGTTTCGCCGTAGCAGAAGACCAAGTCGGCGGTGTCCAACGCGCCGGGCAGGCGGGCGGCCATGGCGCCCAGCTTCATGGTGTTGGACCGCGGCTCGAGTACGGCGATGATGCGGCGCCCGGCGCCGTCCCGCGCGCGCAGTCCGCGCAGGGTGGTGTCGATGGCGGTGGGGTGGTGGGCGAAGTCGTCGTAGACCATGATGCCGTCGACCGTTCCGCGCACTTCCATGCGGCGTTTCACGCCGCTGAAGCTGGACAGGGCCTCGATTGCCAGTGCGGCGGGCACCCCTGCATGCACGGCGGCCGCCACGGCGGCCAGGCCGTTCATGCGGTTGTGTTCGCCGGTGAGCTGCCAGCGCACCGTGCCCAGTGTTGTGGCCGGTGCTTTGTTTGTGTCGGTTGCTTTTGGGGCGACAGGGGCATGCGGTGTATCACTGTTGGCCCGCAATACCTCGAAATGGTCTCCTGTCGCGCTGCGCATGCGCCAGTCGCCGTCGTCGCCAAAGGTTTGCACGGGTGTCCAGCACCCGCGTGCCAATACGCGATCCAGTGCCTCGCATTGGCTGGGGCGCAGCACCAGGCCCGATGCGGGGACGGTGCGCACCAGGTGGTGGAATTGGGTTTCGATGGCGGCCAAGTCGGGGAATATGTCGGCGTGGTCGTATTCGAGGTTGTTGAGAATGGCGGTACGCGGGCGGTAATGGACGAACTTGGAGCGTTTGTCGAAGAAGGCTGTGTCGTATTCGTCGGCCTCGATCACGAAGAGTTTGCTGGCAGGTGTGTAGCGTGCTGATACTTTCAGGCCGGGCGCAACGCCGCCGATCAAGAAGTTTGGCGCGTGGCCGGCGTAGTCGAGGATCCATGCCAGCATCGAGCTGGTGGTGGTTTTGCCATGGGTGCCGGCGACGGCGAGCACGTGCTGGCCGCGCAGGACTTGTTCGCCCAGCCATTGGGGGCCGGATACGTATGGCAGGCCTTGGTCCAGGATGGCTTCCATGAGTGGGTTGCCGCGGGTAACGACGTTGCCGATGATGAACAGGTCGGGCTTGAGGGCAAGCTGGTCGGCGCCGTAGCCTTCGACAAGGCGTATGCCTTGTTCTTCGAGCTGTGTACTCATCGGGGGGTAGACGCCTGCGTCGCAGCCGGTGACGGTGTGGCCCGCGGAGCGGGCGATCAGCGCCAGGCCACCCATGAAGGTGCCGCAGATGCCAAGTATATGTAGGTGCATGGTGATCCTCCGGTCAACATTTTAGCCAGACTCGCTGAGGCTGCCGCAGCGGCGGGCTCAAGGCGCGCCCAACCTGCCCCGCCACAGCATCCCTGACGTGGAATGCTGCTGGTGGAACGGAGCTCACGCAGGCGCTGTGAGCGGTTTTAGGTTCTTTAGCCGGCGCGCCGTGGCGGGACAGGCTGGTCGCTTCGATCGCTCGCCCCTTCGGGGTTCCCGTCAAATTCACGCGCTTTCAGCGGCGTGTGCGAACTCGCCCTTTTGCCCCTGCGGGGCAACGGAGCTCAAACAGGCGCTCACGCTTTTTCGCTGAAAGCACGCGAATTTGACGGCGAGCTCAAGGCGCGCCCAACCTGCCCCGCCACAGCGCCCCTCACATGGAATGCTGTTGTTAGCCAGTCTACCTGTTACGTAGCTGCCCATGGATATTGCTGCTGGAGCCTGCACCAGAGTCTGGTGATTCGTATGTTGTGTCTGCGGCGGATTAAGTAGCGGGATTCTTGGCGGTGCTATGATGAGTGTTTATCGCCAAACAGTTCTAAGCTATTGTTTTGACTACACTTCCCATGAATCGGCGACATTTCCTGCAGCACAGCGCCGCCGCCGCGGCTGTCTTGATTGTGCCCGCCACGGGCCTCATGGTGGCGTCACGACCGGCGCGGGCTGCTGCCCCGCATCCTTTTTATGGCCGTGCGTTTGCCAATCTTGCCGACAAGCAGGTACCGATTACTGAATACTTGGGCAAGCCCCTGGTGCTTAACTTCTGGGCCACCTGGTGCCCGCCCTGTGTCAAAGAAATGCCCGATCTCGATACCCTGCACAGCAAATATCCCGGTGTTAACATCGTCGGCTTGGCGGTCGACACTGCGGCCAATGTGCGTAAGTTTGGCGACAAGGTGCAGGTCAGCTACCCCTTGCTCATCGCCGGCCATGGCGGTATCGCTATCATGCGCGAGCTGGGCAACAGCAAAGGCGGGCTGCCGTTTACAGTGGTATTCGATGCACAGGGGCAGCCGGCCAAAGAATATCTTGGGCAGGTCAAGCCCGAAGTGCTCGACGCATTGTTGGCCGGCATGGTCTGAGGGCCAGTTTCCGTGCGTGCATCACTGTTTTTGCGTACGTGGATTTTGTAACCAGATTAAATATTTTTCATTCTGTGCAATGCGGTGAACCGCTTTTATGGACAAATACGGTCATTTAGCGTAAAAAGGCGGTCTGTCTTCATAACACGTTCGCAATGGCGCAACACATCCTGGTCTTGCACGGCCCCAACCTCAATCTGCTCGGTACTCGCGAACCGGGCATTTATGGCAGCCAGACACTGGCCGACATCAATGCTCGCTTGCAGGCGCTGGCCCAAGATTCCGGGGCTCACTGCGAGGCGTTCCAGAGCAACCACGAAGGTGCTCTGGTCGATCGCATCCAAGCCGCGGGCCGCGATGGCACCGATTTCATCATCATCAACGCCGCCGCCTATACGCACACCAGCGTGGCCATTGCCGACGCGCTGTCAGCAGTCGATATTCCCTTTATCGAAGTTCATCTCTCTAACGTCTACAAGCGGGAAACCTTCCGTCATCACTCCTTCCTGTCCGCCAAGGCACAGGGTGTGGTGGCGGGGCTGGGCGGCTACGGCTACGAAGCCGCCCTGCGTTACGTCCTGGCCACGTAAGGCCGGCCTTACTTCGACACCCGCATTTTTTACGATCAACCCCCTGCGCCGCGAAGACGCCGCGTTGCAGTACATGGGAAGCTGGTATGGACCTACGAAAACTCAAAACCCTGATTGATCTTGTTGCCGATTCCGGCATCGCCGAGCTTGAAATCACCGAAGGCGACGGCAAGGTACGCATCGTCAAATTTTCGCAAGTGGCGCAACCTGTCGCCTATGCGGCAGACCCGGCACCTGTGGCTGTCCAGGCGCCTGCGTCGGCCGCCGCACCTGCCGCCGCGGCGGCTGAGCCGGCCAAGCCAGCTGGCCATGTCATCAAGTCGCCCATGGTCGGCACGTTCTACCGCGCGCCCAACCCCGGCGCGGCGCCCTTTGTCGAAGTGGGCCAGTCGGTCAAAGAAGGCGACGCACTGTGTATCATCGAAGCCATGAAGCTGCTCAATGAGATTGAAGCTGACAAGGGCGGCGTCATCAAGGAAATCCTGGTCGAGAACGGCGAGCCCGTCGAATACGGCCAACCCCTGTTTGTGATCGGCTAAACCATGTTCGAGAAAATTCTCATAGCCAACCGGGGCGAGATCGCGCTGCGCGTGCAGCGTGCCTGCCGCGAAATGGGCATCAAGACAGTGGTTGTGCACTCCGAGGCCGATCGCGATGCCAAGTACGTACGCCTGGCCGATGAGTCGGTATGTATCGGGCCTGCGCCGGCACGCGATAGCTACCTGAACATGCCCGCTATTATTTCCGCCGCCGAAGTCACCGACGCCGAAGCCATACATCCGGGCTACGGCTTCCTGGCTGAAAACGCCGACTTCGCCGAACGCGTCGAGAAAAGCGGTTTTGTGTTCATCGGGCCACGCCCGGAATCCATCCGCGTCATGGGCGATAAGGTCAGTGCCAAGCACGCCATGATAGAGGCAGGCGTGCCGGTTGTGCCGGGCTCCGAAGGTGCGCTGCCTGAGGATCCTCAGGAAGTCCTGCGCATTGCCCGCGAAGTCGGTTATCCGGTGATCATCAAGGCGGCAGGCGGCGGCGGCGGGCGCGGCATGCGTGTGGTGTACACCGAAGCAGCATTGATTACCGCCGTTGCCATGACACGCAACGAGGCTGGCGCGGCATTCAACAACCCCGAGGTCTACCTCGAAAAATTCCTCGAAAACCCGCGCCACATCGAGATACAGATATTGGCCGATGGCGGGCGCAACGCGATTTGGCTGGGTGAGCGCGACTGCTCCATGCAGCGCCGTCACCAGAAAGTGATCGAAGAGGCACCGGCGCCGGGCATCCCGCGCCGCCTGATCGAGCGTATTGGCGAACGCTGTGCCGAGGCCTGCCGCAAAATGCAGTACCGGGGTGCCGGCACGTTCGAGTTCCTGTATGAAAACGGTGAGTTCTTTTTCATTGAAATGAACACCCGCATTCAGGTCGAACATACCATCACCGAAATGATCACGGGCATCGACCTGGTGCAACAGCAGATTCTGGTTGCCGCCGGCGAAAAGTTCACACTGCGTCAGCGCGATATCGAACTGCACGGCCATTCGATCGAATGCCGCATCAACGCCGAAGACCCGTTCAATTTTATGCCCAGCCCGGGGCGCATCACCAACTGGCACACCCCCGGCGGCCCAGGGGTGCGGGTCGAGTCCCATGTGTTCACCGGCTATACCGTGCCGCCCAACTACGACTCGATGATCGCCAAGGTAATCACCTACGGCGATACGCGTCAGCAGGCCATTGCCCGCATGGACATCGCCTTGTCCGAAATGGTCGTCGAGGGTGTCAAGACGAACATTCCGCTGCACCGCGAACTGCTGCAGGATGCGCGCTTTGTCGAAGGCGGCACAAGCATTCATTACCTCGAGCACAAGCTGTCGCAACGCCCCAGTTAAGGTGCGCGGCAGCCCGCGCCGCACGCGGGAGGGGGGCAGCCCCCCACAAAAAAGGGGGCCTGGCCCCCTTTGTTTTCTTGATGGAGCCACCATGCGCGAACTCGTGCTGATTTGTCCCGAAGCCGATGCCGAGGCGTTGTCCGACGCCTTGATGGACGCGGGCGCCCTGTCTGTGTCGGTTGAAGATGCAGACAGTGACACGGATGCCGAGCAGGCCTTGTTCGGCGAGCCCGGCCTGGAACCGGAAGTGCACGCGTGGCAGAACAACCGCGTCGTGGCGCTGCTGCCCGATGGGCAAGATCCCGCCCAACTGATCGAACTGGTATGTGCCAGTGGTTTCAGCGCCTACGGCAGTGGCAACTGGTTGGTGCGTGAAGTGCCTGACGCCGATTGGGTGCGCCTGACGCAGTCGCAGTTTCAGCCTATCAAGATCGGGCAGCGTATCTGGATTGTGCCCAGCTGGCACCGCGATAATCCTGATGTGCCACCGATACATGATGCCGGCGCTGGGCAATTGCGGATTGAGCTTGATCCGGGCCTTGCCTTCGGCACCGGCAGCCATCCCACGACACATCTTTGCCTGGAGTGGCTTGAGCAGAACCTGGGCGACGCTGAAACCGTGCTCGACTATGGCTGTGGCTCGGGCATTCTGGCAATCGCAGCCAGCCTGCTTGGCGCGGGCGATACCCAGGCTGTGGATATCGACGAACAAGCGGTGTTGTCTACCCGTTACAATGCAGAGGTAAATCGGGCCCGGGTACAGGCTATGCTGCCGGATCAACTGACCGACGGGCAGTTCCAGGTCGTGGTGGCAAATATTCTTTCCAACCCGCTGAAGGTGTTGGCACCGATGCTTTCGAACCGCGTTGCGCCTGGTGGCCGCCTGGTATTGTCGGGCGTACTGGAGCGCCAGGCGCACGAAGTTGCGCAGGCGTACGCGCCCTGGCTAGCCCTTGAAGTCTGGCAGGCCCGCGATGGTTGGGTGTGCCTGCACGGCCGGCGGGGGTGAGGCCCTGTAACTGCTGAACACTATGGATCTGACTACGCGCTGCCCCAATTGCGGCACAACGTTTCCCGCAAGCCTTGAGCAGCTTCAATTGCGCAAAGGCTATATTCGATGCATAAACTGTGCATCGATTTTCGACGGCTATGAATCCGTAGTGTCAGGGGAAGATGGCAGCGATGCGGCACCCGACGCACCCACCTCCGGTGGTCGGGAGCCGGCTGCTTGGCAGGAAGCGGCGGCACCGGGCTTCACCGCCGACGGGCCTTCGCCCCGTGTCGTGCGCCAGCGCAGCCGGGGCGAAGGCGGCCCATTTGTCAGCATTCCGTCCGAGCCTGCGGCGCCCATGGACGAACCGGATTTCCATGTTGGCAGCCCAATTCATGCGCGACCCGAACCCGTATTCAGCGCGGCCCCTGTGTCCGGCGAGCGGGGGTTTTACATGGAACCCAAGGCGCCCGACGTCAACGCGGGGTTCGATACTCCGCATTACCGCCGCTCCAGTGGCCTGATGCAGCTTGTATGGCAACTGTTGGTGCTGCTTGCCGCGCTGCTGCTTGCCGCGCAGTTGGTGTATGTATATCGCGCGCAGTTGGCCAATAGCGTGCCCATGCTGCGGCCCACACTCGAACGGGCCTGCGACGCGCTGTCATGCGCCGTGCCATACAGCCGCGACATCACGGCCATCTCGATCACCAGCTCTTCACTGCGCGCCGGTTTGGTCGACGGCACTGTGCCCCAGGCCGGTGAAGCCGCCCCAGGCGGCGACATGTTGCTGACGTTCACGTTGCGCAATACGCTGCGCAAACCACAAGAGTGGCCCACTATTGTGCTGACGCTCACCGATGCGGCGGGTGCCATGGTTGTGCGCAAGAACCTGGCATCCGATGCCTATTTGCCGCCAGAGATGCAGGATCAGCCTTTCGGCGCATCCAGCGAGATCACTGTGCGGCTGCCGCTGCTACTCAACGGCCGCAAGGTCAATGGCTATCAGCTCGAAAAATTCTTCCAGTAGACGCGGGCCAGGCAAGCTTGCTTGCCGGCGCGGCCGGCTACGTTTCTTGTTTCAGGACAATCACTCCAAGGGATGACATGACAGACCGGGTTCTGATTTGCGGCTCTATTGCCTTCGACACCATTGCCGTCTTCGAAGGGCGCTTCAAGGAGCATTTCCTTCCCGACAGCATACAGTCGCTCAGCGTGTCGTTTTTTGTGCCCACGCTGCGCAAAGAATATGGCGGCTGCGCAGGCAACATTGCCTACAACCTGCGGTTGCTGGGCGGGAACCCAGTGCCGGTTGGCATGGTGGGCGCCGATGCGGCCGACTACCTGGAGCGTATGCGCAGCATGGGGATAGACACCAGCATGGTGCGTATGCTGGACGACATGTATACGCCTCAATGCTTCATCACGACGGACCTGGACGACAACCAGATCGCCTCATTTCACCCAGGTGCCATGATACGGTCGGCCGAAAATGATCTGACGGGACAGAAGGCCGTATGGGGCATTGTGGCGCCCGACGCCAAGGACGGTATGTTTGCGCATGCGCGGCGGCTCAAGGCCCAGGGAATCCCGTTTGTCTTTGATCTGGGGCAGGCCATGCCTTTGTTCAACGGCGATGAGCTGAATGAAATGCTGGGTATGGCGGACGTATTCACGGCCAACAACTACGAAGCCAGCGTGGTCGAGAAACGCACGGGTCGATCCATCCAGCAGATCGCTGACACGCTGCGCGCGGCGGTTGTGACGCAGGGGGCCAAGGGTGCTACGCTGTACGCGCACGGCAAGGTCACCCATGTGCCTCCGGTGTTGCCCGAGCAGGTGCTGGACCCTACCGGTTGCGGCGATGCCCATCGCGCGGGGCTGCTGTATGGCCTCACGCAGAACTGGAGTATGCTGGACGCATGCCGCTTGGCGAACCTGATGGGCAGTTTTAAAATCGCCGCGAAAGGGCCGCAGAACCACAATCCTTCGCGCGCAGACATCAACACCGCACTGCAGCAGCATTACGGCATCAGTCTTGCCGGGTTTTAAGGAGTCACACATGAGCACCACTTATTCGCGTCTACCTGGCAGCCGTGTGGGCAGGGCAATGGCGCTGGCCGCCTTGGCCTCAACGCTCGTCATCATGGCGGGCTGCGCCAATCAAAGCGCATCGTCATCCGTGTATTCATTCGACCAGGCGCAGCGCGAGCAGATCGTGCGTCAGGGTACGGTGGAATCCGTGCGGCCTGTCACCATCCAGAATGACAAACCGAGTGGCTTCGGCGGGCTCGCGGGTGGCGCTCTGGGCGGTGTGGCCGGCAGCTATATTGGCAGCGGCCGTGGCAGTGTGTTGGGCGCTATCGGCGGCAGCGTTTTGGGCGCGGTAGCTGGCAACGCAGTCGAAAACCGCACAGGCCAACGGCAAGGGCTTGAAATCACCGTGCGCCTCGACAACGGTGAAACCCGCGTTGTTGCCCAAGAGGCTGATGTGCAGATTGCGCCCGGCCAGCGCGTGCGTTTGGTTAGCGGTAACGGCCCTACGCGTGTCGTGCCAATGTAAACCTTGTCCGCATCAGCCCATAGCAAAAGCAGCCCGGTAACGGGCTGCTTTTTTTTGCGGATGATCTACTCAGAAGGCCACCAGCGAATACGTTATGCGCTGCAGTACCATCATGGCCACCTGCGCCAGCACCAGTAGCACCAATGGCGAAAGGTCGATGCCACCGAGGTTGGGCATGATGCGGCGTATGGGGTCGAGCAGCGGGGCGGTAAGCGTATGCAGCACAGGCATTACCGGCGCCAGTGGGTTTACCCACGACAGCACTGCCTGGATCAGCACCACCCACAGCAGCACATTGAAGGCCCATTTGGCCATGGTAACCAGGGCGGCGATGCTCGTGGGCAACAACAGATGGAGGGCTGCCGGTGGCCCGAATACCAATGCGGCCTCGATCAGCAATGAGAGCAACGCCACAAGCCAACAGCACACCAGGCTGGGCCAATCTATTTTGTTGCTGGTGGGGATGACGCGGCGCGCGGGTTGCACGATCCAGTCGGTGATGCGAAGCACTGTTTGCGAATACGGATTGAACGGATGCAGGCGTATGGCATACAGCCAGGCACGCAGGATCAGCGCGATACCGAACAGTGAAAAAATGATCTGGGTGAGAAATTGCGTGACGTCTCGGAACATGGCAAGGCGTGGAGAGTGTCTAACGGATCATTGTCGCATGCATGGCCCGACAGAGAAATCGGCGGCGACAATAAAAATGCCCGGCGTTGGGCCGGGCAAGCGGGTGCTGCGCGATGCGGCGTGTGACAAGGCGCGCGACATGCAGGTTGCGCGCCTTGTGTTTCGGCCGATCAGGGGCGGCCACCTGTAGGGAAGGGCCACGATGCAGCGGGGTTGATGGTTTGCTTGGCTTCGGGCGCGGGCGTTGCTTCTTTGCTGGCCTGGGCTGCTGCCTTGACGCTTGCCTTCTTTGGCGCACGCTTGGCGGGTGCTTTCTTGGCTGCCGATGCTGCCTTGGCCGGCGCCTTTGTGGCTACCGCTTTCTTTGCGGCGGCCTTTTTGGCCGGTGCCTTCTTGGCGACTGCCTTCTTGGCAGCAGCTTTCTTGGCCGGTGCTTTCTTGGCGACTGCCTTCTTTGCTGGCGCCTTCTTGGCTACGGCTTTTTTGGCGACCGTTTTCTTGGCGGCTGCTGCCTTGGTAGCGGTTTTCTTGACTGCCACTTTCTTGGCCGGTGCCTTCTTTGCTACCGCTTTTTTTGCAACTGCCTTCTTGGCGACTGCTTTCTTTGCGACGGCTTTTTTGGCGACTGCTTTTTTGGCGACAGCTTTCTTGGCAGCGACTTTCTTGACCGTTGCCTTCTTGGCTACGGCTGCTTTCTTGGCGGGAGATTTGGTCGCGGTGGTTTTCTTGGCGGCCGCTTTCTTCGCTACTGCTGTCGTTTTCTTTGCGGGTGCTGCCTTCTTGGCGGCTACGGTTTTTTTGACGACGGCTTTTTTGGCGGGTGTTGCTTTCTTGGCGGTTGCAGCTTTCTTGGTTGCCGCTTTCTTCACGGCCTTCTTGGCTGTTGCCATAGTAATGCTCCTTGAGATCGAGTCGAAGAGTACGTCCACCCATTTGATATGGCCCCCACTACAGGATGCGACCCATCTCAAATGGCGCAAGGCGTGCAACGCACTTGCTGTGCGTTGCACGCCTAGAGTCTAACGTAGCTTCGCTTGTCAACCAAGCATTATTCCCAGCTAAGTGCCCCACCGGTCTGATATTCGATGACGCGTGTCTCAAAAAAGTTGCGTTCTTTCTTCAGATCGATCATCTCAGCCATCCATGGGAATGGATTTTCTTCTTGGCCGAAGAGCGGTTCAATGCCGATTTGTTGGCAACGGCGATTGGCGATGAAGCGCAGATAAGACTTGAACATCGACGCGTTCAAACCGAGCACGCCGCGCGGCATGGTGTCTTCAGCGTAAGCATATTCAAGGTCTACAGCGGTTTTGAAGAGCGCGCGGATCTCTTCGCGGAACGCTGGCGTCCATAGATGCGGGTTCTCCAGTTTGATCGTGTTGATGAGATCAATGCCGAAATTGCAGTGCATGGATTCATCGCGCAGGATATACATGTACTGCTCGGCGGCACCCGTCATTTTGTTCTGTCGGCCCAGCGCAAGGATTTGCGTAAAACCAACATAGAAGAACAAACCTTCCATCAGGCATGCGAAAACAATCAGCGAACGCAGCAATGCCTGGTCGGCTTCCAGCGTGCCTGTCTTGAATTCCGGGTCGGCGATGGCATCGATGAACGGGATCAGGAATTCATCCTTGGCGCGGATGGACGGGACCTCGTTGTAGGCGTTGAAGATCTCGCCTTCGTCGAGGTCGAGACTCTCGACGATGTATTGATAGGCGTGTGTATGGATGGCCTCTTCGAACGCCTGCCGCAACAGGAACTGGCGCGCTTCGGGGGCGGTGATGTGGCGGTACGTGCCGAGCACGATGTTGTTGGCGGCCAGCGAATCGGCCGTCACGAAGAAGCCGAGGTTGCGCTTGACGATGCGGCGCTCGTCTTCGGTGAGCCCGTTGGGGTTCTTCCATAGCGCGATGTCGCGCGACATGTTGATCTCTTGCGGCATCCAGTGGTTGGCGCACGTGGCGAGATATTTTTCCCAGGCCCATTTGTACTTGAACGGTACGAGTTGGTTGACGTCGGTCGTGCCGTTGATGATGCGCTTGTCGGCGGCGCGGACGCGGCTGGGCTTGTCTGCGCCAGCGGTGTTATCGGACTCGTGCGAGGAGGGCGCGGCAATGGCTGTATCCAGGCCGGGCAGGCCGCCTTGGCTGGCCGCGGGTGCGGCGGGTTGGGTGGCGGGGGTGTCGTCCCAATTCAACATAATTCTTTCCTGTGGCAATGAGGCCGCGCGCCTTGCGGCACGCGGTGTGCTGGCATGATGAGCACTGTGCGCTGGCTGGCCTGCGTCGTGCTCTTATTAAGAGCTGTTTGCTGGCCGGCCGGTTTCGCACGATGTCTGTACGCGACTTATTGGCAGGCCTCGCATTCTTCGAAGCCTTCGTCGCCGGGGCGCATGGTGCACACTGCGCCAACGACTTCAGGTTCGGGCAGCGTAGGCGCGAGCGCAGCACCGGCGGCAAAGCCGGCGGCGCCGTTGCCGGTGGGCACGGCATTGAGTTCGCCGCCGCGGCCTGTGGACTTCTCGGCATTGGTGGCGCCCATTGAGCGCAGGTAGTAAGTGGTTTTGAGGCCGCGCACCCACGCCAGTTTGTAGATGTCGTCCAGCTTCTTGCCCGATACGCCGGCCATGAAGATGTTGAGCGATTGTGCCTGGTCGATCCACTTGGAGCGGCGAGCGGCGCACTCGACCACCCAGGTCGGGTCGATCTCGAAGGCCGTTGCATACAGACGGCGCAGGTCTTCGGGGATACGGTCGATGCGGGCCAGGCTGCCGTCGAAGTACTTCAGGTCGGCGACCATGACTTCATCCCAGAGATTGCGGGCCTTGAGATCGCGTACCAGGTAGTCGTTGACGACGGTGAATTCGCCCGACAGGTTGGACTTGACGTATAGGTTGCGGTAGTTGGGCTCGATGCAAGGCGCCACCCCGATGATGTTCGAGATGGTGGCCGTGGGCGCGATGGCTACGCAGTTGGAGTTGCGCATGCCGTGCTGGGCGATGTGGGCGCGCAGGGCGTCCCAGTCCATCGTGCTGCTGCTGTCAACGTCCAGATAGCCGCCGCGCGCTTCGCGCACCATGGCCAAGGTGTCTTGCGGAAGGATGCCGCGATCCCACAGCGAACCCTTGAAGCTTTCGTAGGTGCCGCGCTCGGCCGCGAGCTTGCTGGAGGCCAGATAGGCGTAATAGCACAGCGCTTCCATCGAGGTGTCGGAGAACGCGACCGCCTCTTGGGAGGCAAACGGAACACGCATCATCAGCAGGCAATCCTGGAAGCCCATGACGCCCATGCCGACGGGGCGGTGGCGCATATTGGCGTTGCGGGCTTTCTCGACGGCGTAGTAGTTGATGTCGATCACGTTATCGAGCATGCGCATGGCTGTGGAAACCGTGCGCTCGAGCTTGGCGTGATCCAGTTCGTAGCTGCCGTCCGCGTTCTGCTTCAGGTGCGCCGCCAGGTTGACCGAACCCAGGTTGCACACCGCGATCTCGGACTCGTTCGTGTTCAGCGTGATCTCGGTGCAGAGGTTGGAGCTGTGCACCACGCCCACGTGCTGTTGTGGAGAGCGGATGTTGCAGGCGTCCTTGAACGTGATCCAGGGGTGGCCGGTTTCGAACAGCATGGACAGCATCTTGCGCCACAACTGGATGGCGGGGAGCCTCTTGAACAGAGTGAGTTCGCCGCTGGCGACCTTGGCTTCGTAGCCGGTGTAGGCCTCTTCGAAAGCCTTGCCGTATTTGTCGTGCAGGTCGGGGCAGTCGGACGGCGAGAACAGCGTCCACTCGCCGTTTTCCATGACGCGTTTCATGAACAGGTCGGGAATCCAGTTGGCGGTGTTCATGTCGTGCGTGCGGCGGCGCTCGTCGCCGGTATTTTTGCGCAGCTCGAGAAACTCTTCGATGTCCAGGTGCCAGGTTTCGAGGTAGGCGCAGACGGCGCCTTTGCGCTTGCCGCCCTGGTTCACCGCCACGGCAGTGTCGTTCACCACCTTGAGGAAAGGCACGACGCCCTGGCTTTCGCCGTTGGTGCCCTTGATGTGGCTGCGCAGTGCGCGAACGGGTGTCCAGTCGTTGCCCAGGCCGCCGGCATATTTGGCCAGCAGTGCGTTTTCTTTGATGGCGTCGTAGATGCCGGCCAGGTCGTCGGAAACCGTGGTGAGGTAGCACGACGACAGTTGCGAATGCAGGGTGCCAGAGTTGAACAGCGTGGGCGTGGAGCTCATGAAGTCGAACGAGGACAGGATCTCGTAGAACTCGATGGCACGCGCTTCGCGGTCGGTTTCATTCAGCGCCAGGCCCATGGCCACGCGCATGAAGAACACTTGCGGCAGCTCGATGCGGCGGCCCCGCACATGCAGGAAATAGCGGTCGTACAGGGTTTGCAGGCCTAGGTAATTGAACTGCTGGTCGCGGTCGGCCTTCAGGGCGGCGCCGAGGCGGGCCAGGTCGAAGTCGGCCAGCTTGCTGTCGAGCAGTTCGTTCTCGATGCCGGTCTGGATGAAGACAGGGAAGTATTCTGCGTAGCGGGTAGTCATCTGCGACTGCTCGACTTCCTCGCCCAGCACTTCTTTGCGGATCGTGTGCAGCAGCAGGCGCGCGGTGACCTGACTGTAGGATGGGTCAGTCTCGACCAGTGCGCGGGCGGCCAGAATGGCCGACTTGAACACCTCTTCGGCCGGAACGCCGTCGTACAGGTTCTTGATGGTTTCGTCCATGATGCCCTGGACGTCGATGTCGTGGGGCAGATTGGCTGCCGCTTCGGTGACCGTGGTGCGCAGGCGGCCAAGGTCGAGCGGGCGGCGCACGCCGTTTTCGACGACATTGAGCGTGGGGTGAGGCTCGGCGGGCTGGGTTGCGGGGGCGGCGGCCGCGCGCTCCTGGGAGCGCTTTTCGCGGTACAGCACATAGGCGCGCGCCACGTCGTGCTCACCCGAGCGCATCAGAGCCAGTTCGACTTGATCCTGCACGTCTTCGATATGGAAGGTGCCGCCGCCGGGCCGGTTGCGCACCAGCGCGTTGACGACCTGCGCCGTCAGCGATTCGACGAGTTCGCGCACACGCGCGGAGGCTGCGCCCTGGCCGCCGTTGACGGCGAGAAAGGCTTTAGTTACGGCCACGGTGATTTTGCCGGGAGCAAAGCCGACCACGGCGCCGTTGCGGCGGATGATATTGAAATTGGCCCACTGATTGCCGGTGGCCGCGGAGGGACCGCCGTTGGCGGACGATACGGGCGCGGACTGAGGCAGGATCTCGGTCGAGGTGGTTTGCATGCAGGCTCCTGGAGCGATCGGTGGCGCGCGGGGCGCCGGGAGTTTCTGGTTGGCGGAATCAGGCAGAATGCGTACTGCTGACTGGGTGATAGACGTAGAACTGCTTGCCTACACCACTATATATTGTGGTTTTTGTGGTTTTGAACACTAATTGTAGTGACAGGATTGAGGTCAGGCAAGTGCATTTCAGGCTTGATTTTTTCACGTGTCTATGGCCTGGGTTTGAATAAAAAAGCGGCCTCCCACCGGGAAGCCGCTTGTGCCAAGCATCCGCGCCCATTCGTGCAAGGATGAGCCGAGAGGCTGGCGTTGAATTGCCTAATTGTAAATTATTGTTACGTCATTGCCGCGCTTATTACGTTTCTCTACCATCATCCCCTCACGCCGTGCAGGCCGCTCGGGCAGCCCGCACAACCGGCGCCCGCCAAGGGCTGCGCAACTCACAAGGTTGTTCCGGTCTGCCGCACCGTTGTCAGCGCTTGTTCGATCTCCCGGCCGGCTTGCAGAATGCGGGCATCGGCCATGGCCGGCCCAGCCACCATCAGGCCCACAGGCGCTTCGTCGGAGGCGTGGCAGGGCAGCGACAGGGCACAGCCGTCCAGGAAGTTGATCAGCGTGGGGTTGCGCAATATCAGGCCATTGGCGGCGAAATAGGCTTCGTCGGTTGCCTTCAGCGTGGCGATGGCGGGCGCCACCACGGGCACAGTGGGCAGCAGCATTGCATCAAAGCGGGTCAGCCGGTGGGCAACGCTGGCTGCCCAGCGGGGGCGCACCTGCATCACTTCGATGTAGTCGGCGGCGGTCATGTCGCGCCCACGCAGGATGCGCGAGGCCACACGCGGATCGTATTCGCCTTCCGCGCGTGCCAGCAGCCTCTGGTGCCAGGCCCATGCTTCGGCGCAAACCAGGCCGCCTTTGCGGTTGATGTCGGCAAGTTCATCGAACTCCGGGATGGTGACGTATTCGATCTGCGCACCGTGGTCGCGCAATACCTGCAGCGCCCGGTCGAAGGCGGCACGGACGGCGTCATCAGCCCCGTCGAGCACGACATTCTTGGGCACGGCCAGGCGCAGCCCGCCGGCCCCGGGGGATTCGACTGCAGGCGCGGTGGAGCCCGGCCATGGCTGGCCCGCCAGAATGGCATCGGTGATGGCGCAGCAGTCTACCGATGCACCCAGTGGGCCAATGGAATCCAGCGAGAACGACAGCGGCACCGCGCCTTGTGACGGCACCCGGCGAGCCGTCGGCTTGAAGCCGGTCAGGCCGCAAAAGGCCGACGGGATGCGCACTGAGCCGCCCGTGTCGGTGCCGATAGACACGACAGACATGCCGTCAGCCACCGCGACGCCCGCGCCTGAGGATGAGCCGCCGGGTATGCGCCCGGTGGCGCGGTCCCAGGGCGAGCTGGGCGTGCCATAGTGCGGGTTAATGCCCAGGCCGGAGAAAGCGAACTCCGTCATGTTGGTCTTGCCCACAACGATGGCGCCGGCCGCGAGCAGGCGCTGCACGATGGGGGCGTTGCTGGCGGCGGGTGCTGACCCGCGCAGCACGGTGGAGCCCGACCAGGTTTCCTGGCCCGCGACGTCAAAGAGGTCTTTCACCGAGACGGGCAACCCTTCCAGCGGCGATCGCGCCAAGCCGGCCGCGCGCAGCGTATCGGAGGCGCGTGCGGCAGCCAGCGCCTGTTCGCGATACACCTGGGTAAAGGCGCGGGCGCCTTCGCCAGCCGTGTCTTCGATACGCCTCAGGGCTGACTCGGTGAGGGTGGTGGCGCTTGTTTCGCCATTGTTCAGCGATGTTTGCAGGGCTTGGATCGTGGGAAGCATAAGAACTGGCTCTCCGGTTGGTTGTCGGATTCGTTCGGATACGGTGAGCGGGCCGGACTCGGCCCGCTCACTCTATATAGAAGACACGCGTTCGGCGCGGCAGTGTTGCATGGTCCCGCCTTGCGACCTTGGGCGACAGGGCGCGTGATCACCAGGGGCGCGATACGACCCGATAGGCTCATGCAATTTCGGGCAGGATTTCCTGTGTGTAGCGATGGCGGATGCTGCGGCCCAGAACGGGGTCGTGCAGTTCCATCGTGAAGACCGCCGCAGGACGGATGCCGCCTTGCACGGTGACAGTGCCGCACGTCATGCCGTGGCCCTCGGGCAGGACGTCGCTGCCAAAGCGGGCGCGGATCAGCTCCAGAGGAGGGCGCAACTGCGACATCGGCCCTTCCTGGTACAGCACCTGTTTGCCACCTTCTTCGATCCACGCGCGCAGGATAAGTTGGTCCCAATGGTCGGCAACGCTGTCCAGCGTCCAGGCTTCGGTTGCCACGGGCTTGATGCACAACTGCTTGGACAGCGCCACACTGTGCGCTTCGAGTTTGCGATCTGTATGGTCGGACGCAAGGCTCACATACATATGCCCGCTATGGGTAAATACAAATGCCTCGGCCTCGCCAGAGGACTCGGCGCCCACCACCTGTACCTGTTCGCTCTGGATGAGCTGATTGGCAGCCACCTGGTAGAACAGGGGCACTGCGCTGGGGCGCGGCACGCCCAGTTCGGCCAGTTCCTGGATGTGGTGTTCGATGGCATCCCGGTCGCGGCCGGCCCAGCCTGCGATGATCAGGGTATCGATGTCGACATTGATCGTACTGGCGGCCGCGTCGTTGGCGGGCACCTGAAACTGCAGTTTCATCTTAAAGACTCCAAAAAGACGGCGCCGCGCGGTGCGTCACGCGGCCGGAAAACAGAATGCCTCGGTTACAGCGTCACCACGGTGGGCAGCCACAGCGCCAAGCCGGGAACGAGTGCCAAAATCAGCACCATCAGCAGCATCATCACTACAAAAGGCAGGGCGCCTTTCATGACGGCGTTCATGCTGCCGCTGGTGCGCAGGCTCTGCACCACGAACAGGTTCAGGCCCACGGGCGGGGTGATCAGCGCTGCCTCGACCATGATGATGATGACAATCCCCAGCCAGATGGGATCGAACCCCAGGGCCACCATGATCGGGGTAACGATGGGGATGGTGGTGATCATCATCGACAGCGTTTCCATGAAGCAGCCGAGCACCAGGTAGAACACCACCATGATGAGCAGCATAGTCATGGGCGAGACGTTCAGCCCGGTGATCGAGTTGGTGATCGCTGTGGTCAGGCCGGTGGCGGACATGATGAAGTTCAGGAAGGCCGCGCCGATCACGATCAACATAATCATGGCAGTGGCTTTCATCGTACCTTCGAATACCTCGCGCAGCATGCGCAGCGTGAGGCGCCGGGCAAAGGCGGCCAGGATCAGCGCACCAGACACGCCCAGTGCGGCCGCTTCGGTCGGCGTTGCGAGGCCGGCGTAGATCGACCCCACTACCAGCAGAAAAATAAACAACGGTGGCAAGAGGTGCACCAGGCTGGCGATGCGTTCGCCCCAGCTTGCGCGGGTGCGTTCGCCGCCCCATGCGGGCTTGGCGACGCAGGCGATGGCGATGGCGGCCATGAATAGCGCTGCCATGAGCAGGCCGGGGATAATCCCTGCCAGATAGAGCCGCGGTACCGAGGTGTTGGTGAGTACGCCGTAGATGATGAGGTTGATCGAAGGCGGAATAAGTATGCCCAGCGTGCCGCCAGCGGCCAGGCTGCCCAGGAAGAGCGATTCGTTATAGCCCTTCTTCTGGATTTGCGGGATGGCCACCGTACCGACTGTTGCGGCAGTGGCCACGCTGGAGCCCGACGTGGCGGCGAACAGTGCGCTGGCACCGATGTTGGCATGCATCAGCCCACCGGGCAGCCACGACAGCCACAGGCTCATGGCCCCGTACATACGCTCGGCGAGCCCGGAGCGCAGCAGGATTTCGCCCAGCATGACGAACAGCGGAATCGACACCAGGAGGAACTCATTGCTGGTGGACCACGACACTTCGCCAATAGCCCGCGTGAGCGGCAGCATGGAGTAGAGCGGATCCATGATCAGGCCCAGCACGCCCAGCGCGGCACCGACCGGGATACTGGCGCCCAGCAGCACCAGCAGCAGGATGAGGGAGGTTGCGATCATGATGCATCCCCTCGAACCATGCGGGCGCCCGCTTCGGCTTCTTCCTTGGCCTCTTCTTCAATCGAACGCATCCCGGCAACGGCGCGCACGGTGGCGATATCGCCGCGCACCATCGCAATCGATGCGCGCAGCAACATCAGGGCCAGCACAATGCACAGCCAGATCAACCCCGCGACCCAGATGAATTGGGGTATCCACAGCGGTGTGGCCAGTATGGTGTTGGCGGCGGCGTTATTGTCCCACGAGAGCATCGCCACACCGCTTGCGTAACGTGTGACGTAGGCAATGAACACTGCCAGCCCGACCAGAGCCAGCCAGTCGAGGATGGCGCAGATGCGGGTGGGAAGGTGCTGATACAGCGCATCAATGCGGATGTTGGCGCGATCGAGGGTGGCGAAGGACAGCGCCCAGGAAATGCTGATGGCGAAGGCGTAGCCGGACAGTTCGTCCGAACCGCCCAGCCCATAGGGGGAAAACTTGCGCAGCAGGACATCCACCGTGATGTAGAGCGCGCTGACCAGTGTCAGTGCGCCGGCGGCCCAGATGGCCGCGCGCGACAGCGAGGTGGCCGCCGCCAGCAGGCGGCCCAGCACGCCGGGATCAGAAAAACTTGCGTTCACGATAGACCTCGCTATCAAGGTTAAATGGGCGCGTTCAGGGGCGTTATAGGGGCGCCCCCACGGACATGGGGGCGCCCGCAGGGGGGCGCGCTCCCTGGCGCCGCCCGTGACCCCGCTGTTTACTTGGATGCCGTAACGTTCAGTACTTTGCCAACGGTGGCATTCCACTCTTTCACGCAATCGGCGGAGCATCGCGCCGCCCACTGCGGCACGATGGTGTCGGCCGTGATTTTCTTCAGCAATTCACGGTCCGCATCCGAGGGTTCGACCAGCGTCATCTTGCCTTTCACGGGCAGCGTGCAGGCTGCGGCGCCGGTATTGCAGTCATAGCCCTGCTGGGTTTCCTGCGCGGCCGCATCCCAGATCTTGTCGATCATGACACCGATGTTCTTCTGCAGAAAATCCTGCACCTTGGGATCCAGCTTGTTCCAATAGCCCATATTGGCGGCGTGAATCTGCTGGTTCCAGTTGATGGGCAGCTTGACGAGGTGGGTACTGACCTCGTACCACTTTGCCGAGTAGCCCGACATGGAGCCGGTGATGGCACAGTTAACGACGCCGTTCTGCAGCGCGGGGACGACTTCGCCAAAGGGCAGCGTGACGCTGGTGCCGCCCAGTGCCTGAATGAACTCCGCCTGGGTACGACTGCTAGTGCGCACCTTTTTGCCCTTGAGGTCGTTCAGGCTGGCGATCTTGGCATTGCAGAACAGCACCTGGGCAGGATAGGGTGAAAAGCCAAGCACTTTGACGTTGTTGCCCGCATAGTATTTGGCAAACACGGGTTCGAAGGCTTCGGTGATCTTGCGCGCAACCTTAACGTCGGGCGCGATACCGGCCAGGTCGATGGCCTCGTTCATGGGGTTGTCGGTGGCAAAGTACGACATCGTGGCCGTGCCGATAGGCACCACGCCCTGGCCGATGAGGCGCAGGATCTCGGGCCCTTTCAGGCCCATTTCATTGAAACCCTTGATCGTCGCGGTGACCTGGCCGTTGGAGAGTTCCGGCACCGTCTTGGTCCAGAACGGCTGCTCGAAATTCTGGTAGGCGGTCAGGTTGCTCAACCCGCCCACAACCTGAAGCTGGGTCTTGGGCAGCCCGTCAACCTTTTCCTGGGCGTATGCGCCCGCGGACAGGATCAATGCGCCGGCGGCAAAGGTGGTCATGAACGAGCGTTTCATTGTGTTCTCCTGAAGGGGCTGCGATGCCCACGTAGATGTTGTTGGAGGTATGTCACTGCTTGGAGTACCGCCAGGCTATGCCCGGCTGGGGATTAGAAGGTGGCCAGACGGCTGTTGCTCATGTCGGTGATCAGCATATGGCCGGGCGCATGGGTGATGCTGAATGCGGGCCTGACCTGACTGATCACTGCCTGCGGCGTCACACCGCAAGCCCAGAAAACGGGGATTTCGCCGGCGCGGATCTGGACCGCGTCGCCGTAGTCGGGCTTGTTGATGTCGGCAATGCCAATCAAGGCCGGGTCGCCGATATGCACGGGCGCGCCATGTACGGACGGAAAGCGGCTGGTGATCTGGATGGCGCGTATCGCGTCGGCCGCCTTGAACGGGCGCATGGAGACCACCAGCGGGCCGCTCAGCGCCGGCGTGGATGCCGTGGGAATATTGGTGCGATACATGGGCACATTGCAGCCCTGGCTGATATGGCGTACATCGATGCCATCGGCCAACAACGCTTCTTCGAACGAAAATGAACAACCGATCAGGAAGGATACCAAGTCGTCGCGCCAGACAGCGCGCAGGTCGGTGGGTTCGTTGGCGAGTTCGCCGTTGTGCCACACCCGGTAGCGCGGGATGTCGGTGCGGATATCGATATCGGCGCCAAGCGTGGGCAGATGCGGATCGCCCGGGGCGGACACAGCAAGCAGGGGACAGGGTTTGGGATTGCGCTGACAGAACAGCAGAAATTCATCTGCCAGCGCTTTGGGCAAAATCATGAGGTTGGCTTGCACGCATCCTGGTGCTAGGCCGGCGGTTGGACCGGTGTAGTCGCCGCGCCGTATGGCGGCACGGGCCTGGGCTGCATGCGCAGCGAGCGCATGCAGGGGGTTGGCCTGGGGGGATGTGGCTGGCATAGCGTCACCTCGCAAAGTGCACAGCACTGATTGTGGCAGGTGCGATCGCGCTGATCTGCCGGCTAAGCGGTGTTGGCGATCAGTGGACCAGCATGTGTGATCAGTGCATGGAATCTAGTGTGATTCCATCGCATCCCGCCATGCTTGTCCAATTGTAAGTTCTCATGTGGGGTGATAGGGTTGGCTTATATCCGTGTTAACCCTTGTTGCTCGCCATCTTGCGGGCAATGCGCTGCGCCACCATGGCAACGGTGCGTACCGTCCGGCTATCGGGCGTGTCTACCCAACAGGCATAAAAGCCCAGCGGCGCCGGCGTGCGGTCCACGTCCAGCACGCAGAGCTTGCCTTCCTCGATGAGCTCTTCTACCACTGCCGGGGCAATCACGCTGGGCCCAATGCCGCGTCGTGTCATGTACACAATGGTGCTCAGCGATGCCGTGCCATACAACCGGGGCGATTTCACCCCTGCCTCCAGCAGCAGCGCCTTCGCCGACTGATAGGGAAGGCTGACGGACGGATAGGTGATGATGGGGTATTTGCCCAGTTCCGACACCCGGACGCGCCGGCCATGCATCTTCAGGCCCGGGCTGGCGACCCAGGCCAGCGCATAGTCGCACAGGTGCAGGTCGCGTTCGCGTGGATCCTGTGTCGGGCCAACAATAAAGGCCAAGTCGATCTGATGCGATGCGAGCTGGTTGCGCAGCGCGTGCGTGGTGTCCACTTGCAGGTCTACGGTGAGCGCCGGGTACTTATGGTGCAACGCGTCGATAAAATGCGGCAGCCAGGTATGCACCAGCGTTTCTGAGCTGCCCAGCCGCAGGGTGCCGCGCACTGTGTCGCGCGTTTGTGCCACTTTCAGCATTTCATTGCGCAGCTCCAGCATGCGCTGGGCATGCGACAACAGTTCCTGGCCCTTTTCAGTGAGCTTTATCCCACGCGCACTGCGTTCAAACAGGCGCACCCCCATTTCGGTTTCGAGCCCCGCGATGCGCTGTGAGATCGTAGGCTGCGTCGTATGCAGCTTCTCGGCGGCGGCACGGAAGCTACCTAATTCCGCAACCCATACAAAGGCGTATATCTGTTTGAAATCCATGTGGCCTTGGCGCCTCATGGGCGCCTGATCATCGCCAGCCAGTGCCGACGGTACAGCGATGGTAGCGCCCCCGGCCTTGGGCCGCCAGCCGGGCAGGCGGCAAATGTGTGATCGCGGGCTGGCGATCACGCTGCGATCGTGCATCGGATGATCGCAGGCGCCGCGCGCCTCACGCGTGCCGCAGATGTTCTCGAGCCCGTCCCGCAGCGCCGCCCTGCGCTTGCGCGGCGGCTTGCAGTCGCGCCAGACAGGCGCGCGCGGCGCCTTCCTTGATGTGCCCGAAGCCGCGCACACCCTGGGGCAGCGATGCCAGATCCAGCGCCTCGGCATAGCTGGCCTGATTCAGGTTGGCAAGCGTGGCTTGCATGGCGGCCTGGTAGTCCCGGATCAACTGCCGTTCCAGTCGCCGTTCGTCGGTATGGCCGAAGGGATCAAACCACGTGCCGCGCAGCGCTTTGCAGCGCGCCAACAGGCGGAATACCGCTTCCGTAGCCGGGCCTAGGGTGATCTTGCGCGGGTGCCCGGTGTGTGGGTCGCGGCGGGCCAGCAGCGGCGGCGCCAGGTGAAAGCGCAAGGTGTAGTCGCCCTCGAAAGCTTCGGCCAGTGCACGGCGAAAGCTGCCATCGGTATAGAGCCTGGCGACTTCGTATTCATCTTTGTACGCCATCAGTTTGTACAGCGAGTGCGCAACGGCCAGCGCCAGACGGGGGCGTGCGCCAGGGTATATCGACTGTTCGGCACGCTGGGCCTGGTCGACAAACGCCGTGTATGCATGCGCATAGGCGGCATTCTGGTACGCGGTCAATGCTTGGGCATAGCGGCTAGTAACCGTCGCAAGCGATTCGGGCCGATGCACGACGATGGTTTGCTCGCGCACTGGCGCCGCTTGGCCCAACGCATCGGGCCGTGCTGCCGCCAGGCGTCCCAACTCGAACGCTTTCAGGTTGGCGTCGACCGCCGTGCCATTGAGGGTAATCGCCCGCCTCAGCGCGGCGCGGCCAACGGGCAGCGCACCGCGCTGCCAGGCGTGGCCCAGCATCATCATATTGGCCAGAATGGCGTCGCCCAGCAAGTGGGTGGCGAGCGTATGTGCGTCGAGCAAGGCATCGTCGCCGCATCCCGTAACCGCGCGCAAGGTATCGATCAATCCTTGCGGGCTTTGCGGCGCCTGAGGGTCATGCAGAAACTCGGCGGTGGGGGCCAGCCAAGTGTTGAGCGCCACTTGGGTACCGGAAGGCCTGAGCGCCCGTAGTGCGTCAGGCCGGCAGGCGGCGACGGGGTCGCACAATATGGCCACATCTGCCTGGCCGGCACCGATGCGTACCGCCCCAGGTGCGCGCGCGCCAGTGCCGATGCGCACATGGCTAATGACGGTGCCGCCTTTTTGCGCCAGCCCTGTGATATCGAGCAACGATACGGCGCAACCTTCCAGGTGTGCTGCCATGGCCAGGATTGCACTGATCGTGGTGACGCCTGTGCCGCCTATGCCCGCGATCAGTACATTGCAGACGCGATCGCGGGCATGCCGCGCCGGCTCGGGCAGCGCGTGTGCCCAGGCCTGCAGCTGCGTCATATCGGTTTCGAGATCGCGTGCGGTATGGCGCGGCGTGCCGCCGATCACGGACACGAAGCTGGGACAGAAACCCTTCACACAGGAGTAGTCTTTATTGCAGCTGGATTGGTCGATGGCGCGCTTGCGGCCGAAAGGTGTTTCGACCGGCACCAGCGACAGGCAGTTCGATTGCGTGCCGCAGTCGCCGCAGCCTTCGCACACCGCCGTGTTGATGAACAGCCGCCGCGGGGGTTCGGCCATTGTTTTCTTCTTGCGGCGCCGTCTTTTCTCGGCCGCACAGACTTGGTCATGGATGAGAATGGTCACCCCATCTTCCTCGCGCAGCGCCCGCTGCAACTCGTCCAGTGCTTCGCGCGGATGCACGGTGACGCCGGCTGGTAGCGCCATGTGGCGATAGCGCGCTGTATCGTCGGTGGTGATCACGACGCGCTTCACGCCTTCGCCGAGAAGTTGTTGGCAGATGCCGGGCACCGAGATGGGGCCATCGACCGGTTGGCCGCCTGTCATTGCCACCGCATCATTGAAGAGTATCTTATAAGTGATGCGGGCTCGGGCCGCGACGGCCTGGCGGATTGCCAGGTAGCCGGAATGAAAATAGGTTCCTTCGCCCATATTCTGGAATACGTGCGGCATGCGGGTATAGCCCGAAAGCCCGATCCAGTCCGCGCCCTCGCCGCCCATCTGCGTCAGGCCGGCGGTATTGCGATCCATCCAGGTGGCCATGTAATGGCAACCCACGCCGGCGAGCGCCTGGCTGCCTTCGGGCACCCGTGTGGAGGTGCTGTGCGGACAGCCGGAACAGAAATAGGGGCGGCGCGTCAGGTTTGCACCAGCCAAGGCGAGCGCGGAGGGTGTGTCGCGCGGCTCGGCGGCAGGCGTAGCGCGAACTGGCTTCAGGCCTACGGGCATGGGGCGTTGGCGGCCCGCCCACTCTGTCTTCATCGCTGCCGGCATCATGTCAGCGACAGGCTGCAGCGCAGCCAGGGCAGCGGTCATGGCCGGATCAACACTGGCCAGCCAGCGTGCCAAGGCATCGCCCACCAGGTCTGGGTTCAGTTGCCCCGTGCGCGGCAGCAGCGGCGCGCGCTCCAGTCCGTATTCGCCGCAAACGGTGGGGCGGTGCGTGGTGTTGTACAGGATGTCCTTGATCTGGCTTTCGATCACCGTCCCTTTTTCTTCAACGACGAGGATGTGTTTCAAGTCCTGTGCAAAGGCCAGCAGGCCTTCTTGTTCCAGCGGCCAACTCAAGCCTACTTTGTAGTGGCGCAGCGTGGGTAGGGCGACGTCAGGGTGGCGCGCCCGCCATGTGTCCAGCGCGTCCTCGACGTCAAGAAAGGCCTTGCCGGTGGACACAATCCCCAGCGTCGCGTGTGGCGCCGGCCGCGCCAAGCGATCCAGGCTGTGGTGGCGCGCAAATGTGTGCACTGCCTCGATGCGCCGCGCCATGCGCAGTTCAATTTCCGGTGTCAGGAACTCGCGGGCGCTGTAGGGGGTGGCCCCGCGATAGGGGTCGTCCCCGGGGACGCTGAAGTCAGGGATTGGCCGCAGTTCAAAGGCACGTCCGCTTTCCACGGTTTCGGTGATGGCTTTGAAGGCAACCCAGGCGCCGCTGTAGCGAGACAGCGCCCAGCCCCAGCGGCCGAACAGCTCGTATTCTTCAACCGATGCGGGGTTGACGATAGGGATGCGCCAACCGATCAGTGACGCTTCACTGGCATGCGGGATGGAGGATGAGGCCGCCGTATGATCATCGCCGACCACCATCAGAACGCCGCCTTGCGCGGACGCCCCGGCAGCATTGCCGTGGTGGACTGCGTCGCCCGAGCGGTCCAGGCCAGGCCCCTTGCCGTACCAGAGCGCAAAGACGCCATCGACACTGCGCTGTGTGTGCGTGCCGGCCTGCTGCGTGCCCATGACCATGGTAGCGCCCAGATCTTCGTTGATCGCAGGCAAGAAGCGGATATCGTGCGCTTGCAGCAGATGCTGCGCGTGCCACATCGCTAAGTCCACTCCGCCCAGCGGAGAACCGCGATAGCCGGTGATGAAACCAGCAGTATTCAACCCGGCGGCGCGATCCGCCTCGCGCTGGGTCAGCAGCATGCGCACCAGCGCTTGTATGCCGGTCAGGAAGATCCTGCCTTGGCGGGCCGTGAGGTTTTCCTGCAGAGTGTAGTCCGCGGGCAGCCGTTCAGCTTCCACCGAATGGGGGATGAGCGCCGGCCGCTGATCTGCCTGCTTTTGTGTCAGGATCATAGCTGCCTCCATGCTTCACTTCCATGATAGACAGCCGCAACTCATGTTTTGTTGCTTTTGGCAGGCGTAGAATCCCTAGTTAACGAAAAGGATATTTCGTCAGGAGACAAGCCATGGATAGAACAGATATAAAAATCCTGGAATATCTGCAACAAGATGGGCGCGCATCGGCGCAGCAGGTATCAGAGCAGGTCGGGCTCTCCACCGCGCCGGTGTGGCGGCGCATCAAGGCATTGGAATCGGCCGGCGTAATACAGGGCTACTACGCCCACGTCGACCGTCGCAAGGCTGGCCTGCGCGGCTGTATGTTCACGCAGATCAGCCTCGAGCGGCATTCGTCCGAAGTAGTCGAGAATTTCGAGCGCACGGTGCGCGATGCGCCTGAAATTCTTGAATGCTACGCCGTCACAGGCGATGCGGATTACCTGCTGAAAGTTCTGGTACCCGATGCCGAAGCGTACGACCGCTTTCTGCATCGGTTCCTCTTCAACCTGCCGGGCGTGCGCCAGACGCGCACCATCGTCGCGCTACGCGAGATCAAGCACGAAGTTCGGCTTCCTTTCCCGGCCTGAACAACAGGTGTAAGCGTGTGACACATGCCGCCTGGGGGCGTTCTCGGCGCGGGGTCACGAAGCGGTCTATGTCTATTGCGAGGGCCGTGTGTCGCTGTATTGCGGCGGGCGCCAGTGGTACGATTATTGCGCGGGCAGTGCCGTGCGCGGCCCGCATGATCGCGAGGACTACTCATGCAACCAAAAGTATTGCGCCAGCACACGATGCTGGCAGGCGTGGTTATGGCGGGCCTGTTGGCTGCCTGCACCGCGCCCATCAAAGAAAAGCCCAAAGAAGAGCCACCGGCCAAGCCTACGTGCGAGGCAGTGGCGCCGGGCGACCCGGCCGTCGGCAACTGGCTCAGTGTACGCCGCGAGAAAGGCGTACGCGGTGAGCTGCGCACCTTGTTTACCCTAAACGCCGACGGCACCATGGCCTACACCGAGCAAATCAAACGCAGCAACAACCCCTCGCACGGCTTGGCCGAAACAGGGTGCTGGCGGCATGATGCCAACACGATCGTGCTGCGCACACTCGAGTCTAATGGCGCGGCGGTAGACCTCAACGACCCAATTTATACCAATCGATACGTCCTGGTGTCAGCCACATCAGAAAAGCTAGAGCTGCGTGCCAGCGACGGTGTCAGGATTATGGCGCGCAAAATGTCGTCGGGCTATCGCCTGCCATTTTGAGCGCATTCGCGAGCAGCGTGATCATACAAGGTGGGCGTTTCGCGCCCACCCCTAAAGGCGTCAGGCTTTCGCCAGGCGCTCCAGCACGCGTTCGCGGCCCAGCAGGCTCAGCACGGCCCCAATGGCCGGTGTTTGTTTGCGGCCCGTGGCCAGTACACGGAGCGGGATCGCCAGTTTGGGCATCTTTACGCCGTGATCGGCCAGCATTTGTTTGATCAGGGCGTCGAGCGCGGGCGCGGACCAATCCGGCAGGGCTTGCGCCCGTTGGCTGAAGTCGGCCAGCAGCACGTGCGCGGCATCATCCAGGGTTTCTGCCCGCAGCGCCTCGTCGGCTGGCTCATACGGGCCACAGAAGAGCATGGCACCCTCGGCAAGTTGGTTAAGTGTTTCGGCGCGGTCTTTCAGCAGCGCCATGACAGCCGGCAAGTCTGCTGCGTCGGGGTCGCCGCCCAGCGTGCGGATGCGGGGCGCCACGCGAGCTGCCAAGTCATTGTCGCTGCTGTGCTTGATATAGTGGGCATTGACCCAATTGAGTTTTTTCGGATCCCACTGCGCCGCCGATTTTGTGAGGTTGCGCGTATCGAACCATTGCACCAACTGCTCGCGCGTGAACAATTCGTCGTTGCCGTGGCTCCACCCCAGGCGGGCCAGGTAGTTGATCATGGCCTCGGGTAGATAGCCCTCGGTGTCATATTCCATCACGCTTACCGCGCCATGGCGCTTTGACAGCTTCTCGCCATCGGGGCCCAGGATCATGGGCAGATGGCCGTATTCGGGCAGTTCGGCGCCCAGGGCGCGCAGGATATTGATTTGCCGGGGAGTGTTGTTGACGTGGTCGTCACCGCGCAGCACATGGGTGATGCGCATATCCCAGTCGTCGACCACCACACAGAAGTTGTAGGTAGGGGTGCCGTCGGGGCGCGCAATAATCAGGTCATCGAGTTCGCTGTTATCAAAACTGATGGGGCCCTTGATCATGTCGTTCCATGATGCGACGCCATCTTGCGGGTTGCGGAAACGCACCACAGGTTGGCGACCTTCGGGCACGGGGGGCAGCGTTTTGCCGGGTTCGGGCCGCCAGGTGCCGTCGTAGCGTGGTTTCAGGCCAGCCGCGCGCGCCTTCTCGCGCATGGCGTCTACTTCTTCGGGAGAGCTGTAGCAGTGGTAGGCGGTGCCGTCCCGCAACATGCCAGCAATCACCTCGCGGTAGCGGTCCATCCGCTGCATCTGGTAAAACGGGCCTTCATCGGGCTGCATGCCCAGCCATTGCATGCCATCGAGTATGGCCTGGACGGCTTCGGGCGTGGAGCGCGCCAGATCGGTGTCTTCGATGCGCAGCACGAAGGTGCCCTTGTGGTGGCGGGCAAACGCCCACGAAAACAGCGCCGTGCGGGCGCCGCCAAGGTGCAGGTAGCCGGTGGGCGACGGCGCGAAGCGCGTGCGGACCGGTGAATGTGTCGACGTAGTCATAATTACTTGTATGGCTTAAGCAAGGCTATATTTTAGAGTACGCATAAATTCCCACAGGAGGCGGCTTCATGTTGCATCATCGCTTGGCCGCATTGTTCGAGCCGCGCAATATTCTTGTCGTGTCAGACAGCCCGCTGCCATTGCAGGGCGCAATGCCTCGGTGGCTAACGGGCGCCTGCGCACAGGTCGACGTACGTCAGGGCAGGCCCATTGTATTGCCTGGCAGCGTGCCGGGTCTGCCGTCGGGGCAGCGCCTGGATCAGGCATTGGTCTGCGTGCCGCCTGCGCGCCTGCCCGAGGTGCTCGAGGCGCTCAAGCCGTTGCGCCCGCGCGCGGTTACCCTGCTGCTGCACAGCGAGCCGTCGCGCGATCCCATCGAAGACATGGTTTACTGCCGTTCCTGGGCCGCGCTGAATGACGCGGTGGTGCTGGGGCCGCGCAGCTTCGGCCTGCAGCGTCCGCACCGAGGCGTGAACCTCAGTCAGGATCCGGATACCGCGCGGGCCGGCAAGGTGGCGCTGGTGGTGCAGTCGCGCTCTATCGCCACTGCCGTGCTCGATTGGGCAGATGACATCAGTCTGGGCTTCTCCGCTGTCATCTCGCTGGGCGATGAAGCGGCGCTCGACGTGGCCGAGGTGGTGGAATATTTATCCATGGACGCCCGCACAGACAGCATTGCACTGTATCTGGAAGAGGCATCGTCGTCGCGTCGTTTCAGCAGCGCGCTGCGGGCGGCCGCCAGCGTCAAGCCGGTTGTCGTGCTCAAGGTGGGGCGTGCCAGCATAAACGGCGCCGAAGATGCCGTGTTCAACGCGCTGCTGCGGCGTGCGGGTGCGGTGCGCATCCGTTATTTTATCCAGCTGTTTTCGGCACTCAAGGTTCTGGTGCATACACGCCGGCCGCGCGGGCACAATATCGCGCTGTTCTCCAACGGCGGGGGGCCGTCTCAACTTGCGCTCGATGTCATGGACGAGAGTGGTCCGGTGGTGGCCGCTGAGCTTGCCGGCGCAACAGTCAAGGCACTGGGCGGCATGCTCGAGGTGGGTGCGCGTGTCAGCAACCCGGTCGTCACGTATTCCCGTCTTACGCCGGAAAGTGTGCAGAAAGTCATGGATACGCTGATCGCCGATAACGGCGTGGATGGCATCCTGGTGCTGCTTGCGCCCGACCCGCTGTCCGATCTGGAGGCAGTTGCCAGGCAATTGGCCGCTATGGCGCCCAGCGCGCGTAAACCCATCATTACCTGTTTCATGGGCGACGCGGCGATGCGCCCATTGCGGCATATTCTCGATGCAGCCGGCACGCCGGCCTTCCGCACACCCGAAGCGGCCGCCAATGCCTTCGGCATACTGGGTGCGTACCACTACAACCAGACTCTGGCGCAGCAGACACTGCCGCCTGAGCCGCTGGGCCAGCAGCCTCGTCTCGAAGAAGCACGGCTTCTAGTGCGTATTGCCCAGCAGGAAGGCAGGCCGGCGCTTCTCGACGCCGCTTGCGCACAATTGCTCGAATGCTTTCATGTGCCGTTGCGCTTCATGCCGTCCGATCAGGCACGCGCCGCGAGTGTGGATGAAGACGACCTTCCCATGGCCATCCGCGTTCGTTGGGATGAGAAGTTCGGCCCATACATTACCTTCGGCTCGGGCGGGCAGGATGCCCTCATCTCGGTGGCCAACGAATCGCTGGAACTGCCGCCGCTCAACCGTTACCTGGCGCGCCAGTTGATTGAGCGCAGTACGCTGTGGCGGCGCGTGCTGTCGCGCAGCATGGTGCCGGCTGTGCTTGAACAACTGATCGAATCGCTGGAGCGCATCTCCAGGCTGGTGAGTGAACTGCCCAACGTGGTGGGCCTAACCATCGACCCCTTGCTCGCTGCGGGTTCGCAGTTGGTGGCGCTGGGCATGCGGATCGAGTTGTCCGCATCGCCCGTCAAGGTCCTGCCGGAGCAGTCAGGCTATCGCCACATGGCGATACATCCATATCCGCATCGGTTGGTGCAGGCCAAGGTGTTCGACGACGGGCAGCCCTGGATGTTGCGCCCCATTCGGCCTGAAGACGCGCAGCCGCTGCAGGAGTTCGTACGCGGGCTGTCGGATCAATCCCGCTACATGCGCTTTGTGTCCATGCTGCGCGAGCTCACGCCCCGCATGCTGGCGCGCTATACGCGCATCGATTACGACCGCGAGCTCGCGCTGGTGGCCACTGTGCTCACGCCGAACCCCGAGCATCGCGGTCATCCGCGCGAACAGATCATTGGCTTTGCCCATTATCTGCGCAACGCGGACGGCCGTGGCGCCGAGTACGCACTGGTAATTGCCGATGCGTGGCAGCGTCGCAGACTGGGTTCCCAACTGATGGGGGCGCTGATCGATGCGGCCAAGGAGCAGCGGCTGACATACATAGATGGCTTGGTGCTGGCCACCAATCGGCCCATGCTTGCGCTGATGACGCATCTGGGTTTCAGGAACGACGTCGATGAGGAAGACCCGACCATGCGCCGGGTCTGGCTGGACCTGGGCGAAACGCAGCGCACCTAGGCGCCTCGCTTGTTCATGTTCAGGGCCAGAATCGATCTTTTCTGAAACACGGCGTATCGAGGCGCCGCGCATTTTAAGCAGACGCGGCGCGGCTCGGGGCAGCCCGTGCTCTCTTTAGGCAAGCGCCTTGCGCAAGTAGGCGGCGATATCGTTGACCTCGTCCAGGCACAGCGAATGCGGCATGGGGTAGGTGTGCCACTGCACCGGGTAGCCCAGGCTTACCAACTGCTCGTGTGAGGCTTGCGCGCGCGACAGTACGATGACTGGGTCCATGGTGCCGTGCGCCATGTAGATGGGGGTGTCCCGGTTGGCCGGGCTGCCTTCCTGGGCGATGGTGTGCGCCAGGGGCAGAAAGCCCGACAGGCACATCATGCCCGCCAGTTTTTCTGGTTGACGCAGCCCCGTCTGCAGCGTCATGGCGCCCCCTTGCGAGAAACCAGCCAGCACGATGCGGCTGGTAGGGATGCCGCGCTCGTTCTCGCGCTTGATCAGGGCTTCCACGGCCAACTGCGAGGCGCGCAAGCCAGCGTCGTCTTCGCGGCGCACCGGGCCGGGCATGAATATATCGAACCAGGCGCGCATCGCCATGCCTTGGTTGATGGTGACAGGCCGCACCGGCGCGTGGGGAAATACAAAGCGGATCGCGGGCATGTCGCCCAGCTTGAGCTCGGGGATAATAGGCGCGAAGTCATTGCCGTCGGCACCCAGGCCATGCATCCATATCACTGCGCGCTGCGGATTGGGGCCGGTTTCGATTTCTATACAGTCGAGCAGGGGTGTCGTGCTCATTGGTGCTCCGTGGGTTGAAGGCGGGCCGCGTACGGCCACAGGGGCGGGCGGCTCAGGCCTGCTCCGCCAGTGTCTTGAGGGCCTGGAAGAGCGCCCGGTAATGCTTGCGCTGGGGCTCCTGCCCCGGCTGCAGGCGCTCATTGCCTTGCGCTTCTTTGCGGCCGGCGCGAATCAGCGTGCGCAGCTGTTGCGGGTCTGCCTGGGGGTGTTCGTTCAGCAGTTCGGTGAGGGCATCGTCGTCGCGCAGCAGTAGGTCGCGCAGCGCCTCGAGGCGGTGCATTTCGCGGGTTTGCTCGCGCGAGCCATTTTTCCAGATGTCAAGTTGGGTACGGATCGTGTCGGCGTCGGCGTCACGCATCAGCTTGCCCACATAGTGCACTTGGCGTCGCCGGCCCTCGCGCGCTGTGGTACGCTGGGCCAGCATGATGGCGTCGTAAAGCTTTTCGGAAAGTGGCAGCTGCTTGAGCTGCGCCACGGGCAGGTCGACAAGCTCTTTGCCCAGCTCGTGCAAGGCAAGCATGTCGCGCTTGACCTTCGATTTGCTTGGGCGGTCGTAGCCGTGCTCGTCGAATTCGCCGCGCTGGCGCGGCTTGACGCGCTGGCCGGCGGCCTCGTCAGGAGAGCCGGCGTCCGGGGTGCCATCTTCCGGGAAAATATCAGACATGATGAACATAAAATTAGTGCCTAATTGGCTATGATACCCGTCTAACCCTGAAGAGCATCATGAGCGACAACTCCACCTCCTCCCTGCCCATTGCCCAAAACCAGGCCTTGTTCCGCCAACTCGTGGCCGATGCCTTGGCCCATGCGCGTACGCTGGGCGCCTCCGACGCCGCCGCCGAGGTCTCCGAGAGCCGCGGCCTGTCGGTTTCCGTGCGCAAGGCCGATATTGAAACGGTCGAGCAAACGCGCGACCGCTCGCTCGACCTCACCGTCTTTGCCGGCACGCGCCGTGGCTCGGCATCCACGTCCGATTTCTCCGCCCAAGCCATACGCGAAACCGTCGAAGCTGCCTGGCATATTGCCCGTTACACCGCTGAAGACCCCGCCGCCGGCCTGCCCGAGGCTGCCGATCTGGCCACCGACATCCTCGAGCTCGACTTGCACCACCCCTGGTCCATCACGGCTGAAGAAGCGGCCGCGCTGGCGATCCGGGGCGAGCAGGCTGCTGCGCGGGTCAGTCCACTGATCACCAACACCGATGGCGCCTCTGTCGATACCTACGAAGGCCATTTCGTGCTGGGCAACACCCGCGGCTTCATGGGTGGGTATCCATACTCGCGCCATTCGTTGTCGGTGGCGCCCATTGCCGGGCGCGGCGCCGGCATGCAGCGCGATTACTGGTACACCGCCGCGCGCAATGCCAACGACCTCGCCACGCCTGAGGCGGTCGGCGAATACGCCGCCCAGCGCACGTTGTCGCGTCTGTCCGCACGCCGGCTCAAGACAGGGCGCTATCCGGTGTTGTACGAAGCCCCGCTGGCCATCGGCCTGATGGGCGCCCTGGTACAGGCATGCAGCGGCGGCGCGCTGTACCGCAAGGCCAGCTTTTTGGTTGATGCCTTGGGCAAGCCCGTCTTGGCCGATCACCTCGACGTCAGCGAAGACCCGCTCGTACGCGGCGCCATGGGCAGCTCGTCGTTCGACAGTGAAGGGGTGCGCACCCAGGCGCGCGAGGTTGTTGCCGGTGGTGTGCTGCAAGGCTACTTCCTGTCTACCTATACCGCGCGCAAGCTGGGCCTGCACACCACGGGGAACGCGGGGGGCTCGCACAACCTGCGCTTGGCCTCGCGCCTTACCCGGCCCGACGACGACCTGCCAGCTATGCTGCGCAAGCTGGGCACGGGCCTCCTGGTCACCGAGCTCATTGGCCAGGGCGTCAACTACGTAACCGGCGACTATTCCCGGGGCGCGTTTGGCTATTGGGTCGAAGGCGGCGAAATTCAGCACGCCGTGCAAGAGTTCACCATAGCCGGCAACCTCGCCGATATGTTCCGCCAGATTGTCGCGGTGGGCGCTGATAGCATCACACGCGGCGCCAAGACGACCGGCTCGGTGCTGATAGAGCAGATGTCGGTGGCTGGGCAGCAGTAATTACAGTAACCGCCTGTGGCGGCGGCGTCGCGCTTGGCGCGCCCGCCGTTTGCTCGCGCCTGTCGCCTGTACTCGCCTACGCCGATGAGGCGGGATGCCGTCATCAACGTCCCGGCGTAAGCGGCACAACGGCAAGAAGCGCAACGGTAAGCGGCAGGCAGGCTCAGTCTGGCGGCATGTCGCCCGCACTTCTTGGTAATGAGTTGTTGCAAATCCGTTACAAAAGCCGCTGCGTCGGTGTAATATCGCCCGGTGGCCAGAAAGCATACTTTCAACACGCTTTCAATACGCCAGATCATTCGAATTCCCAAAGGACAAAGGAGAACGTTCAATGCAGCGTCGTTCATTTCTAAAGAAGGCCGGCCTGGGCGCCGTCGCCGGCGCGGCCGTCGCGGCCCCCGCATTTGCCCAGAGCACTCCCAAGGTCAGCTGGAAGATGACATCCACATACGGCCCGTCGCTTCCGCCGCTGTTTTCCACGGCGCAAATGTTCTGCAAGATGGTCGAAGAGGCCTCCGACGGCAACTTCTCCATCCGTCTGTATCCAGCGGGCGAAATTGTGCCGGGCTTCGGTGTCATGGACGCCGTCGGCAACCGCACGGTCGAGTGCGGCCAGACCGCCTCCTACTACTTCTACGGCAAGGATCCATCCTTCTGCTTCGATACCGCCGTGCCCTTTGGCCTGAACGCGCGCCAAATGAACGCCTGGATGTACGAAGGCGATGGCATGAAATTGATGCGCGAACTCTTCGCGCCGCGCCACATCATCAACTTCCCGCTGGGCAACACCGGTACGCAGATGGGTGGCTGGTATCGCAAAGAGATCAAAACCGTGGCCGACCTGCAGGGCCTGAAGATGCGCACTGCTGGCTTTGCCGGCGAAGTGCTGTCGCGCATGGGCGTGGTGCCGCAGCAGGTGCCGCCCGGCGATATCTACCCTTCGCTCGAAAAGGGCACGCTGGATGCCGTCGAATTTGTCGGCCCTGTTGATGACGAAAAACTGGGCTTCCAGAAGGTCGCCAAGTACTACTATTACCCAGGCTGGTGGGAAGGCGGTGCCCAGGTGTCGTTGTATGTCAACGACGCCGCCTACAACGAACTGCCGAAGGCTTACCAGTCGCTGATCGACATGGCTTCGCGTGCCGCCGGTTCGCGCATGGTGGCCAATTACGACGCCAACAACCCGGCCGCCCTGCGCCGTCTTATCGCCAGCGGCGCCGTGCTCAAGGCCTTTCCTCGCGACGTAATGGACGCCTCGTTCAAGGCCTCGCAGGAAGTCTATAAAGAGTTCTCCGACAAAGACCCCATGTTCAAGAAGATTTACGACAACTACATGGGCTTCCGCGATAGCGTGGTGCCCTGGTTCCGTGTGGCCGAAGGCTCCTACGACAACTACTTGGGCATTGCCTTGGCCGGCCAGAAGAAATAGGCCGGCCCTGGTCACAGGCTACGCCCAGCCGGGTAATACCCGGTGCGCCTGGCCCCGATCCGGCAAACGCGCTCTTTCAGAGCGCGTTTTTTTTACAGGAGCGGCGCGCCACCGCCACCGCCACCGCCACCGCCACCGCCACCGCCACCGCCACCGCCACCGCCACCGCCACCGCCAGCGCGCAAGGGGCAGAATGGCCTGCCGGTTGTGGACAACTTTTCGAAGTGTGCTATTATGTTGGACTTTTCTGGCCGTTTGTACGGGCAAACAACAATGCCTTGACAGCGCAGTAGCGGCAGAAAATTTCCTAAAATTTTAAGGACCTATCATGAAGACCTTTGTGGCAAAGCCGCATGAAGTCAAGCGTGACTGGTACGTGATTGACGCCAAGGGCAAAGTCCTCGGTCGTGTGGCCAGCGAAGTCGCACGCCGTCTGCGCGGCAAACACAAGCCCGAATTCACGCCCCACGTTGACACCGGCGACTATATCGTCATCATCAACGCGGCTGACATCGTCGTTACCGGCAACAAATCGGAAGACAAGAAGTACTACCGTCACTCCACGTATCCGGGCGGTATCACCGAAACCAACTTCCGCAAGATGCAAGAGCGCTTCCCCGGCCGCGCACTCCAGAAAGCCGTCAAGGGCATGCTCCCCAAGGGCCCCCTTGGCTACGCCATGGCCAAGAAGCTCAAGGTTTACGCCGGCGCAGAGCATCCGCACTCGGCACAGCAGCCCAAGCCGCTGGATTTCTAAGGATAGGTCATGATCGGTAACTGGAACTATGGCACTGGCCGCCGCAAGACGTCGGTCGCCCGCGTATTCCTGAAAAAAGGCACGGGCAAGATCATCATCAACGGCAAGCCGGTAGATGAATACTTTGCGCGCGAAACCGGCCGCATGGTCGTTCGTCAGCCGCTCGCACTCACCAACAACCTCGAGTCGTTCGATTTTCACATCAACGTCAACGGTGGTGGCGAGAGCGGTCAGGCTGGTGCGGTGCGTCACGGCATCACGCGCGCCCTGATCGACTACGACGAAACGCTCAAGTCGTCGCTCAAGCAGGCTGGCTTCGTCACGCGCGACGCCCGCGAAGTCGAACGTAAAAAGGTCGGCTTCCACAAGGCACGCCGCCGCAAGCAATTCAGCAAGCGCTAATTGCGTCGCAAGGCCCAAGGGCCTTATGCAGTACACAACCCCCGGCGCGCCCGGGGGTTTTGCTTTGGGTTTCTGGGCGCTGGTCCCGGATTCCTGTATGCGGCATCCGCAATTGTTTGCATTTTTGCTTCAAAAGCGTATCGCTGCGGCACCAGGGGGCTGGTGCACTTACGCAGTGGCTGCCAGCTATTGCATAATGCATGTACACACTTTTTTTCGATAAACGGGAACAGCTATGACTTCAGCGGCAACTCAGCGCATCAAGGTAGGGATCGTGGGCGGCACCGGGTATACCGGCGTCGAGCTGCTGCGATTACTGTCCCAGCACCCCAATGTCGAGTTGGTAGCCATTACCTCGCGCAAAGAAGACGGCATGCCGGTGGCCGATATGTTCCCCAACCTGCGTGGCCGGGTGAGCATTGCGTTCAGCACACCCGAAAACGCGCCGCTGGAAGCCTGTGATGTCGTGTTTTTTGCCACCCCGCACGGTGTGGCCATGGCGCAAGCCGAATCCTTGCTGGCCAAGGGTGTACGCATCATCGACCTGGCGGCCGATTTTCGCCTTCAGGATACCGCCACGTTCGAGCGCTGGTACAAAATGCCGCATACCTGCCCCGAGATTCTGCGCGAATCCGTCTATGGGTTGGTCGAGCTCAATCGTGCGCGCATTGCAAACGCGCGGGTTATCGGCAACCCCGGGTGTTACCCCACGACGGTACTGCTGGGCCTGGCGCCGTTGTTCGGCGCGGGCCGCAAATTGGTGGACGCCTCCCGCATCATCGCCGACTGCAAGTCTGGTGTATCGGGTGCGGGCCGCAAGGCGGAAGTCAGCACGCTGTTTTCCGAAGCCAGCGACAATTTCAAGGCGTACGGTGTCGCGGCCGGTCATCGCCATCATCCTGAAATCGTAGAGCAACTGCGCGAAATGGCGGGCGAGACGGTCGATCTTACTTTTGTACCCCATCTGGTACCGATGATTCGCGGCATGTTCTCGACCCTGTATGTTGATATCCTTCCCGAAGCAATGGATACCGATTTCCAGGCGTTGTACGAAGCGCGCTATGCCGATGAGCCCTTTGTAGATGTGATGCCAAAGGGCAGCATGCCCGAAACGCGTTCGGTGCGTGCCTCGAACCAGCTTCGCATCGCGGTTCATCGCCCCAACAACGGCAATCAGCTCATCATCCTGGTCATACAAGACAACCTGGTAAAGGGCGCGTCAGGCCAGGCAGTGCAGAACATGAACCTCATGTTCGGCTTGCCCGAAGACGCCGGCTTGGGCCACGTGGCCGTGTTGCCCTGACGCGACCTCGTGGTGCCCGTAACGCACTGTAGCGGGCGCCGTAGCGGGGCGGGAACTGTTCGGTGCCTGGAGGGTCTCTGTCACCATGGCAAACAACACACCCGAAGTCCCGCACGGGGCGCAGCGAAGCGTCACTGATCATGCCTCGCCGGCCGGGGCGCAGCGCACATCGCCCGCATATGCTAAGGGGGCATCGACGGCCGGCGCAGCAGGGTCGGGCCCGCAGGATTCATCCGCATCGGGCAGTGATGTCGCCCGCGCATCGCGTCCACACCGTGGTTGGCTGGTCGTGGCATTGTGTGTGGGCTTGGTCGTAGGCGGGTTGGCGGGGCGTTACGCCTTCGAAGCGCAGGCCACACGCGATTATGATGCCCTCAAGCAGCGACTGGAGGGCGAGCTGCTGGCGGTGCGCGCGCAATTGGTCGAGTCTCAGGCGAAGGCGGACGCGCTCTCGGGCAGCCTGCTGGTCGAAGAAAGCACGCGCAAGGGCTTGGCGGCCTCGCTCGAAGCCTCACAGGCCGAGCTTGGCCGCACTCGCGAACAGCTGGCATTTTTCAACCAGCTTTTCCCACCAGGGCCCAAAGGGGCGATCAGTGTGCGCGCATTTGATGCCGAATTGCGGGGCAACACCCTGCATTACCGAGCGCTGTTCATGCGTAATGCCTCTGGTGGAGAGCCCTTCGAGGGCCGCCTGCAGTTCGTCGCCCAAGGGCGCCAGGACGGCAAGGCAGTGAAGCTTACATTGGCGCCGGCACGGGGCAGGGTGCCCGATCCCGATGCCGCAACAGGCTCAGACCCCGGGCTGGCGTCCGATCCCGCGTTGGACAAGATGAACGCTGGCGAACTCGACCTGCGCTTTGCCGAGTTCCAGCGAAGTATCGGCCTGTTGAATGTGCCCGATGGCTTTGTGCCCGAGCGCCTGACCCTGGAGGTGCTGGAGGGCGATGCGGTGCGTGCCCGGCGCACCATCAATATTAGTGCCGGCGATTGAGCTGCAGTGGTATAGTAGGTTTATGAAAGAATGCGCCGCCAGGCTTGGCGGCCCCGGAGTCCATGTCAATGAATACATTAGTACAAGCCACCGATCTGCAGGCGCCGCCGTCGCCGCTGATCTTCACCGATGCGGCGGCCTCGAAGGTAAAAGAACTTCTTGCCGAAGAGGGCAACCCCGAACTCAAGCTGCGCGTGTTTGTGCAGGGTGGGGGCTGTTCTGGTTTCCAGTACGGGTTCACCTTTGACGAAACCGTCAACGACGACGACACCACGATCGACAAAGAGGGGGTGCAACTGCTGGTTGACCCGATGAGTTTCCAATACCTGGTAGGCGCCGAGATCGACTATAAAGACGACCTCGATGGCGCCCAGTTCGTCATCCGCAATCCTAACGCCACGTCCACCTGCGGCTGCGGCTCGTCGTTCCAGCCGTAATGCTTACACCCCGGCCAGTCGCATGCGGCTGGCCGGGCCAATGCCCGCCATCATGGCGGGCGGCGCGGGTGATACCGCGCTAGGCGGGGTAGCGGCAACCCAGCAGGCTGGGGTGTCGTGCGCCCGTTACCTCGGGAAGCCCCGCCGCCAGATTTTGTTCGTGGGCCCATGCCAGCCACGCGAACGCCAGCGCCTCTACCTGCTGCACAGGTACGCCGGCATCCGAAGTTGGCGCCACCGCGCAACCCAACGCAGATTCAAGGGCGGCCACCAACACAGGGTTGCACGCGCCGCCGCCACATACCAGTACCTCAGACAGCCCCGGTGCTTGTGCCAGGATGGCACGCGCCGCGCTATGCGCCGTCAGTTGCACTAGCGTTGCCTGTATATCGGCAGCGGACAGCCCCTTGCCGCCCACATCGTACGCTGCAAGCCTATGATCCAACCAGGCAAGATTGAAGAGATCGCGCCCTGTGGATTTGGGCGGCGGAAGGCGAAACCATGGCTCGCTGTCGAGAAGATGCGCAAGCAGGGCGGTGTCTGCTGTGCCCGTGGCGGCCCATGCGCCGGACGCATCATAGGGCTGGCCGATATGTTGCTGTGCCCAAGCATCCAGCAGCACGTTGGCGGGGCCGGTGTCATAGCCACGCACGGGTACTGCCGAGTTAGCGGGCGCCAGCAGCGTCACATTGGCGATGCCGCCCAGATTGAGCACCGCGCGGGGCGCGGGGCCGGTAAATATCGCGCGATGAAAGGCGGGTACCAGCGGCGCCCCCTGGCCGCCCGCGGCGATATCGCGGGTGCGGAAATCGGCTATGACTGCAATGCCAGTGCGTTCGGCCAGCAACGCGGGCGCATTGATCTGTAGGGTATAGCCTTGGGCGGGATTGTGTCGCACTGTTTGGCCGTGAGTGCCGATGGCCTGTACTTCTGAGGGCGCGAGCCCGGTTTCTTCGAGTAATTGCAGGCAGGCCCGCGCATAAAGCTCGGCCAGGGCATTGCCTGCTATCGCCGCGCGCGCGAGTTCGTTGTGGCCGGGGGCGTTGAGCGCCAGAAATGCCTGCCTCAGGGCGGGCGGCATGGGCAGCGCAACCGCCCCGAGCACCCGCGGATTGCTTGGCTCGGCAAAATCCGCCAGCACCGCATCGATGCCGTCGGTGCTGGTGCCCGACATTAAGCCAATATAGTGTGTGCCGGCCATGCTCGCTTAGCGGCTTGCCACGGTTTGCGCGCCTTCGACCGGGTCGCGCGAGACAATGTTGATATGGTCGCGGTACTGGGCGACGGTGGCGTTGAAGGCAAGCTGCTGGTCTTTGTCGAGCGGGCGGGAAACAGGCAGGTCGGCCGCCAGGGGGTCGACTGCCTTGTTGGCAATACGGAATTCGTAGTGCAGGTGCGGCCCGGTAGCCCAGCCGGTGGAGCCCACGTAACCGATCAGATCACCCTGGCTGACTTTGTCGCCCTTTTTGAGGCCCGCCGCGAAACGGCTTTGATGCGCATAGAGGGTGGTGTAGTTGCCGTAGTGCTTGAGAATGATGGTGTTGCCATAACCGCTTTGCTGGCCGATGAAGCTGACTTCGCCGTCGGCTGTGGCATGGATTGGCGTGCCAGAGGGCGCCGCGTAATCGACCCCATTGTGGGCGCGCCAGTTGCCGTGGACGGGGTGCCTGCGGTTTCCGAAGGTCGAGCTGACCCGTGAGAACTTGAGCGCGTTGCGAAGGAAAGCGCCCTTGAGGCTGCGGCCGCTGAAATCGTAGTATGCGCCCGAGCCGTCGCTGGGCTGGAACCACACTGCTGCGTAAAGGTCGTCTTTGTTCTGGAACTCGAGGGCCAGGATGCGCCCGCCGCCGATGTCTTCGCCGTTGTGAGTATGGTTCTCGTATACCACGCGGAAGCGGTCGCCCTGGCGCAGGTCGCGCAGGAAGTCGATCTTGCTGCTTAGGATGTCTGTCATTTGCATGGTGACATCGTCGGGGATGCCGGCCTGATCGGTGGCGCCGAACAACGAGCTGTTGATTTCGCCCTCGGCGACGCGGATGCCTGTGTCGGCGGCCTGGCTGTTTTCGTGGGCCTGGAAATCGCCTTTGCCATCGGGCCGTACCTCGAGCCAGCGGGCAACCATTTTGCCAGACTCGCGCGCGCTGGGGGTATGGTTGTAGCGCAGCCAGACCAGGTCGCCGTCGTTGTTGAGCGCGGCCTGGACGGTGCGGCCTGGGTAGAGCTTATAGATGCTGCGCGCCGATGTGTCGTGGGTAAGGAATTTTTGCAGCCCTGGCTCATTGATGCGCAGGCGTTGCAGCAGCGCGGCCAGGGTGTCCCCCCGGCGTATCTGGGTTTCGCTGATGAAGGGGGCGCTGGCGTGGGAGGGGGAAAGGGTGGTGATGGCGGGGAGGTCAAGCACCTGACGGGCCTGGAAAATGGCCGGCGGTTCAGGAGGCTTGACGACCGCCAGCGCGCCAGCGCCGGCGAACAGGCCCATGGCGACCAGCACCAGACCGTTGCGGAAAAAATGATGCTTGCGATGTTTGCGAAGCGTTGTGCGGTAAGACAAATCCGAGGGAGTGCCCGTATTCCCTTTTATGAACATAAAGACGAAAACCTGGTGTTGGCGCTGCGTGATTGTACGGATGGGGTAGGGCGGCTGAAAGGGCTGGCGTACCACTAAGGGGAAGACCCCGAGCCCATGTGTGAAAGCCTGGCGCTCTGATAAGATGGCGTTGCGGCCATGCTTGTAACAATTGACCCCCGTGCAGGGTTCGCGCTTGCACGCTATGCTAGCGCATTAAGCCTGATTTTTCGAGCATTTTTTCACAGTTTTTTCTTACAATTTCATGTCAACCGAAGCCCCGATTACCCCCGAAGTCCAGGAAGCCCTGCGTATCGTAAAGCGCGGCTGCGACGAGCTACTGGTCGAATCCGAGTTCGCGCGCAAATTGGCACGCAGCCAGGCCAGCGGCACGCCCTTGCGCATCAAGCTCGGGCTGGATCCAACGGCACCGGACATCCATATCGGGCATACGGTTGTCCTGAACAAAATGCGCCAATTGCAAGACCTTGGCCATAACGTCATTTTCTTGATCGGCGACTTCACCTCCATGATTGGCGATCCCAGCGGCCGCAACGCCACCCGCCCGCCGCTCACACCCGAACAAATACACGCCAACGCCAAAACCTACTATGCCCAGGCCAGCCTGGTGCTTGATCCGGCCCGCACCGAGATCCGCTACAACTCCGAATGGTGCGACAAACTCGGCGCCCGCGGCATGATTCAACTGGCGTCGCGCTATACCGTCGCGCGCATGATGGAACGCGACGACTTTACCAAGCGCTATAAAAACGGCATCCCCATCTCCGTGCACGAATTCCTTTACCCGCTCATGCAGGGTTACGATTCCGTCGCACTGAAGGCTGATCTGGAGTTGGGCGGCACCGACCAGAAGTTCAACTTGTTGGTTGGCCGCGAGCTGCAGAAAGAATACGGTCAGGAGCCGCAGTGCGTGCTGACCATGCCCCTGCTCGAGGGCACCGACGGCGTCGAGAAGATGTCCAAGTCGAAAGGCAATTACATTGGCATCACCGAAACGCCCGATTCCATGTTCGGCAAGCTGATGTCTATCTCCGACACGCTGATGTGGAAGTACTACGAGCTGCTTTCCTTCCGCACGCTGGACGATATCTCCCACTTGCGCCGGCAGGTAGAGGCAGGCCTGAATCCGCGCGAGGCCAAGGTGCAGCTCGCGCAGGAAATCGTTGCGCGTTTCCACGACCGCAAGGCCGCCGAGGCCGCGCTGGCGTCATTCGAAGCCCGCTTCCGCGACGGCGCCATCCCCGACGAGATGCCCGAGATCACGCTCTCCGGCGCACCCTTGGGTATCCTCAAGGTGCTGCGCGAGGCCGGTCTGGTCTCATCGGGCTCCGAGGCCCAGCGCAACGTCGAGCAAGGCGGCGTGCGGATTGACGGAGGCCGTGTCGAAGACAAATCGCTGCAATTGCAGGCCGGCACCTATGTCATGCAGGTCGGCAAGCGCAAATTCGCCAGGGTCACGGTAGCGCCCTAGCCCTGTTGGGAGCATCAGGCGCCTCGCCGTTCGTCCCTTTGTCCGCAACCTCTATCTCAGGAGTACGTTATGCAGGTAACCAGCAAGTCTTTCAAAGATAACGGGGGCATCCCCGAGCGCTATGCGTTCGGCAAGCAGGACGGGCAGAACTACATCGCGCTGGCGGGCAACGTCAATCCGCATCTGGCGTGGTCTGATGTGCCTGCGGGTACGCAGTCTTTCGTTGTCATCTGCCATGACCCTGACGTGCCCAGCCGCCCCGATGACGTCAACCAGGAAGGTCGGGAGATCCCAGGCGATTTGCCGCGTGTGGATTTCTTTCATTGGGTGCTGGTGGATCTTCCAGCCACCGCGCGCGAGGTTGCCGAAGGCGCCTATTCGGATGGCATCACGCCGCGCGGCAAGGCCGGCCCGCTGGCCCTCGATGACACGCGCCAAGGCATCAACGACTACACCAACTGGTTTGCCGCCGACCGTGATATGAATGGTGATTATTTCGGCTACGATGGCCCTTGCCCGCCCTGGAATGACACCATTGCGCACCGGTATGTGTTCACCGTTTATGCGCTCGATATCCCTGAACTGCCCTTCGAGGGCCGGTTCACCGGCGCAGACGCGCTCAATGCCATGCAGGGCCATATTCTGGCGCAGGCTTCCATCACCGGGCTGTACAGCCTGAACCCCCGCGTTCGCGCAGGGGGGTGATCAGCTGCCGCAGCCCTGCCGGTCATCCGTGGCAGGGCGCGGCGCCGCCCAAGGGCCCGCGCCGGTCTATCGGGGATGCGGCGCATCGTCGCCGGCAGACAACTTGAAAATGGCTCATGTTGATCATGCGCCATTTTTTCGTTCAGCCTGCGTTCGTCCGGCTATCGGGCGTTTTCGGCCGATTTGGCGTTGGTTGTCCGCGGCTAGGGCCATATTCGGGCTAAAATGACAACCGTTTGTCTACGGACCTGCCTCACCTCTACCAGGACTTCCCTCCATGTTCGACCGTACCCGTACCCTTGATCAAGTCGATGCCGACGTCTGGGCCGCTATCCAAAAAGAAAACGTGCGCCAGGAACAGCACATCGAGCTGATCGCCTCCGAAAACTACACCAGCCCGGCTGTCATGCAGGCCCAGGGCACGCAGCTTACCAATAAGTATGCTGAGGGCTACCCGGGCAAGCGGTATTACGGTGGTTGCGAATACGTCGACATCGTTGAGCAGTTGGCCATCGATCGCCTGAAGCAGATCTTCGGCGCGGAGGCCGCCAACGTTCAACCCAATTCGGGGTCGCAGGCCAACCAGGGCGTTTACATGGCCGTGCTGCAGCCGGGCGACACTGTGCTGGGCATGAGCCTGGCAGAAGGCGGGCACCTTACGCACGGCTCGCCCGTCAATGCCTCGGGCAAGCTGTATAACTTCGTTTCCTATGGCCTCGATGCCAACGAAGAGCTCGACTACAACCAGCTCGAAAACCTCACCAAGAAGCATAAGCCCAAGCTGGTCGTGGGCGGGGCATCGGCCTACGCACTGCGTATCGACTTCGAGCGTATGGCGCGCATTGCACACGACAACGGCGCGCTGTTCATGGTCGATATCGCGCACTATGCGGGCCTGGTGGCGGGCGGCGCTTACCCCAACCCCTTTCCTCATGCCGATTTCGTCACGTCCACCACGCACAAATCGCTGCGCGGCCCGCGCGGCGGCGTCATCATGATGAAGGCGCAATACGAAAAAATCATCAATTCGGCCATTTTCCCCGGCATCCAGGGCGGCCCGCTGATGCATGTCATCGCCGCCAAGGCCGTTGCCTTCAAAGAGGCGCTTGCACCCGAGTTCAAAGATTACGCCGCCCAGGTGGTCAAGAACGCCGATGTCATGGCGCGCACTCTGGTGCAGCGCGGCTTGCGCATCGTGTCTGGCCGCACCGAAAGCCACGTCATGCTGGTTGACCTTCGTGCCAAGGGCATCACGGGCAAGGCGGCCGAAGCCGCGCTGGGCCAGGCGCACATTACGGTCAACAAAAACGCCATCCCCAACGATCCCGAAAAACCCTTCGTCACCAGTGGCATCCGCCTGGGTACGCCTGCCATGACAACGCGCGGCTTCAAAGAAGCCGAGGCCGAGCTTACCGCCAACCTCATCGCCGATGTACTCGACAACCCCACCGACGAAGCCAATATCGCCGCTGTGCGCGAGAAGGTCAACGCGCTTACCGCGCGCCTGCCGGTCTATCGCTGATATCCGACACCCCGCCCATGGGCGGGGCCTGCCGCCATGAAATGCCCGTTCTGCAGCAGCTTCGATACGCAAGTCATCGACTCCCGTGTTTCCGAAGAAGGCGACACCATCCGGCGTCGCCGCCGCTGCACGGCCTGTGACCGTCGCTTTACCACTTATGAGCGCGCAGAGCTCGTCATGCCGGCAGTGGTCAAGCGCAACGGCACGCGGGTCGAGTTCAACGCCGACAAGCTTCGCGCAAGTCTCAGCCTGGCGCTGCGCAAGCGGCCGGTCAGTACCGACGCGGTCGATGCCGCTGTTGCGCGCATCGAAGAAACCTTGCTGGTAAGCGGGCAGCGCGAGGTGCCGTCCGGCTACATCGGCGAACTGGTCATGGCCGAGCTCAAAAAGCTGGATCAGGTTGCCTTCGTGCGCTTTGCGTCGGTATATAAAAGCTTTGAAGACATCGGCGAGTTCGTCAAAGCCATCGACGAAATGCAGGTCAAGACCAAGCCTTGAATTCCATGGACAACGTGGCCGGCTCTGCGCTTCCTGATCCCCAAGATCCCGACATTCACTGGATGCGGCAGGCGCTGGCGCTTGCCGAGCGTGTGCTTTACCTGACTGCGCCCAATCCCCGGGTTGGATGCGTGATTGTGCGCGACGGCCAGTTGCTGGCCTCGGGTGCCACGCAGCGTGCGGGCGGCCCGCACGCCGAAGTCATGGCCTTGCGCCAAGCGGCCGAACACGGCCGCGAGGTGAAGGGCGCCACGGTTTATGTTTCGCTGGAGCCATGCAGCCACTACGGCCGCACGCCGCCTTGCGTCGACGCACTGATCAAGGCGCAGCCAGCTCGTGTCGTGGTGGCCATGCGCGATCCTAACCCCTTGGTTGCGGGGCGAGGCCTGGCCAAGCTGCGTGCGGCGGGCATCGACGTGCGTGTGGGCGTCTGCGCCGATGAAGCGCTGGCGCTCAACCCTGGCTTTGTTTCGCGCATGACGCGTGGCATACCCTGGCTGTGGTTGAAGTTGGCCGGCACGCTGGACGGCCGCATTGCCCTGCCTAACGGCGCCTCGCAGTGGATTACCGGAGAAGCCGCCCGCGCCGACGGGCACCACTGGCGCGCCCGTAGTTGTGTGGTGCTCACGGGTTCCGGTACTGTGCTGGCCGACAACCCACGCATGAACGTGCGTCATGTCCACACCCAGCGCCCACCCATCAAGGCTGTGGTCGATACGCGTTTCGAGATCGACGAACAGGCGCGCCTGTTCGATGGCTCGCGTGTGTGGATCTTCACCTGCCGTCCCGATGTCGCCAAGGCCGAACGCATGCGTGCCCGCAATACTGAAGTCATTGAAATGCCTTGCCTGAATGGCCGCGTAGACCTGGCTGCCATGATGCGCTGGATGGGCGAACACGATATCAACGAGGTGCATGCCGAAGCCGGTGCGCGCCTGAGCGGCGCCCTGCTTCAGGCAGGTTGCGTGGACGAGCTGTTGATCTACATGGCACCCATGCTGATCGGCCCCGGCCTGGGCCTGGTGCGCCTGCCCGAGCTCGAAGACCTTGCCCAGGCACACCGATTCGCGTTCACCGAGGTTACCCCACTGGGTGAAGACCTGCGCATCCGCGCCCGTATCCAACCCTTGTCCCCAGACGCGGTAAACGCAGCGGAGCAAAAATAATTCTGCTAGAATAGCGGACTTGCCCATAGCTGCGAGCTATGGAAAAAGCAGGACAGGTGGCCGAGCGGTTGAAGGCGCACGCCTGGAAAGCGTGTATACGTGAATAGCGTATCGGGGGTTCGAATCCCCCTCTGTCCGCCAGGGATTCAATAAACAAGCGCCTTTCGGGGCGCTTTGTTGTTTCTACCCACCACTTTACGGCTCTACCCCGTTTCGCTCTTCCCCATTTTCGGGGGATCAGCGCATTCATCAGACACGGTTAATCGGCTCTTCCCCATTTTCGGGGAGGGCAGCGCATTCATAAGGCACAGTCGGTGTGGAAGCAACGGCCCGCTGATGCTGGCTGCCCGAGTCTGGTATAAAAAGAGCTATTAAAACTATTCGGGGCAGGGGAATGTCGATCCAATCGTTTAGCCGGTGGGGCGTGGCGTTGTTTGCGGTTGCGCTGGTGTCGGGGTGTTCGCTGTTTGGCGGTGGCAAGAAAGGCGAACAGCACACCGAGGGAAAGGCGGCAACGCAAGCTTCCGTCCGTAGCGACGAGTGTCGCGGCAATCGTCGCAAATGCATTTATGAAGGCAACTACGAGGCGGGCGAGGAAGCCTACGCGGAGCAGGAGGCGCGACGCCTGAACCAGGCGCAATTGGCCAAACTGCGGCGCCGCGCCGGCAGGTAGCCAGGCCCGCCGCGGCAGCGGCTTTCAATGATGTCAAACGCGATGGGCGCTGTTGTGTGTCCGGCCGGCGCGGGCCAATAGCTCCCCGGTGTGATGATGGGGGCCGTCGTGCTCAGGGTAGTGATGTGTTAGCTCTGCCGGCGGCTGTCTGGTTTGAATTGCCAGCGTCACATGCCTGCGTGGGAGGCAGGATGCCCCAGCTTATCTTGATCATGGGGCTGCGCTCAGACGACCAGCGCACCGATAGCTCGCCTTTTTCGGTTGTGCGCGCGTACAGTTGCTCCAGCTGTGGCGACAGATAACCCCGGGGTTCGGTGCTGTAGGCAACCAGGGCGCCGCAATGCAAGGCGCTCGCGGGGTTGAGCCAGGGGGCGTGCTGGTAGTCGGCGTCAAGAAATACATCCACGTCGCGCCCTGCATGTACGGCAATATTGCCGCCCAACCACATGTCGGATGCCACGATTTGCAAGGGTACGCCTGGTTCGTGCTGTTGCCACACAGCCTGCATGGCCCGCGATACAGCGAGCCCAGGGTAGGTGGAACGCGAGGGTTTGCCCAGGTGCCATGCGATAGGGCCGCGCGCCAGGCCATAGCCCACCGCGATACAGACCTGCAATACGATGACTGTAATCAACGTGGCGCGCAGCACGGCGCCGTCTTCGCCCCGCAGCCACCAAAAAGCATAAAAACCGAAAAGAATGAAAAAGGTGGTCGCCCACGATGCCTCGAGGTTGGTGCCAAGGATGATCGAGATGACCACGGTGGACAGCAGCGGCGCCAGCCCTACCCACAGCACAAATGAACGATCCCATGTGGACAGGGCGCTGGCCCAGGTAGGTTGCGCGCCCACCGTTGCGGAGGTTACGGGGTGGGCCTTGCGGCGTACGTGCCGCGCCAGAATTGCCACTGCGATAACCATGGGTGCCAGGCGCAGCAGTTGGTCGATCAGGAAATTACCGATGCTCTTCAGCGCGCTCAGGCGCGAGACTGAGACAATCGATTCATCGGCGTACAGGATGGGTGCGAAATCGTGCTGCGCCAGCCAGTACAGATGCGGCGAGAAGACCAGCAGGCCGATGAGGGTAGCGATGGCGACGCCTTGGATCGTTGCGCTGCTCACCTCCCGGCGCCGGTGCAGCAGGAATATCGCAAAGGCCGCGAATTGGATCACTGCACTGTATTTGGTGAGTAGTGCCAAGCCTGACACCAGGCCCAGCGCCATCCACGCTCGGGTGCGGCCGGTACGCAATGCACGGTGAAACAGCCACGCTGCGGCCGCCAAGGGCGCCAATTGCACGGTGTTGTGGTTGAAAATGGTGCCGCGCATGCCGAAATAGGCGATTGTCGATAGCAACAGCACGGCGCTCAGCGAGCGTGGCGGCGTTGTGAATTCACAGCCTAGCTTCCAGATGAACCACAGGGCCAGCGCCGAACACAACTGGCCTACGAAAAACGGCAGCCAGATTGGGCGGCCGAATATCTGCGTGGCCGCATACATGATCCAAGAGGGCAGCGGCGGGTGCTTGCTGTAGCCCAGTTCAAGGCTGGACGCCCAGATCAGCTCCTCCATACCGTCGCGGTCGGGCGCCGAGTGGCTCAGGCCTACCGCCAGCGTCCAGAGGGTAACCATGCCCAGCAGCAGGAGCAACACGGTGGCGTTGCCCACCCCTTGGGGCGTGAACAGCCCGTGCGGCAAACGAGGGTGCGCGTCAGTGGTGGTGGATGAGGACGACATGCTGCGGTTGCAACCCCGGAACGAAAAGCCCAGTCTTTCTGTATGTACGCTGCGCCTCTGGAAAGACCTTCACAGAAACTGGCGGCGCAAACACGCGATACGGCCGTCGCCACCTGTGTGCGGCTGGCCGGTGTGTGTATTGGCAGTTCGTGAGTTTACGCGATGCGGCTTGTCGTGAGTGAGTATGCAGGGGCGTCTTATCAGACGTATTTACGCGGGCAGTGTTGCGCCCTTGGCCGGCATGTTGCGCGCCATGACGTTCGGCACCAGTCCCGTATGCACATCGCCTGACTGAAACGCGTCGGATTCCAGCAGAATACGCAGCGCATCCAAATTGGTTTTTACACCTTCGATTTCGAACGTATTCACTGCGTCGAGCAGCCGGGTGATCGCGTCTGCGCGGCTGGTGCCGTGGGCGATTAGCTTGGCAAGCATGGGATCGTAGTAAGGGGTCACCTGCTGCCCTTGCGCATAGCCGGTTTCGACGCGGATATGCTGAGGCGGACGGAATAGCTTGAGCGTACCCGAGGAAGGCAGGAACCGGCGCGAATCTTCCGCATAAACACGGGCCTCGATAGCGTGGCCTGCCGCCGTGATGTCTTTCGGCAGGATGTCGTCAAGCGCCATGCCCGCTGCGCTGCGTATTTGGGCATGCACGAGATCCACGCCGGTGATGGCTTCGGTCACGCCATGCTCAACCTGCAGGCGCGTGTTCATCTCCAGAAAATGAAAATCGCCGCCCGGGCTCATCAAGGTTTCAACAGTGCCGATATTGTCGTAGCCTAGCCCGGCGAACGTGGCGGCCAAGTGCGTGGCTAGCGCATCAACCTTGCTGTGGTCGGCCATCGGGGCGCGGGCTTCTTCGATGATCTTCTGGTGACGGCGCTGCAGCGAGCAGTCGCGGTCGAACAGATGGCGCACGTTGCCATGACGGTCGCCAAGCAGTTGGAACTCGATGTGGCGTGGCCGTTGAAGATAATGCTCGAGATAGATCTCTGCGTTTGAAAAGCCACGCATCGCCAGCGAACTGGCTTTCTCCGCCATGGCTTCCAGTTCGCCCGCATTGCTGGCTACCAGCATCCCGATGCCGCCCCCACCTGCCGCTGGTTTAATCAGCACGGGGTAGCCGATTTCTTCAGCATAGGCTCTCATCAAGGCCGGATCCCCATTCAGGATCGGCGACCCTTTGCCGACTGGTAGGCCATGCTTGCGCGCCAGTTCGCGCGCTCGGGTTTTGTGGCCCATGGCATCGATCCAGGTTGCGGAGGGGCCAATGAATACGGCACCGGCGGCGCTTACCCGCCGCGCAAAGTTTGCGTTCTCTGATAGAAAGCCGTAGCCGGGATGCAGGCCGTCAGCCCCGGTGCGCTTGATCAGATCGACAAGCGTATCCTGGTTCAGGTAACTGTCTCTAGCCGCGGCGGGACCAATGGCGTAGGCTTCATCCGCCTGCTCAAGATACGGAGCGCCAATGTCAGCCTCTGAGTATACGGCTACCGACCGGATGCCCAGCTCACGCAGGGCTCGGATCACGCGGCTGGCGATCGCCCCGCGGTTGGCGATGATTATTTTATGGAACATGTATCTTCCCTTGGTTGACGCTTTGGCGATGTACTAACTGGCGGTGACGGCGCCCGCCGGGTTTGCGGCGTTGGACGTCTCACGTATGGCTCCACTCTCGAGCAGTGCGTCGATATCCGCGTTGGAGTAGCCTGCGACACTGGCCAGTATCTGTCGCGTGTCGCGGCCGATGGGGCCGCCGGCACACCGCAGTGCACCGGGCGTGTCGGAAAGTTTCGGTACAACGCCAGCGACTTTCACGGTGCCCAGTTTCTCGTGGGGCACATCGACGAGCATGTCTCGCGCCTTGAAGTGGGCGTCGCCAAAAATGTCTTTCATGGTGAATATGCGGGTTGCGGGCACAGCGGCTGTGGATAGCGCAGCTTCCAGCTGCTCCAATGTGTGCGAGGTAGTCCAGTTTGAAATCAGGGCGTCCAGCGCAGCCTCGTTGGCGGCTCGCCCACGAGCATCGCCAAATCTGGGGTCGTCGGCGAGTTCGGGTGTGCCCATGGCGCCGAGCAGTCGTTGGAAGACGGCATCAGCCATGGCGGTGATGTGTATGAAATCGCCGTCGCCGGTGGGGTACAAGTTGTTGGGTGTGCTATCAGGAAGCCTGGACCCCGCCCGACCGGCGATCACACCCAGCTTGTCGAATGCGGGGACATGCGGCTCCATCATGCTGAAGGCGCATTCGTATAACGCGGCATCGATATATTGGCCCTTGCCGGTGGTTTGCCGGGCAAGGACTGCCATGAGGACGCCAAATGCGGCATACAGGCCGGTGAGGCAGTCGGTGAGGGAAACTGCCGCGCGGCTGGGTGGGCGATCCGGGTCGCCGGTTACGTGGCGCAGGCCGCTGACCGCTTCACCGATCACCCCATAGCCGGGGCGCTGGCTGTACGGGCCGTTCTGGCCGAACCCGCTTATGCGCGCCATGATGATGCGTGGGTTGAGCGCCGAGAGCGCGTCATAGCCAAGATTCCATTTTTCAAGCCCGCCTGGTCGGAAGTTTTCGATTACAACGTCGCACTCTTTCACAAGCCTGCGGACGATATTCTGCCCCGCGTCAGTCCGCAGATCGACAGCAATGAGAGATTTGTTTCGCAGGATGCTGGCGGCGTAAAGAGACTGGTTTTCGTGCTGCTTGCCCATGGTGCGAACAGGGTCGCCGGTGAGCGGCTCGATCTTGATGACCTCTGCACCGAAGTCGGCCAACAGACGCCCGCAGAACGGGCCTGCCACCGTGGATCCCAGTTCGAGTACGCGATAGCCGCTCAACGGGCCGTTGTGCAGGGGATGGGGGTTTTGAACGTCTGTCATGGCTCACTCACGGTAATAAATAATCGTGTTTGCGCACGAGATTTATGCTTTACAGAACTATAAACAATAGTTGACTATTTAGGCAACTATAAACACGATAAGCCACGGAGATGGCTTGGTGAGTGATCTGATGAACACGGTAATCACTAGATATAGCGATGATTTTTGCGATGCGGCGCGCACAGGAGTTTCATAGGGAAAGATGGCTTCGTGTCTGTTTTAAGTATAGATTTTCAATCTCTATATAAACCATCTAAATGGTCAACTAAAAAGTTGAGTTTATGATTGAGGTGGGATACTATGGCCAAACATCAACATAAGGAGACAACCATGATCTCGCGCGCTATCGTCGCTGCTGCGGCATTGGCATGCTGTTGGGCCACACCGTCACTCGCAAAGGGCTATCCCAGCGAGCCCATCAAAATGTACGTCGGGTTTTCCGCTGGCAGTGCTACCGATATCGTGGCGCGGGTCGTTGCAGACCACTTGGGCAAGCGCCTGGGTCAGCCTATCGTTGTCGAGAACAAGGTTGGCGCTGGCGGATCGATCGCCGCACAAGATACCGCCAGGGCCAAGCCCAATGGCTATACGTTGCTTACAGTTTCCAGCGCCATTGCGGTCAACCCCGCCGTGTACAAGAGCGCGGCGGAAGTGGCCGGGCAGTTGCAGCCCATTGCACTTGTCGGCTATCTGCCTACGGTGCTCATGGTGTCCAACAAGGCAGGGATCGGCAGCATGGGCGACTTGATCAAGTTCGCACATCAGCATCCCGGCAAAGTCAATTTCGGCAGCTCGGGTATCGGCGGCTCCACGCATATGGCGATGGAGGCATTCAGTGTCACCACCGGCTCAAAGATGACGCACGTTCCCTACAAAGGTAATGGGCAGGCAAGCACCGCTGTCATGGCGGGCGAGATCGATGTGTTGATGGACACATTGCTGCTTGCGGCGCCTGTTATTGGCAGCAAGCGCGCTGTGGGCTTGGCGGTAACTGGCGAACAGCGGTCCGACCTGATCCCGGATGTCCCCACGTTCGCCGAAGCGGGTGTTCCTGGCTACAACCGCAGCCTGTTTTTTGGTGTGATGGGCCCTGCCGGGATGCCTGCGGACGTCGTTGAGAAGCTGAATCATGAAATCAACGAAACACTGAAGAATCCCGAGGTTAAGACCAAACTGGCACGTAGCGGCGGCTTGACGCTCGCCAATCTGTCAGTCAAAGAGTTCGAAAAAATCTTCAAAGAGGAAGTCGAGACCTGGAAGAAGGTAGGCGCCTCGGCCAACATCAAACCACAGTGAGTGCGTTGTTCAGCGCTGCGTTTACATGCTGCAAGGAAATGCCATGAGTATTGAGGTCAAGTCTGAAGTTGTAGGGTCCGTCTGGAAAATCCAGTGCAAAGTCGGCCAGCGTGTCAGTGAAGGTGAGGAGCTGGTTATTCTCGAATCCATGAAAATGGAAATTCCGCTTGAGGCCGAAGCGTCAGGCGTGATCGACGCCATTCACGTGCAGGAAGGCCAGTCGGTGGAGGAGGGGCAGCTTGTCGTCACGATTGTGGGAGACAACTGATGAACGCACCAAAAGATGGGGTTGTGCCGGGCATTCAAGAGCTGGAGTTTCGCCGCGAGCTTGCCCTGCATATGGGAGGCGAGGCCGCAGTGGCGCGCCATCATGAGGCTGGCAAGCTGACTGTGCGCGAACGTATAGCGAGCCTTTGCGATGACGGCAGCTTTCGGGAAGTCGGGGGCTTGACGGGTACCGGCCAATACGACGAAGCAGGCCGTTTGCAGGGCGTGACGCCCGCGCCGTATGTCATGGGCTTGGCGGAAATCGACGGCAGGCCGGTTGCTGTGGGCGGTGAAGACTATACCGTGCGCGGAGGGGCCAGCTGGAGTGGCGACCGCAAGAAGGGCGGGCAAGGCGGTTTTGTGGAAGACTTTGCCCTGAACTACAAGATCCCGCTCATCAATTTGTGCGATGGCGTGGGGGGCAGTGTTACCTCAGCCCAGAAACGGGGGCATACGGTGTTTCCGGGCGTGCATGGCTTTGAAACGTCCATGGCGCTGCTTGGGCAAGTACCAGTCGTATGCGCTGTGATGGGTACGGCGGCGGGCGGGCCGGCTGGGCGCGCCATCCTTGCCCATTGGTCTCTGATGGTCAAGGGCAACAGCCAAGTATTCGCGGCGGGGCCGCCAGTCGTCAAGCGGTCGCTTGGCCAGCAGATAGACAAGGAAGAGCTGGGCGGCAGCAAAGTGGCCGTTGACGTCGCCGGGACTATTCATGACGCCTTTGCCGACGAAGCGGAATGCTTCAGGCAGATACGCCGTTTCCTATCGTATATGCCCCAAAACGTATGGGAGCTGCCGCCCTACAAGAATACCGACGACCCCGCCGGCCGCCGAGAGGAAGCCCTTGCAACTGTCGTCCCCGAGGACCGTCGCAAAGCCTACAACATGCGCCGGGTCATCAACATGATCTTCGATACGGACTCCGTGTTCGAGATGCAGCCCACTTATGGCAAGGCCATCATCACCTCGCTGGCGCGCCTGGATGGTCACGTGGTGGGCGTCGTGGCTAACAACCCCATGTTCTACGGTGGCGCCATCGACGCAGCTGGTGCGCGCAAGCAGACACACTTCATTGAGATGTGCGACACCTTCCACATCCCGCTTATCTTCTTGGTGGACGTGCCGGGCTTTATGGTCGGGCGGGACGCCGAAGCGCAGGGGACGTTGCGCGACGGCATGCGCAGCGTGTTTGTCAGCCTGCAGGCCACAGTGCCCATGGCAACTGTCGTGGTGCGCAAATGTTATGGCATGGCTGGTATGGCCGCCACCGACAAAATGGGCATTGGCTTGAAGCTGGCCTGGCCTACGGCTGAGTGGGGATCGCTGCCGGTGGAGGGCGGCGTGGCTGCCGCGTTCCGTCGCGAAATCGAAGCTGCCGACGATCCCAAGGCAAAAGAGGCCGAGATCGAGGAACGCTTGCGCCGGCTCAGTTCGCCCTTCCGTACGGCTGAAGCTTTTGGCGTGGAAGATGTCATCGACCCCCGCGAAACTCGCGGCTACCTGGCGCGTTTCATCAAAGCAGCCCAAGGCTCATTGCGCATAAACCTTGGGCCAAAACTGAAAATGGGGGTTCGGCCCTGACGTGACACCCTGCTGGCCAGGGGTGGTTGGGCCAGTGAGCGAAAATGCTGCGTGCATACCATGGGGGCGCCCGCTCAATGGGGCCGGGCCCAATATGCACGGGTCGCCACGTGTTGACGGGGTCATGCATGAGTCAATACACTTTCCCCGAGTCAACTCTTTTGCAGGCCATTATGGCTACCAATTCGCCAACCCGTAAGCGCGGGGCAGTCCAACCAGAAAGCACCGAGGCGCCCGCGCGCAAGGGGCGCCGCTCCGCCGCGCAGGATCTTACTTTGCTATTGCGTGAGCGCATCGCCAATGGTGATTTGCCGCCGGGGTCCAAGCTGAACGAGTACGATCTGGCCGCTGAGTTCAGCATCCCGCGCACCCGAGTACGCGACGCCTTCATCGAACTCGAACAGCGGGGGCTCATAGAACGCACACCCAACAGGGGTGCGATGGTGGCTAAGCTGGGGCCCGACCAAGTGTTTCGCATCTACGATATTCGAGAGGTGCTTGAAGGGTTATGTGTGCGTCTGGCTACGCAGAATACGCAGCCCGAAGCGTGGAAGCCTTTTTACGACGCGTTTCGCGGGCCCGTGACCGATGCGGTCAAGGCGGGAAATTTTGAGCTCTATACCGAACGGGTCAGCGAATTCCGGGCGCGTTGCATAGAGGCCGCCGGCAATCCCGAACTGACCCGCATGCTGGACAGTATCCATGAGAAAACCCAAGTGCTGATTCGCCGCATTGTCATCCTGCCCGGCAGGGCTGAAACCGGCGTGCGCCAGCAATGCGACATCCTTCGTGCCATGTGCGAAGGCAATGCCGAGTTGGCCGAGGAAATGCGCCGAAACAATATCCGCGATGCGAAGGCATGCCTGCAGCAGTATTTGAAGTACATCCTATAAGCCTTCAATAGGCATTACAGCATCATGCGCACCGCAGTGCCAGCCAGCGGTGCGGGCCGCCCCCGCGCCTTGGGCGCGGAAGGTGGGGCGGCAAATGCGCAATCCAGATCTTATACCCGAGGCGGCTCATTGAAGCGCGAGTGCGCGTTTCGCGGTGTCCGCAATGGTCGCTGCGTCTACGCCGAAGAACGCCCGCAATTCCGCACGGGTATCGCTGCGGCCGAAACCGTCGGTGCCCAGGGTGAGGTAGCGACGGCCGGCGGGGAGGTAGGCGCGGATGGATTCAGGCACCAGGCGTACGTAGTCGCTCGCGGCGATGATGGGGCCGGCGCTGTCCTGAAGCAAACGAGTAATGTGGGGGGCATCGGCCACTTCGCCGCGCAGGGCTTGTGCTTCGCAGCGATGGCCGTCGCGGGCCAGCTCGCTCCAACTGGTGATACTGAGGACATCGCAACGTATGCCTTCCGCGGCCAGTGCTTCCGCGGCCTTGATGACTTCGGTGAGGATGGCGCCTGAGCCAAGCAGCGTGACTTTGGCAGCCGACCCGGTCGCACGCTGGTCGCCGTTGGCGTTGTATTGCCTGTACACATATGCGCCCCGCAGTATCTGCGCATATGCGTCTTCCGGTATATCCGCTTGTACATACCGTTCGTTCATGACAGTCAGGTAATAGAACACGTCCTTTTGCTCGACCATCATTTCTCGCATGCCGGCATCGATGATGACAGCCAGCTCGCCCGCGAAGGCGGGGTCGTAGGCTTTGCAGTTGGGGATGGTGGCGGCCACGAGATGGCTGCTGCCATCCTGGTGTTGCAGGCCTTCGCCAGCGAGGGTGGTTCGGCCCGAGGTGGCGCCGACCAGGAAGCCGCGCGGGCGTTGGTCCGCTGCGGCCCAGATCAGGTCGCCGACGCGCTGGAACCCGAACATGGAGTAATAGATGTAGAACGGCAGCATGGCCAGGCCATGGGTGCTGTAGCTGGTGGCGGCGGCCACCCAGCTTGATATGGCGCCGGCCTCGCTAATGCCTTCTTCCAGGATCTGGCCGTCCAGTGCCTCGCGGTAGGTGAGCATGGAGCCGATATCTTCGGGCTCGTAGCGTTGGCCGACACTGGAATAGATGCCGACTTGCCGGAATAGATTCGCCATGCCGAAGGTGCGTGCTTCATCGGCCACGATGGGTACGATGCGCGGGCCCAGCGTGGTATCGCGCAGCAGGCTGGCCATCATCCGGACAAATGCCGTGGTCGTGGACATGTCGCGCCCTGCGGGCGCCAGCGCGAAGCGCGCGTAGCCGGCGAGCTCGGGTACCGGTACCTGGTCAGCATCGGTGCGGCGGGCGGGCAGGAAGCCGCCCAGCCGCTGGCGGCGTTCCTGCAGATAACGCATCTCTGGGCTGTCGTCGGCGGGCTTGTAAAAGGCCCGGCTCAACACCTGGGTGTCGGTAAGCGGCAGGTTGAAGCGATCGCGGAAGCCCAGCAGATCGTCGTCGTCCAGTTTCTTTTGCGAATGGGTGGTCATGCGGCCCTGCCCGGCGCTGCCCATGCCGAAGCCTTTCTTGGTATGGGCCAAAATCACCGTTGGTTGGCCGGTATGCCGGGCGGCGGCCGCATAGGCGGCATGGATTTTCACTAAATCGTGGCCGCCGCGGCGCAGCATGTCGATCTGTTCATCGGTCAGGCCCTGTACCAGTCGCGTCAGCGCTTCGCTCTGTCCGAAGAAGTGGTCGCGGTTGTAGCGGCCATCCTTGGCTGCGAAGGTCTGCATTTGGCCATCCACGGTCTGCGACAGCGTGCGCACCAGCGCACCGCTCAGGTCGCGCGCGAACAGGCCATCCCAGTCGCTGCCCCAGACTACCTTGATCACATTCCAGCCCGCGCCAGTAAAAAGTTTTTCCAGCTCGCTGATGATGCAGCCATTGCCGCGCACCGGCCCGTCCAGGCGCTGCAGATTGCAGTTGACGATCCAGACCAGGTTGTCCAAGTGTTCGCGCGCGGCGAGCGTCAGTGCGCTCATGGATTCGGGTTCGTCCATTTCGCCGTCGCCGAACACCCCCCACACTTTGCGCCCGCTGCAATCAAGCAGGCCGCGGTGGGTGAGATAGCGCATGAAGCGTGCCTGATAGATGGCGCTGATTGGGCCGATGCCCATGGAGCCCGTTGGAAACTGCCAGAAGTCTGGCATGAGGTAGGGATGGGGGTAGCTGGACAGGCCGGTGGCGCCGTTGCGCGGCCCGCGCAGTTCCTGGCGGTAATGAGCCAGATCGTTCTCGGACAGGCGGCCCTCCAGATAGGCGCGGGCATAGACCCCCGGCGCACTGTGTGGCTGGAAGAACACCAGGTCGCCGCGATGCTCGGCGGCATCGTTGCGCGCGTGAAAGAAGTGATTGAACCCGACTTCGAACAGATCCGCTGCGCTTGCATAACTCGCAATATGCCCGCCCAGTTCGCCATAGGCGGCGTTGGCGCGCACCACCATGGCCAGCGCGTTCCAGCGCATCAGTGCGCACAGGCGCTGTTCAATGTCCAGGTCGCCGGGGAAGTCGGGCTGGTCTTCGGCCGAGATGGTGTTTATGTGCGGGGTTCCGCCGCCATGACGCCAACTGACCTGGGCATCACCGGCCATGCGCGTCAGCTCTTCAAGCATGAAGGCGGCGCGCTGCGGGCCGCCGGCCGCCAGGAGCGACTGGAAGGCGTCCCGCCATTCGACGGTTTCTTCAGGGTCGGTGTCAATGGTGGGGCGGCTGGAGCCGGAGAGGTTCATCAACATGGCGTGGCACCTGAGGCGAGAGGGTAAGCGTCACGCTTATTGTCCGCCTGAATGAAGCGCAGATGCTTTCAAAAATATGGTCATGCAAAGCATATTTCAGCATAAAATGCTGTCGATGATAGGAAGAGAGGCATATGAAGCTGGACGCAACCGACAGGCGCATACTGGCCGAACTGCAGCGCGATGCATCGCTCAGCAACGTAGAGCTGGCGCGGCGCATCCATTTGTCGCCGTCTCCCTGCCTGGCGCGCGTCAAGGCGCTCGAGGCAGCGGGCATTATCAGCCGCTATGTGGCGCTGGTGGACGCGCCCGCACTTGGCCTGGGGCTGAATGTGTTCATTTCTATCAGCCTGAAGTCGCAGGACAAGCAGGCGCTCGCCGACTTTGAGCGTCGCATCACGGCCCATGACGAGGTGATGGAGTGCTACCTGATGACGGGCAACGCTGATTACCTGATCCGCGTGGCGGTGGCGGATATCGCCGCGCTCGAGCATTTCATCCTCGAGCACCTGACATCCATCCCCGGCATTGACAAGATCCGCTCCAGCTTCGCACTCAAGCAGGTGTCATACAAGACGGCCTTGCCGCTGGGTTGAGGCGGCAGCCATGGCTGTGCGGCGATAAAAGTGGTACCTGCACGCTGCGCTCAGTCGGCCAAGCGTTCGCGCGGCAACGCGGTCATGTCGCGCTCCCACTGCGACAGCGGCAGGGGCGGCGATTGGCGCCAGATGCGGCGCATGATACGGGGCAGTTCCTCGGTGCCGCGCCGGCGCGGCCAGTACTCGGGCGTTACCGTTTGCCAGGCGTTATCCGGCCCGATGCGGCGGCCCACGACGAAACGGAACGTATACATGCCGGTGCTCACGCCCATGCGCAGGTCGGTAACCACCAGCCAGCCCCGCACGTCGTCGTAGCGCAGCCAGTTGCCCGTGAACCATTGCAACCCCGCCAGGCGCGGGTCGTTGACGTCTTTGGCCAATGCGCTATTGAGAGGCAGCCGGATCTGCTCGCCCGGCCCCTCGTCCAGCACACTGACGATGGATTCGATGTAGTGATCATCCGTGGTGCGTGCGGCCACGCGCCATAGCAGGATGTTGAAAGGTTCGGGCACGGAAAACAGGCTGGCCACGGCAGCGCCTTGCTGTGCCAGCGCCGCACGGGTGCGGCTTTCAATCAGGGTTTTGGCCCCAAGCGACAGTGCCAGATACAGTGCGCACCAGGCCAGGCACCACGACAGGGCGCGCACCATGCCTGGCCGAGGGCCAGCAATGCTGGCGGCCACGACCGCCAGTGTGAGTGGCAGTGTGAAGAAGGGGTCGATAATGAAGATGCTCGACCATGCTGTTGGCGTGGGGCGCAGCGGCCACCAGAGCTGGGTGCCGTAGGATGTGAAGGCATCGAGCAGAGGGTGTGTGCCAAGCACCAGCCATAGCGTCAGGAACAGCCAGCCCGCGCTGTACTCGCGCCTGGGCCGCCAGTAGCGGTATAGCACCGCGAGCAGCGCCGCAAAGGCGGTGAGCACAAACAATGAGTGCGAGAACCCGCGATGGTGGATCATCCCCGAGATCGGGTCGCCGTAATCGATGAAAACGTCGAGATCGGGCAGGGTAGCCAACAGCGCGCCGGCGGCGAGCGCCTTGCGGCCGTGAAAGCGGCCGAGCATGGCACCCTGGATGCCGGCGCCAAGCACGGCCTGGGTTAGTGAATCCATGGTTGAGGTAGCGGTTACCTTGCGAGACGCGTACCCCGCCCTAGCTGCAGTTGACGCTGATTACAATATCTTGATCGTCCACGCGCAGGTTCAAGCGTTGCGGATCATACTCCAGCGTCATGACGTCTCGGGGGCGCAGCATACGAGCCTTCTTGGCGTTGGCGGCCTTGCGGAATTGCTCGACCAGGTTGCCGTCAGCTTTTTTGCCGACGGCAGCCTGGGCGAGGTCGGCGTTGCACACTTCGCGGCTCGTCTCGGTGGCGGCCGGGGTGTTGTTGGCAGCGGCGCCAGTACTCGAGCTAGTGCTCGCGCAGCCGGCCAACAGCGCCAAAGCAGCAAGGGCGCTTGTAATCAGTTTCCAGGTCATGGGCGGTTTCCTTCGAAAACAGATAGCGGTTCAATGATACTGGAAAGCCGGGCAGCGGAAGCGCCGACGGCAGGCAAGGATGCAGCCCGGTTGTGGCATGATACCTACAGGAAGACAAAGGCGGGCCAGACCCCGTGGCCGGCAGGCGAAACCGCGAGCCTAGTATAGGATGAAGCGCATGCGTCCCCCAGGCAGCGTTTCTGGATCGAACGAAGCAGGGCAGGCGTGCAAGGGCGCTAAAATCAAACTTTGTGGTTTCCGACGCTGCGGGAGCCCTTGCCGCGTCCAGGCCCTGGGGCTGTATTGCACTTGACGGGCTACCTGTCACTGCGGCACAGCGCCGCAGCATTGCAGGTACCGCTGTGTCGCTGTGCTGATATGCCCCAGCACTGCTGTGTCGCCGCGTCAAGGCGCTGCGCTTCAACACCCTCTGGGTATTTCACCTTTATTGTCGCTTATGTCCCGCTATCTCGTTGCCGCCCTGTATAAGTTTGTCGAGCTGGGTGATTTTGTTGATCTGCAGGCCCCCTTGCGCGAATTTTGCGAGGCGCGCGGCGTTACCGGCACCTTGCTGCTGGCACGCGAGGGCATCAACGGCACCATCGCGGGCCCCGAGGCGGGCCTGCGCGAAGTGCTGGCTCATTTGCGAGCGGATCCGCGCCTGGCCAACCTGGAGCATAAAGAGGCATGGGCCGAGACCATGCCGTTCTACCGCCTGAAGGTTAAGCTCAAGCGCGAAATCGTTACCATGGGGGTGCCGGATATCGAGCCAACTACCATGGCAGGCACCTATGTGCCGCCCGAGGAATGGAACGCGTTGATTGCTGCGCCGGACGTAGTCGTGGTGGACGTGCGCAACGATTACGAGGTCTCGATTGGCTCCTTTCGGGGGGCGGTCAACCCGCATACCGCGAGCTTTACTGAGTTTCCACAGTGGGTAAAAGAGCAGTCCGCCGAAGGCGGTTTGCTGGCCGATGGTGCCCGCGTCGCTATGTTCTGTACCGGCGGCATCCGCTGCGAAAAATCCACGGCCTATCTCAAGTCACAAGGCTTCGGCCAGGTTTTCCACCTGCAGGGCGGCATACTTAAGTATCTTGAAACCATCCCCGAGGCTGAAAGCTTGTGGGATGGCCAGTGTTTTGTCTTCGACGAGCGGGTGTCGGTAGGCCACGGGCTGGAACCCGGTGAGTATGAGTTGTGCCGCGCCTGCCGGGTGCCGCTCGGCCCACAAGACAAGGCAACGCCGCAGTACGAGGAAGGCGTAAGCTGCCCACATTGCCACGGCACGCATACCCCTGAGCAGATCGGCCGCTTTCGCGAGCGGCAGAAGCAGGTTGAGCTGGCCCGCAAGCGTCACCAGCGGCACATCGGTGCCCGTATGGAAAAGCAAGGTGAGGAGGAGCATGCTGTGACGGAACGCCGCGCAATGGGGCCCGTGTGATGCAGGCCAAAGCGGCATGGGTGCGAATCGGCAGGCAGCGACCGCGGGGTTTGTGCCGCTCGGGTCCATATGCTGTGTCGCAATCGGGCCAAACACTGCGTGCAGCGTACGGTACCTAGGTATGGCGGCGCTGCCCATCCTTTATTCGTTCCGCCGCTGCCCCTATGCCATGCGGGCCAGGCTGGCGTTGGCCGCGAGCGGGGTTGCCTGCGAACTGCGAGAAGTCGTGCTGCGCAACAAGCCGCGTGCCATGCTGCAAGCCTCGCCCAAGGGCACGGTGCCTGTGCTGGTGTTGTCTGCGCCCGGGCAGCCGGAGGTTATCGACGAAAGCCTGGATATCATGCGCTGGGCGCTGGCGCAGGCCGATCCGCTGGGCTGGCTTACACCCGAACAAGAAGACGTTTCCGCTATGCTGACCCTGATTGCGCAATGCGACGGCCCCTTCAAGCACCATCTCGACCGCTACAAGTATCCTGATCGGTACCTTGCGTCAGCCCGAGATGCGGTCCTCAGTCCGCCCGGCAGCGCGGAGCCGGGCGTGGCAATGCCGGCGCCGAATGGCGCGGCAGAGTGCAGATTGGGGGACGATACCGCAGCCGGTCGCTGCGATGTCGCGGCTGCTGACGCCCCGCGCAGCAACGCCCGGGAAGACCTGTTGGAATATTCTGCACGACACCGCGATGCTGCGGCGTTGTGGCTGGACGCGCTGGGTCGCCGGCTTGATGCGGGCTATCTGTTCGGCAGCCGGCCGGCGCTGGCCGACATGGCCATTTTGCCCTTCGTGCGGCAGTTCGCGCACGTCGACGACGCCTGGTTTGCAGGGCGCGTACCCGCAAACGTGCTGCGTTGGCTTGAAGGATGGGAAAACGGCCCGCTGTTCGCGGCTGTGATGCCGAAATTCGCACCTTGGTGCGAAGGCGAGGTAGGCGTAGCCTTCCCCTGAAGCATGTCTGCGGGAGCCAGCCACGAACATGCTTGGCGGCAAGAATGCCGTGTGCACCTGCTGCGCGGGCGTTTAGTCGTCGTGTTGAGTACCAAGCGCGTGGCCGGGCGAAAAAATCAATGCCGAGTCTCGCCGCACAGTCCAGCCGCCTTGTGGGGCTGGACTGCAGGCCAAGGTTATTCCATGCCGGGGACAACCGCCGAGAAACCGCCATCCACGTGTGTGATCTCGCCCGTGATGCCAGCGGCCAGGTCGGACATCAGGAAAGCGGCGACATTGCCGACATCTTCGATCGTGACGTTGCGACGCAGTGGCGCATGGGTTTCGACGAACTTCAGGATGACCGAGAAATCCTTGATGCCACTGGCTGCCAGCGTCTTGATCGGGCCGGCCGAAATGCCGTTGGCACGGATGCCGTGGGGGCCCAGGGATGACGCCAGATAGCGTACGCTGGCTTCGAGCGAAGCCTTGGCCAGCCCCATGGTGTTGTAGTTGGGGATGGCTTTTTCAGCGCCCAGGTAGGTGAGCGTCAGGACTGAACTGTTACGGCCCTTGAGCAATGGCAGCGCGGCTTTGGTAAGCGCGGGAAAGCTATAGGCTGATATATCATGTGCGATACGAAAAGCTTCGCGCGTCATACCTTCGAGGAAATCGCCGGCAATCGACTCGCGCGGCGCAAAGCCGATGGAATGCACCAGCCCGTCCAGGCCGTCCCAGCGCTCGCCCAGTTGGGCAAAGGCGTCATTGATCTGGTCGTCTTCGCTGACGTCACAGGGGATGACGATGTCGGTTCCGAGCTCGGCGGCGTATTCGGTGACGCGATCCTTGAAGCGCTCACCCACGTAGGTGAGCGCCAGCTCGGCACCTTGCTGCTTGCAGGCACTGGCAATGCCCCAGGCGATTGAGCGGTTGGAGATGACCCCGGTAACCAGAATGCGTTTGCCTTCCAGGAAGCCCATGTATTGATCCTTGATTGTGTAGCGGTGTGATGTTGTGAAGTATGTGGCGGGCAAGGCGCGGCCACAAATGCCGCGCCCCGCGCGTTAGCCCCGTATGTCTGTGCCCGGCACCCTGATTTTGTTGCCTTTTACGAGATTGTTGCTGTGCAGGTTATTGAGCTTGCGCAGTTCGGACACTGATGTGTTGTAACGCTTGGCCAGGGCGAATAGAGTGTCGCCTGGTTTGACGGTGTGTGTGCGCACATTGGCCGTGCGGCGCAATACCTTGACGTCGCCCTTGTTCTGGCGCTGTGCATGGGGCGTCTGCCGCGCCTGGGTAAGGATGTCGGGCCCAGGCTGCTCGAGCGACGCGAGCATGACACCGCCCTCGGGCGCCAGGCCACCGGCGGCCGGCACCAGCAGCGACTGCTCGCCAGCACGCTTGTGCTGGTCGCTGATGCCATTGACAGCCAACAGGGTTTTTTCGCTGATGCCATGGCGCTGGGCGATCGCTGCAAAGCTTTCGCCCCGGCTGCTTTTGTACATGCGCCAGGAGCTGAGGCGGCCTTGATAGGCGGAAAGATTGTTGTTGAAGATATTTACGCGGTTGGTGGGCAAGAGCAGCGGAGTGTCGTGCTCTGCCAGCATGATGGGCCGGTTGAACGAGGCATTGAGCGACTTGAACTCGTCCAGCGGCATCTCGGCAAGGCGGGCGGCCACCTCGATGTCCATGTCGCGATCCTTCTGGATGATCGCGAAATAAGGCTGATTGCCAACGTCGGGCAGGCTGATGCCATAGCGGGACGGGTTGGCGATGATGTTCTTGATGGCTTGAAGCTTTGGAACGTAATTGCGGGTTTCGTCTGGCATCGCCAGCGAGAGGTAATCAGTGCCCAGGCCTGCCCGGGCGTTTTTTTCCATGGCGCGCCGCACCGCGCCTTCGCCCCAGTTGTATGACGCCAATGCAAGATACCAGTCGCCCTGGAAGTCGTACAGGTAGGCCAGATAATCGAGCGCGGCCTGGGTAGAAGCGATAGGGTCGCGGCGCTCGTCGCGCCACCAGTCTTGCTCGAGCTTATAGTGCCTGCCCGTGCTGGGGATGAACTGCCACAGGCCCGACGCCTTCGAGCGGGACAGCGCGGTGGGATCGTAGGCGCTTTCAACGAAGGGTAGCAATGCGAGCTCGGTAGGCAGGCCGCGGCGGTTTAGTTCTTCGACGATGAAATACAGGTATTTGCCAGCCCTTTCGCTCATGCGCTTCACCGACTCGGGGTGCTGGGCATAGTACGACGTCCATTGATTGGCCAGGTCGGTGTGCAGATTGGGGATGGCGAAGCCGCGGCGTACGCGATCCCACATATCGCGGGGGGGATGAGTGAGATCAATGGTGCGGGAAGTGTCTGCGGCGGAGTAACTCTTTTTTGCGGGGGCGTACGGGTTGTTGGGCGTTTGGGTCGCGCAGCCGGCGAGGACTGCTACGATCAGCAAAAGGAAGAGGCGCAGACGGATCATGGGTATTATTAAAAAGTGTTCTTCCACTCTCGCAGGCTGGCAAAGACCTCGGCTTGGGTATCGAGCCTGGCCCCGGCATGGCGGGAGGCGGCTTGGATGATGTCAGCGTGCATGGTTCGGATAAACGGATTGATGTTGCGTTCGGTCTCTATCGTTGACGGCAGGGTGGGCTTGCCTTGGGCGCGTAGGCCGGATGCTGCCTCCCATCGTTGCTGCAAAGCCTGGTTGCCTGGGTCGACGGTGCGTGCCCAGCGCAGGTTGGACAGGGTGTATTCATGCGCGCAGCACACCAGCGTATCGGCCGGTAAAGCGCTAAGTTTACCCAGAGAATCAACCATTTGGGCAGCCGTTCCCTCAAAAAGGCGGCCACAGCCGCCTGAAAACAGGGTATCGCCACAGAACAGCACCGGAGGATGGCCGTTGAACTTCCCGAAATACGCAATATGCCCCGCAGTATGGCCAGGGACATCCAGCACCCGAAGCCGCAGGCCCGCGCGGGGCAATTGTACCGTATCGTCTTCGCCCAGCCGGACGTCACAGGCCGGCAGGCGCTCGCCAGCGGGGCCGTATACAGGTGCGCCGGTTTCCTGGATGATTTCGAGCACGCCGCCGACGTGGTCGCCGTGATGATGCGTGAGTAAAATGGCGTCCAGCGTCAGGCCCAGGCGGTTTAGTGTGTCAAGTACAGGCTGCGCCTGTCCAGGGTCGACCACCACAGCGTGAGCACCCTTGCGCGCCATCCATATATAGTTGTCGGTGAAGGCGGGTATGGGCAGCAGTTCGGTATCGTCGTGTGGGCTGGCGGCGGTAGTTACATCGGTATTCATCTGACCAGGAGCGAGAGTGTCCGCAGACCAACCCCTTATCATGGAGCTGGCCGAGTGGCTGGAAACGCCGCCCGGCCGGTATGTGCGCGGGTGGGAGCAGACGCAGGTGGATGCCATGGTGGGCAATGTCTTTGGCTATCATGCCATACAAGTGGGCCTGTCGCATTGGGATTTACTACAAGCCAATCGCATCCCGTACAAGGGCCGCACCCACATCGAAGCGGCCCAGGCCGCCGAACTGGGCGCAATTCTGGTCACTGAGCCCGAAGCGTTGCCCTTCGATTCACAAAGCATCGATCTGCTGGTCATGCCGCATGTGCTCGAGTGTTCTTCCGATCCCCACCAAGTGCTGCGCGAAGCTGAACGGGTACTGATGCCCGAGGGCCGGGTCGTGATTACCGGTTTCAACCCCTGGAGCATCTGGGGGGTGAGCGACCGCGTACCCGGGTTGGATCCCCTGCTGCCCGTGCCCGCGCATCTTCAGGTTTCGCTCCCTCGCCTGAAAGACTGGTTCAAGCTGCTTACCTTCGACGTCGACCAGGCCCGCTTCGGGTGCTATCGTCCCGCCTGCAGTGATCAGGTTTGGCTCGACCGCTGGGCGTTCCTGGATGGTGCGGGCCAGCGCTGGTGGCCCGTATGCGGGGCGGTTTATGCCGTTACCGCCATTAAGCGGGTGGCCGGCATGCGGCTGGTGGGCCCCGCCTGGAAAACCGCCAAAAAGCGTGTGCGGCGGCAGGCAGTGGTCACCGGGCGCCATCACGTCACAAGAAGCCGGTAGGCAATTTTCTTATTCCCCTTTACGCATCATATTCATGACCATCAATCGCAGCCAGGTAGAAATCTGGACGGACGGCGCCTGCAAGGGCAACCCCGGCGTGGGCGGCTGGGGCGCACTGCTGCGCCAGGGCCGTCACGAAAAATCCCTATATGGCGGCGAGGCTGCCACTACCAATAACCGCATGGAACTCATGGCAGTCATCCAGGCACTGCGGGCACTCAAGCGGCGCTGCGACGTCGTGGTGCATACCGACTCGCAGTATGTGCAAAAGGGCATGAACGAGTGGCTGGTCAACTGGAAGCGGCGGGGCTGGCTGACGGCAGAAAAGAAACCCGTCAAGAATGCCGACTTATGGCGTGAGCTGGATGAGCTGGTCGCCGAGCATGTCGTGAGCTGGCGCTGGGTGCGCGGGCATGCCGGCGACCCGGGCAACGAGCGTGCCGATGAGCTGGCCAATATGGGGGTTGAACTCATGCGTGACGAGCAACGCAATAAGGTCATGTAATATTTTGAAATCTAATGCTAAAGTCACGGTTTCACGCTCATTTCGGCGCGTCCCGCCTGCTTTCGCCATGAACCCCACTCGATCCGGGGCGCCCGTCCGCCCGCCGCGAAACTTTGGCCGCAGCGCAGGCAGCCCATGTGTGGGGCAGCGCTCATGAGTGGCCGTACTGTGGTTGCGCTTGTGGCCTTGGCGGTCGGCCTCGCCCTAGGGGCAGCAGGCATGCGCTTGGCCGATCGCACGTGGCCGGCCAAGCCTGCCGATACGGGCGCTGCCGTCGTTGCACCGGCGCAGGGCGGCGGGGCAGGCAAGAAAGGCAACCCCCGCGTCGAGGTCGTTCCGGTGGAGCAACAAGCCGTGCCGCGGGGCATATCGGCGGTGGGCAGCCTGCGCTCAGAGGATGCGGTTGTGCTGCGGGCCGAGGTCGCGGGGCGTATCACCGACATCAATTTCAAAGAAGGCGGGCACGTTGCCAAGGGCCAAGTGCTGGTGCGCCTGGACGATAGCGTGGCTCGCGCAGAACTCAAGCAGGCACAGGCCAACCTGCGCCTGGCGTCCAGCCAGTACCAACGTGCGCGGCAGTTGGCAGAGCAGGGCTTCATCAGCAAGCAGGCGCGCGACGAGGCGGCGAGCCAGTTCGGGGTACAGGAAGCTGCCGTGGCACTGGCCCGGGCGCGCCTGGAAAAAACCGTCATCATCGCGCCCTTTGACGGGCTGATCGGCCTGCGCAACGTCTCCGTCGGCGATTACATCAACGCGGGCAGCGATTTGGCGCCGCTCGAATCGGTGGATCCGCTCAAGGTCGACTTTCGCATTCCAGAGCAATATTTTGCCGATGTGCGTGTCGGCCAGAAGCTGAACCTGAGTTTCGACGCCTTGCCGGGCCAGGCACGAGAAGGCGTGGTAGGTGCCATCAGCCCATTGGTGGACGTAGGCGGGCGCTCGTTGTTGCTGCGGGCCACCGTGCCCAACACCGACGGAGCGTTGCGTCCGGGCATGTTCGCGCGTGTGCAGCTTGAGTTCAGCGACAGCCTGGCGCTGGTGGTGCCCGAAACCGCGCTGTCGCCATCGGGCGAATCGCAGTATGTCTACCGCGTTGCCGACGGGCGTGCCGAGCGCATTGAGGTGCGCGTGGGCAGCCGTCGTCAAGGCAAAGTGGAAATTATCGGCAGAATCAAGGCTGGCGACAAGGTGGTCGTGTCGGGCCTGCAGAAGATCGTCGATGGCCGCGAGGTCGATATTGCCACGCCGGCGGCGTCCGCCCCGGCATCCTGACGGGGCCGTCCATGATTCTGTCCGAAGTCTGTATCAAGCGGCCGGTATTTGCCACGGTGCTGTCGCTGGTCATCGTGCTGGTGGGGCTTATTTCCTATCAGCGGCTCACGGTGCGCGAGTACCCAAACATCGACGAACCCGTGGTGTCCGTGCGCACCGAATACAAAGGCGCTTCGCCCGAGGTGATCGAGTCCCAGGTCACCAAGCCGCTCGAAGATCAGTTGTCGGGCATCGAGGGCGTGGATGTCATGACGTCACGCAGCCGCTCCGAAGTCAGCTTCATTAATATCAAGTTCAATCTTTCGCGCGACGCGGACTCGGCAGCTGCCGATGTGCGTGACAAGGTGGCGCGTGCGCGCCGTTTCCTGCCTGATGAGGTCGACGAGCCGGTTATCAGCAAGGTCGAGGCCGATACCACGCCGGTGCTGTTCCTGGGTGTAGAAACGGGCGGAATGTCGGCCATCGAAGCATCCGACTACATCAATCGCTACATCAAGACGCGACTGTCGGTATTGCCGGGGGCGGCTGAAGTACGTGTGTATGGCGAGCGGCTGCCGTCCATGCGCGTATATGTGGATCGCGTGCGCCTGGGCGCCTACAGCCTGACGGTGCAAGATGTGGAGAGCGCCTTGCGAGCACAGAACGTGCTGATCCCCGCAGGGCGCATTGAATCCATCGCCCGGGAGTTCACGGTAATGTCCACCACCGATCTGCAGACGGTGCGGCAGTTTCAGGATGTGATTGTGGCGACGGTGCAAGGCTACCCCGTCAAGCTGAGCGATGTGGCGGATGTGGGCATTGGCGCCCGCGATGACCGCATCCTGGCGCGCCTGAACGGCCAGCCTGCGCTTACCATCGGCATTACCAAGCAGTCCACAGCCAACCCGCTGGACTTGTCGCGCTACGTGCGGGCCGAGCTTGATGCCATCAACGAGAACCTTCCGCAGGGTATGAAGCTCAGCGTCACCTACGATACCTCGGTCTTCATCGAGGAGTCGATCAAAGCCGTTTATAAAACAGTGGGTGAAGCCATCCTGCTGGTGGTGTTGGTGATTTTCTTCTTCTTGCGCAACGTGCGGGCCAGCCTCATACCGATTGTCACGATACCGGTTTCGCTGATTGGTGCGTTCGGCATCATGTACTTTTTCGGATTCTCGATCAATACACTGACGCTGCTGGCCATGGTGCTGGCCATCGGGTTGGTCGTGGATGATGCCATCGTGGTGCTGGAGAATATTTTCCGCCACATTGAAGAAGGCAAGACGCGCAGGGAGGCAGCATTCCTGGGTGCGCGCGAGATCGGCTTTGCCGTGATAGCCATGACGCTGACGCTGGTCACGGTGTACGCGCCGCTGGCTTTTGCCACTGGTCGCACTGGCCGGCTGTTCATCGAGTTTGCGCTGACGCTTGCCGGTGCCGTGCTGGTTTCGGGCTTTATTGCGCTGACGCTGACGCCCATGATGTGCTCGCTGATGCTGCGCCACCAAGCGGGGCACGGCAAGCTTTATACGATGATCGAGCACATGCTGGGGTGGTTGAATGAACGCTACCGCAACGGGCTGGCACGCGCGCTGCGCCACCGTCTCCTCGTGCTGTTGGTGGGGTTGGTTGTGGCGCTGGGCAGTGTGGTGCTGTTCAACGTCGTCAAGAGCGAACTTTCGCCGGTGGAAGACCGCGGGGTGATCTATGGCATGCTCAGTGGCCCGGAGGGCGCCACCATCGACTACATGCTGCAGAGCATCGAGAAGGTGGAGCGTATCTACAGCGACATTCCCGAGGCCGCCGCTTACCAGTCCATCATCGGCTTTCCCACAGTCACGGATGGCCTGGCCATCCTGCGTCTCAAGCCCTGGAGCGAACGGAACCGAAAGCAGCAGGAAATTGCCGAGTCGCTGCGGCCGCGCTTCAATGCGCTGCCGGGCGTACGCGCCTTTCCCACCAACCCGCCCTCGCTGGGCCAGCGCGCCACGTCCAAGCCCGTCAACTTCATGATCATGAGCCAGGCGTCTTATCCGGAGATGTCGAAAATGGTCGACACGTTCGTGGACCGCCTGCGCGACTATCCCGGCCTGCAGAACCTTGACACCGACCTGCGCCTGAATACGCCTGAACTGCGCGTCATCGTGCAGCGCGACAAGCTGGCGGACGTGGGCGTGAGTGTCGAAGCCGTCGGGCGCACACTGGAGTCCATGCTCGGGGGGCGGCAGGTCACTCGCTTTCGCGACAGCGGCGAGCAGTACGACGTGATCGTGCAGGTCAAGAAACAGGATCGTGCCGACCCGGCTGATATCTCGGATATCTACGTGCGCACCCGTGATGGCGGCATGGTCCAGCTGTCCAATTTCGTGACCGTGGCCGAAAGTGTCTCACCGCAGTCGCTTAACCATTTCAACCGCCTGCGTGCAGTCAAGGTCGAGGCTGCGGTGGCGCCTGGTTACGCGCTGGGCGAAGTATTGGCGCATATGGACGCCGTCGCGCGGGACGTGCTGCCGCATACGGTGCAAACTGATCTGGACGGCCAGTCGCGCGAGTTCCGTGATGCCTCGGGCGGCTTGTACCTGGTGTTCGCCATGGCTCTGGCGTTCATCTATCTGGTGCTCGCGGCCCAGTTCGAAAGCTGGCGCAACCCGCTGATCATCATGTTTTCGGTGCCGCTGTCGATGACGGGTGCGCTGCTGGCCCTGTATCTCTCGGGTGGCACGTTGTCCATCTACAGTCAGATTGGGCTCATCACCCTGGTGGGCTTGATTACCAAGCACGGCATCCTGATCTGCGAGTTCGCCAATCAGTTGCGCGCCGACGGCATGGCCATGCGTGAAGCCGTCATCGAGGCCTGCGTGCTGCGGCTGCGGCCTATTTTGATGACGACCGGCGCCATGGCGCTGGGTGTGCTGCCGCTGGCCTATGCCACTGGCGCCGGAGCCGAATCACGCCAGCAGATCGGCTGGGTGCTTGTGGGAGGCTTGACCTTCGGCACTGTGTTGACGCTGTTTGTGGTGCCGGTGGCCTACAGTCTGATCGCCAGCCGCGCACGGCCCAAATCCAGCATTTCAGACGCCTGATTCCGGCGTGCCCGGCCGGCTTTATACTGTGAACCTGATTCAACAAGGTAGCGTGAGGGAGCGGGCAGTGACGACAACACCCGGCAACAACAGATGCATCGTGCTCGATACGGAAACCACCGGGCTTGACCCTGCCCAGGGGCATCGCATCGTCGAAATGGCTTGCGTGGAAATCGAAAACCGCATGATCACGGGGCGCAACCTGCACTTGTACCTCAACCCCGACCGCGACAGCGACCCCGAAGCCTTGGCTGTGCATGGCCTGACCACCGACTTCCTTTCAGGTCATCCTCGCTTCGAAGAAGTAGCCCAGCAACTCATCGACTTCGTCGACGGCGCCGAGGTCATCATCCACAACGCGGCGTTCGACACCAAGTTTCTCAATGCGGAACTGCGCCGCTGCGGCCGGCCCGCCTTCGAAACTTTGTGCGGCAGCATCACCGACTCGCTGCTGCGCGCGCGCGAAATGCACCCCGGCAAGCGTAATTCGCTTGACGCGCTGTGCGAGCGCTATGGCATCTCCAACGCCCATCGCACGCTGCACGGCGCCTTGCTCGACTCTGAACTGCTGGCGGATGTCTGGCTGGCCATGACGCGCGGGCAGGACGCCCTGCTGATGGATTTTGCGGAAGAAGGGCAGGGTGGCGCGGATGGGCTGCCCGGCCATAAAGTGGATGCTGCGGCGTTGCGCGTGATTCTTGCCGATGCCAGCGAACTGGCCGAGCACGCGGCTTACCTGGAGGCGCTGGACAAAGCCGCGGGCAAGCCGTGTGTGTGGCGCGGCGAGCAGGCAGCTCAGCCGGCTTGATGGCGGCTTGCGCCGCGCCCAGACGCGGCCAGGAAATTAAGCGGCTTGTTGCCCTCGAAGCCATGGCGGGCGTCATCTTGCCGGCTGCCTTGGCGGACCAGCTCGATGAGCAGCTCCGCCAGCAGTGTTGCGCTGGGGGTAAGTGTCCGGCCTTTGATCTTCACCAGCGCCCATTCGCCGAACCTGTTGCGAGACATCGGCACATGCAGCTTTATGATATTGGCGTTCGGAAACCGGGTTTCCATCATCAGGTTGCTGGTGACGAGAATGATATCGGAGCCAGGGATGATCCGGTTGAGCAAGGCCATATCATCGCATTCGATGCTGACCTGGAAGTTATCGTTGGGGCCCAGCCCCATGCTTTGCTTCAATGACAGAAACATCTGCGGAGGCAGGCTCACCGACGCGAACGCATACTTCAGCAGCTCGGTGGCCTGTACCGTGCGGGACGGATCGCTGGCGATCAAGGGATGATCGCGGCTGCAGCACAGCGTAACCGTCAGGCCACCAATTGGCGTGATGTCCAGCGTGGCGTCCTGCTTGATGTCGCGCACATCCGCCATGAAAAAATCAATTTTCCCAGCGTGCAGTGCTGCCAACAGATTGGCCCAGTGGTCTATGCGGATGCTGAACGACACCCTGGGATAGCGTTGGTGAAACTGATGGATGGCGGTATCCAGAAAGCTTGCCGCCGGAAACGGGCCCGAGCCCAGTGCGACGCTGCCCAGCTCGCCGGTTTTCAGGTACTCGATATTTTTGCGAAAGCTCGTTGCCTCTGACAGCAGATGGCGCGCATGGGTGATGACATGCTGGCCCGTAGGGGCGACCTCTACTTTGTTCGTTGTGCGCGCAAAGATCTGGATGCCGATTTCCTCCTCGAGTGCCGAAATGCTTTTGCTGAGCGCGGATTGGCTCAGGTGTACGCGTTCGGCGGCTTTGCTGAAGCTCAGCGTATCTGCGAGCGCGACAACGTGCGTGAGCTGCTTGAAGTTCATTTATGAATGAATCGAATAAAGGTAGCCAATGTTTTTCATTTTACATCTGAAACATGGACTGGCAGAGTAGCAAAAACATACCCGGATGACTGCAGCGCATACCTGATCGGCATCCGACATTAGCAATATGGAGACACGGTGTGATCGAATACCGGGCTTATGCATCGCCCAGCGGGTGGAATGCCATTTCCGAGATAAAGGCTGGCTATACGACGCTGCAAGCCGATGCCGTGGCGGATTATCTGGTGGTTGGCGCCGGCTTTGCAGGCTTGGCTGCGGCGCGCAGGTTGGCTGAACTGCATCCCAGCGAACGCATCGTGCTGCTGGACGCCGGCCTGCCAGGCGAAAACAGCTCGGGCCGCAATTCTGGTTTCATGATCACCCAGCCGTACGCCAAAATCTCGGCCAGCCGCGACGCGGCGCAGCGTGAGTGGCAAATCCGGCTGCTGTCCCACGGCAAGCAGCAGTTGCACACCATCGTGCAAGAACACACTATCGCCTGCGGCTGGGGCGAGATCGGCCATTACAAGGCCGCAACGACACCTGTCGGTGCTCGCGCGCTCGGCGCATTGCGCCAGACACTTGCCGACAACAAAGTACCGTTTCGGGTGCTTGACGCACGCGACATCGCAAGCGAACTGGGTACTGGCTATTACCAAGCTGCTCTCTGGCTGCCCAGTTGCGCACTGGCGCAGCCGGCGGAACTGGTCAACGGGTTGATCGAGGTGCTGCCCGCCAATGTGAGCGCATACTTTGACACGCCCGTACAGAATATTCGCGGCTCAGGGCCGTACGTTGTAGAAACGGGCGGCGGCACAGTCAGTGCGCGCACGCTGCTGCTCTGTGTAAATTCGCAACTGCCCGAGTTCGGCCATGCGGGTTTTCGTCAACTCACCATGTACACCTATGCCGGCCTCACCCGGCCATTGTCCACAGCGGAAGCTGCTCAGTTTGGCCGCGACGCGGATTGGGGGCTGACGCCGGTCGAGCGGCTCGAGGCCACAAGCCGCAAGGTGGGCGGCAAGCGCTATATGCTGCGCACGGGTTTCTCATACAAGCGTGAGCTGCCTCCCGAGCAGGTGGCATGCCTGTTGGCGCGCGCCTTGGCTGCTCGTCATCCCGATCTGCCAGCGGACATTTTCGAGCATATCTGGGGTGGGGCGGTCAGCCTTACGCGCAACGACGCGCCGATCCTACGCCAGGTGGGGGGGCGGGCATTCGTCCTGTCGGGCTGCAACGCGTCGGGCATCCTCAAGATGTCGGCACTGGGTGAGCTGCTCGCCGACATGGCCGTTGACCGTGCTTCACCGCTGCTGGCTGAAACGCTGGCCCTCAGCAAACCGGCCTTCATCCCGCCGGATCCGTTGCGGCGCATCGCCGTGAATATGAACCTGCGCAAATTCAAGCGCGAATTGACCGGAAGTCATGCATGAGCACCGTCGCAATAACGCTTAAAGCCGTACAGAGCCGCATCGTCAATCCCCCTACCGTGCCCATCACCAACGCTATCGACGCGGGGCAACTGGTGTTTACGGTGCAGATGCCGCGCGATCCGGAAACGATGAAGGCCAGTGGGGACGGTGATATCCGCGTCCAGGCGGACAGAGTTTTCAGCCAGCTCGCGCACGTCCTCGAATGTGCTGGATCGAGCTTGAGGCATGTTGCCCAGATGACGATTTATTTGGTCAACAAGGAAGACGCCGCCGGCATGAATGAGGTCTATGGCCGCTATTTCACGCAAGCGCCATTCCCCAATCGTGCAACGGTCGTGGTGAAGGAACTTCTGGGCCCGAACTGCCTGATTGAAATTGTGGTTCAGGCGGTGAAGGCGGAGTAAGCAGCGCAATGGAACAGGTCACTATCATCGGCGCCGGCGTTGTCGGCATGTGCACGGCCGTTGCCCTGCGACAGCGCGGCGTTCCGGTGCGCGTCATCGACGAGCGCGAGCCGGGTACAGGTACATCTTTCGGCAATGCGGGGTTGGTCAGCATCGACAGCTGCGTCCCGATTGCCTTGCCTGGCATGCTGAAAAATGTGCCCAAGTGGTTGAGCGACGCGCAAGGCCCCTTGACGGTGCGCCCCGGGTATCTCCCCAATGCGGCACCGTGGCTGCTTAAATGGATAGGCTCTACATCATGAACGGGGGACAAGCGGTATTCATTAGACTTGTTTTTGCGAAGAACATTTCTAATGGAAGCAAT